>NZ_QJOT01000002.1:0-467180 GCF_013393165.1 Paenibacillus sp. 79R4 | reverse complement strand
GGCCTTGTTTTGGCCAAATAGCGATCTGTAGTTTCGTTAGATTTTTTTACGCCTCAATTTTGCCCAAATAGCGTGTCCCAGTTTCGTTAGCGCAATAGGGTACACACCTGCGCTTACGGAACTGTCCGAGCAATAGATTTAGAACCTAGGGAGGAGTCAGGTTTCGTATATTGGTTTCACTCCGCAGAGCAGAAATAGCAGAGTCGGTCGCGAAACCGCAGCTTCATCGGGTCCTAACGAAACTGGACTATACTTGCCTTGCTACCACTCTAACGAAACTAGGTATCGTTATTTAGCTATATTAGCCTTGAGTTACACTCTAACGTAACAATTTGCTAAATTTGTCCCGCTATACATCCTAACTAGCGTAACTCGAGATCGCTATTTGGCTATATCGCCCCTGCTTCACAATCTAACGAAACTGTGTATCGCTATTGGGCTATATTTTCCTTGCTTCGAATTCTAACGAAACTGTGTATCGTTATTCGGCCCAAATTGCCATGTTTGGGCCTTGTTTTGGCCAAATAGCGATCTGTAGTTTCGTTAGATTTTTTTACGCCTCAATTTTGCCCAAATAGCGTGTACCAGTTTCGTTAGCGCAATAGGGTACACACCTGCGCTTACGGAACTGTCCGAGCAATAGATTTAGAACCTAGGGAGGAATCAGGTTTCGTATATTGGTTTCAATCAGCAACGCAGAAATAGCAGAATCGGTCGCGAAACCGCAGCTTCATCGGGTCCTAACGAAACTGAACTATACTTGCCTTGCTACCACTCTAACGAAACTAGGTATCGTTATTTTTCTATATTAGCCTTGCGTCACACTCTAAAGTAACTATTTGCTAGATTTATCCCGCTATACATCCTAACTAGCGTAACCGGAGATCGCTATTTGGCTATATCGCCCCTGCCCCACACTCTAACGAAACTGTGTATCGCTATTGGGCCATATTTTCCTTGCTTCGAATTCTAACGAAACTGGGTATCGTTATTCGGCCCAAATTGCTATGTTTTGGCCTTATTTTGGCCGAATAGCGTTCTGTAGTTTCGTTAGATTCTTTTACGTCTCAATTTTGCCCAAATAGCGTGTACCAGTTTCGTTAGAATAATAGGTTACACACCAGCGCTTACGGAACTGTCCGAGCAATAGAGTTAAGTCAGGTTTCGTATATTGGTTTCAATCCGCAGAGCAGAAATAGCAGAGTCGGTCGCGAAACCGCAGCTTTATCGGGTCCTAACCAAACTGGACAATATCTCGGTAAATGGTCCGCTGGGATACATTATACTTCTCCGCGAGTGCCGAAGCTGATAAAATCCCATGATTCAGGAGCATGTAGGCCATGGAAATCAGTCTTTCCAGTTTCATACCCTATCCCCTTATTATGAATTTCACTTCCAGCCTCCCTGATGGTGGTGAAGCTCAAGTCCAGCTCTTAGCCCTTCAACATCCAGCCCGTCGACAGCAAAAGCCTGACGCACCAGCTCCGGTGCGACAAACTCGTCATACTTGCCTAAATATGGCGCTTCATCAGGCCCGAGCAACATGGATGGATCTGCGCAAGAACCACATTCGAGCAGGATCTGCTCCAATAGCGCCTGACTGTCCGCTTGGCCGGCCACCACGAAATAATACGGCTCCATCGGCACGATGGAACGGAGCGACAGGCGCTGGGAGAGGTTATTTTTGAGCAGCCGCTCCAGCGTGCGGAACTGCTTGCTGCCAACCCATGGCAAAATAAATAACGAGTCGCCGCCAGCCGGAATGACGGCGGATCTCAGCAGTCCGCTCTCCTTCGCCAGACGGCGAGCCCGCTCAAGCCGGTTGACGGCTTGCGGCGAAAGATACGGATAGATCGTATTATCCGCCAGCACCTCACGCATTTTCCTTAGAACCAAAGTATGAATATCCCCGCCGGCCCCTAGCCACAAGGTATCCACTTTGCCTAAGGCCTCTTTGACGTACACCGCCTTATGCTTGGTGTCCACCTCGGTGACCTTCCACAGCTTGCCTGCCAGTGAGAAGCAGTATCCAGGCGGCGGCACGGTCGTAATCGAGCCAATTTCCTCTGTTCCGTTATATACCGCATGTTCCTCGTCATCCTTGAACACGGCGTAGAAACGGAAGTTGTTCACGATCTTCTCACCCGTAAGGCCGATAATCAAAGTCTGCTGCTCGGTCCACTGAATATGATCCGTCTGCAGCAAGTAATTCAGGAACACTTTGTACGTATCCGGGGAGATCCGGCTAAAGGATGGCAGCGACAGCACATCGGAGGCCAGTTCGACCGGCGTCGCTTCCCCTTTACTCTTCAATATACTCATCGTCTGGTGGTAGAGAATACCGATCGGCATTTGCCGAATATCCAGCGGCTCCACCCAGCGGTCGCGGACATAAAGCTCGATAACTGCAATCGCCCGCAGCAGCATCCAAGGCATACGCGCCGGCAGCATCGCATCTTCGTCCTCCTCCTCCGGACAGACGAACAGCATCTCGGAGGCCGCGTCTCCGCGCCTCCCGGATCGGCCCAGCCGCTGCACAAAGCTGGAGGCGCTATAAGGAGCGCCCAGCTGTACGACTCGTTCCAGCTCTCCCAGGTCGATCCCCAGCTCCAGCGTCACGGTTGCGGCGGCAACCGCCGGGCCGGGCTTATCCTTCAGCGCCGCCTCCGCTTCCTCGCGCAGCATGGCGGAGATGCTGCCGTGATGCACGTAGAACACATCGGGCTGATGGCGGTGAGCGGCAAGCCTGCGCAGCTCCAGCGTCGTCAATTCCGCATCGGAACGGCTATTGGTGAATACTAACGTTTTTTTCAAATGGGTACTGTCGTAGATGAAGCTGTAATAGGCCTTGCGGGCATTTTGCAAATGCTCGGCCTGCTCCTCGTCCCGTGCATCCGGGAACGAGAAATGCTCCACCCGCAGCCGCAGCTTGCGTCCGCCAGGCACGGAGACTGCGTCAACTGGCTGATTGCTGCCCGCACCAAGCCAGGCCTTCGCTGCTTCATAGTCACTTAGCGTTGCGGATAAGCCGACACGTCTTGGCGAGCAGCTTGCCATTCTCTCGATCCGCGCGATCTGGCTCAGCACCTGGATGCCCCGATCCACGCCCATAAAGGCATGAACCTCGTCGATAATGATATATCTGAGATCACAGAACAAGGCGGGGATTGCATTGGGCCGATTCATCAGCAGCCCTTCCAGCGATTCCGGCGTGATCTGCAGCACACCGGACGGATTACGCATCAGCTTGCCCTTCTCTGTCTGCGAGACATCGCCGTGCCAATGCCAGGCGGGAATATTGCCATCCCGTAGCAGCTCTTTGATCCGTTCGTACTGGTCATTAATGAGCGCCTTCAAGGGGCCGACATACAAAATACCTACGGACGCGGACGGACGCTCATGCAGTTCGGTCAAAGCCGGAAAAAAAGCCGCTTCCGTCTTCCCCGACGCCGTTCCCGCGGCAATCAGCATATGGTTCGGCGTATCCATGCAAATTTTAAGCGCCTCAACCTGGGCCGGACGAAGCGTCTCCCATCTTTTTCGGTAAATAAATTCCTGAATAAATGGCGCCAAGCGATAAAACAGCTGATTGGCTTCGCCGCTCATAATTCGAACTCCGCCAGAAAATCATCCAATTCGTCCTGCGGCTCCCCTGCCTCCGTCGTATGTTCCGCCCTTCGCTCACCCAGCAGCTGACTGAACGAAACCTCCGGATTCTGATGCAAGGTATGCAGTAAATCCATAAAATCACGTACGACCTCACGTGGGGTTAGCAGCTCGTCCGCCCCCATTCTGCCGACAGCCATCTCCATAAATTGAATGAGATCCGCATCTGTTAAAATTGGGGTATAAGCAAAATGCAAACCATGGATCTGCCGCAGCTTCTGCAGCAAAATCAAAATCTCTTCATGCGAGAGCATCTCCAGTTTAAGGATCGGGCCGGTATAGTTGCGGTAGCCCGCCCCCGCAAAGCGGCCTTCCACCAGGCGGGAGCGCAGCGCTTCATAGCTGAACAGACCGCGCCGTTCATCCTCGACAAACTGCGGCGTACCGCCCAGAAAAATGCCGAGATGCTCCGCTTTGCCCTGCATCGTGTCGTTAAACATAGTCAACAGCTTTTCATAATTGCTTGTGCGAGCGATGCTGTTGGAAATTTTATATAAATTAACGCCTTCGTCGATAAATAGCAGCAGACCTTGATATCCGATCGCCGCTACAAATTCCGACCACAGCTTGATATAGTCATACCAGTTGTCATCATCGATAATGACGCTCACATCCAGCTCTTTTCGCGCTTCGGTCCTGGTCGGGAACTCGCCGCGCAGCCAACGCAGCGCTGCCTGCTTCTGCCCGTCTTCTCCAAGCTTATGGCCGTTCCAATAAGCCGCCAATACGCGGGCGGAATCAAAGCCATGCACCAGATTTTGCATTTGCGCCGCAACCGTGAAAATCCGCTGCTCGACGGCCACGGTTAATGCCGGGTCACCGGGACGCAAGCCTTCGTCCTTCATGGCCTCCTGCTGTATCGTCGTAATCCACTTCTGCAGGACGGCCTCCAGCGCCCCACCGTCCGGCCGAGTGCGTGTTGACAGATGCGTCATCAGCTCACGGTAGGTGGCCAGGCCTTGTCCTTTTGTGCCGACCAGACGGCGTTCGGGCGACAGATCGGCGTCAGCCGTCACGAAATCGCGGTCGAGCGCATAATTGCGGATCGTTTGCAGCAGGAAGCTCTTGCCGCTGCCATAGCGCCCGGTAATCAATCGCATGGCCGCTCCGCCAGCACTGATATTGTCCATGTCGCGCAAAATAGCCTCGACTTCAGCCTTCCGCCCCACCGCGATATGCTCTAAGCCGATTCTAGGCACCACACCCGCAGTGAATGAATTTATCAGCGCGGTTGTCAGCCGCCTCGGGATTTTGATATCGGCTATGTTTGGTTCCATCATTCCACTTCACCTCGTCCATTTCGTCCTAATTCCTAATCGAGGTAGTTCAAAAAGTCTGCTTATGATCACGAAGCGAATCAAGAAGTTACGCAGCATCGAATCTTAAATTCAGCCGGGCCTTCCGGTGCTCTTGTACAAACTATGTACGCTCCGCTCCTCAGTCCCTGACTTCATTCAACCTTTCCGGTGCTGAAAACCGACCTTTTTTGAACACGCCTCAGCCGTGCAAAATAATCTATATAATCTTCAGCGATTGATTCGCCATCCACCAACAAATCTCCGATCGTCTCCATCGCAAGCTCGTTGATTTCATCGAGCAGCAGCGCAGGCATGGTCCCGTATTTCTCGGCAATTTCGTACAGTCGGCCGCTTGTCTCTTGCAGCGCAAATAAAGCTTCGAGATGAGCCTGTCCCAGCTGTCCTGCAAACAGCAGCCAATCTTCATCCAGGCCGGAAGTATCCCGGACGATCTCCTGATCCGAATCGGTATAGGATGGGCCATCCCCATCCCGCATCTCTACCTGTGCCTCTACCTGTTCCTGCAGCTCCGGCCCTGCTTCCGTTACAAGCTCCATATCCTGCGCCGCATCCTCCACCATCCGTTCATCCTCGACGGTCAGCAGGCTCCGCACTTCTTCACTATCCTTCTGCAGCGTGGCCAGCCGTTCGGGATCTATAGAGATCACAGGTCCGGCAGGCTTGATCGCTTCTGTATATTCCTTCTCCAGAAAGCGCTCGACCAGCATCTGGGTCTCCTTCATTAGAGAAACACCACGCAGCCGCCCTTTGAAGTGTTGAAGCTCGCGCAATTTATTTTCCGTACAGCGGATCAGTTGAGTGATGTAATAACGGAGCGGCGGGCATTTCCGCAATTGGAAAATACGCAGCGGCAGCGTACGCCCATATAACTCGGCATCATATACCGCACTGCGGAACAAATACCGCTCGACCGTCTTTCCATTTCCTTTATAAAACGTATCGATCAGATTTTTGCCAGTGGTTTTCCGCAAATAAGAATCGACCAGCGCCACCACCTTCGGCATATATTCCTCCATAAGCGCCCGACCTCCGATTACGTAAAACTTACTGCGCTGCAGGTCATAATCCGAGAACGCCAAAATATGCTCCAACCGCAGCCTGGAAGGCTCGTTCTCCAGAATTCTTTTTAATTCCAGATCGTAGAGCTCCCCGGCTTTCGCACTAGTGGATCGCATGATAATATCCATCAAGGGCAGGTCCAGCTTATGCAGCAATGCAAAATCACAAACCCATTCCGCTATGTAATTACTCAGCTTCGGGTACATCGATTGGTAAGCGTTCCATAATGCCATAAGCTGATGATAGCCTTGTTGCGGCTCCTCCCAGCCAACACCGTGAATCAGTTCATATAGATAGACAAAAATATAGGATAGATCGGTAAACGGATAACGTCCCTGCCTCAACTCGCTGCGCCAGTAAAAATACCAGCTCTGCTGAGCTTCATCCATCTGCTCGAAGGTAGGCCAATAGCTCATAAACGGAATATACAGAGACGGCTCTCCTTCCCGCCGCTCCCATTCCCTGGCTTGCCTCACAAATCTGCGTTCTCTCGTAAGCCCTTGCATAGGCAGAGAGGACCCTTGAACAGGGCGATCCTTCCGCTCAGGTATGCTCATTTCCTGCAATGAGCCGCTCTGCTCTTGTGCTTCACTTATATCGATCTCTACAAAGTCCAGCGATTTGTTATATGCATTCATGGAACTCCCATCACCATTCATCCCATTTTTATTCTCGTCTCAAAACTCTCTGATATGATCATAACATTTTTATTGATGCTAGAACACATGTTCTATAGACTAGTATAAAAAAAATTTGCTAGAAAGGCGAGAGTATAATGCCGTTTGAGACAGAGCTTAGAAGCTTTCTCGTGGAGGCCAAACAAAACACCTGCGCCGCTGGCGGAGACACCCAAGCTGAACCTTCCAGATTAGGCGCCAAGGATTATCCTTATGTTAACGACAATTATCCATATTTGGACAGTTATGTAGGTGAGCTTGATTTTGCGGGCCAAGAGGTCGTGTGGAAAGACGGCAGCGCCGTATAGGCTATGAATTATTTCGGAGCGACCATAACCCTTATAGAAGGTTTTCCTGAGTTTTTATTTGCAGCCTTGAAACAGGTCAGTCCGGAAGCTCCTTTTCGCGGATCTGCACACTATTCCAGTGCTTCTTTTAAGTATGTATGCCGCTGGAACGGTGATCTCGGAAAGTTCAACGGCGAGGAGCAAATCCTTTATCAAGGCAAGGTCATATTCAGCCTTCTCTTTCACGGGGGTTATGTAAAGTAGGTCTAGGGGAATTGCAATATTTCCCATAATTCTCGAACCAGCCAGAAGCCATAGCGGCTTCCAGCAGGCTCGCATGTAAATTAATTAACCGCTTTTCCATGTACTGTAACAACCTTATCCCAGCCGACATTATAGCTCGAATGAATCGTTACGGCATCATCGACAAAGTGCAGCTCCAGCGTAATACAAAAAGGAGTCTCTATCGCCTGCAGCGTTAATATAAGCTCGTCTTGCGATTTCCAAGTGAAGCTGCCTGCGGTGCGAGTATCCTTCCCCTCTATAGTTACCGTGGATTCGGTTAGCCAATGCTCCCGTCCCAACGTGATGCTATCTTCACTTTCCAGCTTAAAATCCAGTCGTGCCCTATCTTTGTCGAATTTGATACACAGATTCTTTAATGGGAACGGAGCTTCCTCGGTCCGGTCCTGTTCGATTTCATATCTTGTTCCACTAATTTGAGCCTCCAGCATTGACTTGCTTCCGAGCTTTGGAACCTCAAGATGCAGCTTGGCAAGGCATTCGCCCAGCGCGACCGAGCTCTCATCTTCCGCGATCGGCTCAGGCAGAAAGCCCGGCAGCAGATGATCCCAGACGCTGTTCATTATGGCCTGCATATCGCCTGTACCTGATGTGATCGCGATAACAGCATCCTGCTCCGGCATGACTAAACAGAACTGGCCAAAGGCGCCATCTCCCCGATAGATTCCATGACGGCAGCGCCAGAATTGATATCCGTAGCCTTGCGCCCAGTCGCTGTCACCACCGTCGCCATTGGAAATCTGCTTGCGGGTCGCCTCATGGACCCACTCCTCATCCATGATTCGTACCCCGTTCCAGAGCCCCCTCTGCAAATATAATTGACCGAGCTTGGCGATATCCTCTGTCGTAATGTTCAGTCCGTAACCCCCCGTATTTATCCCGCGCGGGCAAGTATCCCATGTCGGATTCTCAATACCAAGCGGTTTGAACAACCGGGGGGTTAAGTAATCCATCAGACTTTGTCCCGAGGCCTTCTGCAAAATTGCAGACAGCATATAGGTAGCCCCGGTATTATACAGAAAATGAGTCCCCGGCTCATGCGGCACAGGCAGTTCAAGAAAAGCTCTGACCCAATGGCCGTCCTCGGCGGCAATCAGAGCATCCATCGTATCCTCGTCATGACCTGTCCCCATCATTAGCAGATGGCGGATTTGCATCGCGCCGAGATGTTCAGGGACATCCCCCGGAAGATCATCGGGGAAAAATGAAACCACCGCGTCATCCAACGTTATAATGCCTTCGTGAACGGCCATACCTATCGCTGTCGAAGTGAAGCTTTTACTCAATGAGAATAACATGTGAGGCAGCTCCGGCGCATAGGGGGCCCACCAGTCCTCTGCAGCGACCTGGCCATGCCGCAGCAGCATGAAGCTGTGCAGCTCGCTCTTATGCTTCCCCACATCATCCAGAAAAGCAATGACTTGCTTCGCCGCAATCCCCAATTGTTCCGGCGTAGTTCTCGTTAATGATCTGTTCGTCATTTGCATCCGTTCTTCTCTCCTCATGGGCGCGAGCAGCCTAACCCATCAAAATGTATGAAACTTAAATAACACAGCCAATCATTACCATTATATCGCCTCTTCCTAAACGATCCTATTACAATTCATATAGCGCTTTGGCTCCCGGTTCAGGAAAACTTCTATTGAACAGATGCCGCCTGTATAATAAACTGAGCATAATATCATCGGCCCGGAATTGTGGATCAAAGAGTGGCACAGATATCAAACAGACCTCAAAAGGATAGGATAAAACTCATGAAATCTGCTTACACCGTGAAATCATTTAATTTTCTCTTTTTTGCTCTATTGTCCATGTTCATCCCGTTTCTGCCCCTCTATTTCAGCGACCGGGGGCTGAGCGAGACGCAGATTGGCACCATTGTCGGCATCGGCGGCTTTATTACCCTGATAGCCCAACCGTTATGGGGCATGATCAGCGACCGGCTGCGCACCATCCGCAAAGTTCTGTTGCTGCTTGTAATCTGCTGTACGGTAACAGGCTATTCCCTATACAGTACAGACCATTATCCCCTGATCCTGTTATTCGTCATGCTGACCTATTTCTTTCTGATGCCGATCGACCCGTTGACGGAGAGCTTGAATTTCCGCGTGGCCGAATCCGAAGGAATCAGCTACGGTTCATTGCGAACCTATGGTGCATTAGGCTATGCGGTGATGTCGCTCGCTGCAGGCTTTCTGATGACGGAATACGGTTCGCGCAGCCTGGGCATCACATTCGCAGCGCTTGGACTGATCAGCCTGGTTGTTGCCTTTTTGATGCCGGATGCTCCGGTGTCAGGCAAGCCGCTGACGATCAAGAGCCTGAAAAATTTCCTGAGCAACAAGGAGACTCTTCTTTTCCTTATTTTAGTGTTTATAAGCTCCATCCCGGCCCGGATGAATGATACCTATCTGGGGCTGTACATTAAAGACCTCGGCGGCAAACCCGACCTGCTTGGGCTGGCATGGTTCCTGGCGGCGGGAAGCGAAATTCTGGTCTTCTCTTTGAGCTTCTGGTGGCTGCGCAAAAATAAGGAACTGGCCCTCATCGCTATAGCTGGGGCGTTCTACTTTATTCGCTTCTTCATCTCCGCCTGGATCAAGGACCCGAATTGGCTCGCGTATATCCAGCTGCTGCAGATATTCACATTCCCGATATTCTACACCGCTGCGATTCAATATCTATACAGGATCGTGCCTGTAGAATGGAGGGCGACAGGCCAGACCGTATTGGCCCTGCTCTTCTTCGGCGTTTCCGGCATTATCGCCTCCTTCGCCGGTGGGGCGCTGTACCAGGCTTTAGGCGGTCATACCATGTACCTGACGATTTCCGTGCTGTCGATAATCGGAATGCTGTTCGGTATCGTCCTCTACCTCAAATACGGCCGAAATAAATCCGAAGAAGCCGCTTCATAAACCATAGTGCAGCAAAACAGAGCATAAAAAACGGGTACTCCCGGTTCATCCGGCAAGTACCCGTTTTTTATACGTTACAATCTTTTTGATAACCAGTTTTAATGGAACTCTACATCGACCTTTTTTCGATGATCGCCATCAATTTTGCGCATCCGCACTTCCAATACACCGTTCTTGTAGGTGGCTTTGACATGCTCAGGGGTTACATTAGCCGGCAGTGTAACCAGACGGTGGAACCGCCCGGAATAACGTTCCCGCCGATGCATATGCTCCTCCTTGACCTCATTCGTCTTGTTCACAGAACCGCTGATGGACAGAACGTTCCGATCCACTTCAATCGTGACATCCTCTTTCTGCTCCAATCCCGGAATGTCGCACGCGGCAATGACTTCATCGTCATTCTCATACACGTCCACATTCATCTGGCCGAAATGCTGTGGCATCCCCTTCATAGACGGGAAATCATGAGTGAAAAATTGATCCATCTCGCGGCGTATATTATCCAAATGGCGGAACGGTTCATATGGCACTAAAGGCATGAGATATTTCCTCCTTGGTCTGATTCGGCATTTTCGCCATTATTGTTGCCGAAGTCCCGTAAAATATCCACAAACAGATGCCATAGATTTGATTGCCAGCTGGCCAATAAAGCCTACAGCCTGCGGTATTTTTTCAAAGCTACAATATTTAGAATAATAAACAAAGCTGCGAACAGCACCAATACCGCTAAATCCACGGCAATGTCTGCGAATCCCAAACCTTTGTACATCACGCTCTTCAAAGCATCAGCTCCGTAATACAGCGGCATAATTCTAGCGAGCACCTGCACCCAGGCATCCATATGCTCCAACGGAAAAATACCGGCAAAGAAAATCTGCGGAATGATGACGAGTGGGATGAATTGTACCATTTGGAACTCCGAGGCAGCGAAGGTGGATAGCAGAATCCCCAGCGACAAGGCCACAAAAGCCAGCAGCAGGTTGGTCAACAGCACATACCAGATCGATCCGGTCATATTCATGTCAAGAACCAGGATTGAATATAAGACGACAATCACCGTTTGGACAAAAGCAAAGATTCCGTAGCCTGCCAAATAGCCGGTAATTACTTCTCCCCTTCGCACCGGAGTGGACATTAATCGTTCCAAAGTTCCTGTCGTTCGTTCCCGCAGGAGACCGATTCCGGAAATTAAGAACACGAAGAAGAAGACAAAAAATCCGATCAGGATAGGACTGAGCGTATCAAAGAAGGTTGTATCCGCACTGCCGTATACATACTCTACCGTAAGTTCCGGCTTGGCTGCCGGAGCTGCTCCATCTTGCTGGGCCGCTGAGGTAAGAGCTTCCGTTACCTGCCCGATCTTCATCTGCAGCGCTTTCGATTGAGAAGGATCGCTATTTCCGAGAATCAGATGAATTCGTCCATTTTGCATTTCAAGGATCGCATCCAGCTTATCCTCGACTAAGGTATCCCGATCCGCTGTATCATAGATCGTCATCTCAAGCCCCTGCTGCTCGAGCACCGTAGTCCATTGCGAAGGAAGACCAACCGCGCCAATGGTAGCGTCAGCGGCATTGCCTGTGTGATTGAACAAATAATGCATTAGCGACAAGACAAGCAGCGGAGCCAAGAACAACAAGGCCAACGTTCGCTTGTCCCGCAGCATCTGTTCGCAGATTCTTCTGATCAGCGCCTTGATTCTCATACCGTACCGCCCCCTGCCCGCAAGAATACTTCCTCCAAGTTCGCCGCATCGTACTGCTGCTTCAGCTGCTCTGGCGTACCCTTGGCCAGTATCGTTCCCTCACGCACCATCGCCAGCTGATCACATTTATCCGCTTCATCCATCACATGCGTCGTTACAATGATTGTCTTATGTTCAGAGGTTTTCAGGCGGACAAGCTCCTTCCAGATCGACTGCCTTAATTGCGGATCAATGCCCACTGTTGGCTCATCCAGGATCAGCACGGAAGGATCATGCAGCAATGCAATCGCCAGCGACAATCTGCGCTTCATCCCCCCGGAATAGACGGCCACTTTTCTCCCTAATTCATCCGCCAGGCCTACCAGATCCGCTGCATAGGCGATCCGCTGCTTCTGTTCAGCCCGGTTCATTTTGAACATGGAAGCGAAAAACCTCAGATTCTCCTCCGCTGTAAGCTCACCATATAAAGCATCCGATTGCGCCATATAACCGATCTGCTGAAGCATGGACAGACTAGGCATGCGCGTCTCCAGCACTCGAACTTCCCCTTCATCCGACAATTCCATACCCACCATCATTTTGACTAGCGTTGTCTTGCCTGCGCCCGAAGGGCCGATCAGCCCGTATATTTGCCCCTTTTCCATTTGAAGATCCACTTTGTTCAGTACGGTTTTGGAGCCGAAGCTCTTGCTAACCTGCTGTACTTTGACGGTAGCCTCCATCTTTTCCGCCTCCTAAATAAATGAACACTGCGTTGATTATCTTCTGCGATTTAATTATAATCAATGCATATTTCAACTACAATAAACAGAATCCCCGGAAGTGATCATTATCCGGCAGTTTTGAATACATGTTGATTGGAAGCTGGAGGAATGATAGATGGAATCATCAAGAGATCAGCGGGTTATCCGGACCAAAGCCATGATTCGCACCGCATTCACCGATTTAATCGAGGAGAAAGGCTTTGATGCGCTGACCGTGAAGGATATTACGACCCGGGCGGAGATAAATCGGGGGACCTTCTATTTGCATTACCGAGATAAATATGATCTTCTGGAGCAAAGCGAGCAACAACTGATCGAAGGCCTAATCGGGATCTTAAGTACGATACAGCCAGCCATTCTGAATGACCTGATCGATATCGAGCAAATTATGCCGCAAATTGTGAGCGTCTTTGAATATTTAGGCGAGCATGCCGACTTCCTGAAGACGATTCTTGGGCCCAAGGGAGATCCTTCCTTTCATGCACTGCTTAGAAAAATGATGTCCGAGCATTTGTTTGAGAAAAATGTGGTTCCGTTCATCCGTAAAGAAAATACGCTGGTGCCAACGAATTATCTGGTCTCTTATATTGCCTCGGCACACTTCGGTATTATTCAGGAATGGCTGATGCAAGGGCGCCAGGAATCGCCGCGGGAAATCGCGGCAATTATGTTCAAGCTGTCCGCCCGCGGTCCGCTTTATGCCGCAGGTGTGATTAAAGACTCCAAGCAAGCTGCTGATCGGGGGTAACCGTCATGGATAAGCAGAAACTGATTCGGAAATTTGATAAACAGTCGGTATTATATGAGGAACATACGCGCAAACGGATGCTTAAAGAATGGCGGCAGCAGATTATTGAGAATATCCATGGAGACGTGCTGGAGATCGCCGTTGGAACAGGGGCTAACTTTCCGTATTATGATATGGCTCGCATTCATCTGACCGCGGCCGACTTCAGCCCAATGATGCTGAGACGCGCCGCCGAAATCGCAGATGAGCTGCAAATGCAGGTTCATTTCATCGAGAGCGACATCGAAAAATTGCAGCTGCCTGAGCAATCCTTCGATGCCATTGTATCGACCCTCTCCTTATGCGGCTATGACGATCCGGTGCAGGTTCTTCGCAATCTGAAGCGCTGGTGCCGGCCTGGCGGACAGATCCGCCTGATGGAACACGGGCTTGGAGGCAATCTCATCCTGCGGTCAGCCCAGCGCGTGGTCAATCCCATCGCTCGCCAAATATCCGGCTGCCACTGGAATCGCGACATCATTCAAATGGTCAAAGGCTCCGGTCTGCAAATCGAACGGATGGAGCGGCATATGGGAGGAATGATTTATCTGATCTGGGCGACTCCCGGCAAATCCGAGATAGACCCTGCAAACCACCTATCTCAGGGGTAAAAGGGCACAGGCTGAACCCCTCTGTATGAAGCCTTTATCCGTGCAAATCGGCCACGATTTCCGCATACTTCTTTTCCGTCAAAGTATACAAAGAAATGATAATTAAGCTTAGGCAAATGCCGATTAAAGGGAAGATAGATATCATCAGGTTGATCCCCTGCAAGGTAGACGCGGATTGCAATCCATTTGGCACATAGCCGAAGAGGGTTAATCCGTAGCCGGCCGCCGCACCGGCAATCGCTGTGCTTACCTTGGCGGTAAAAGTACCCACAGAGGTAACGATGCTCTCGGATCTTTTTCCCGTCTTCCACTGGGCGTATTCGATGGTATCGGCTTGCATGGAGGCGACCAGCACCAGGCTGAAACCGACGCTAAACATGCATACAGCGTTTACTATGAACAAATAGGCGATTTGATCTGCCTGTCCGAAATAGAACAATAGATTGCCCAGAATCCCGATCAAGCCACCGGCGATGTATGTCTTTTTCTTTCCCCATCTAGCCGATATCCGCGGGATGGATAGCGAATATGCAAAATCACTCGCCGATCAATATATCCGTCAGGTGGAGAACGCCCGTTCCAGCGCCGAGCTGACGCGATTAATTCGGGAGATGTACTTGACGTTCACCTCCAGCATTAAAGAACTCTCCAACAAGGACTACTCCGTTTTGGTTAAAAACGCGATTCGCTATATGCATACCCATTTCTTCGAGAAACTGACCTTGCAAGAGATCGCCGATAAAATCGGCAAGCACCCTTCCTATGTATCAGACCGCATTCATAAAGAAACCGGGATGTCATTTATAGAGCATCTGAACCAGATCCGCATTAAGGAAAGCAGACGTTTATTGACGCATACACCGAAATCCGTTTACGATATAGCGATTGCTGTTGGCTTTGAATATCAGAATTATTTCGCTAAGGTTTTCAAGAAAACGGTCGGCGTTACACCGTTACAATATCGCAATGGGCAAAGGGAACCCCATAAAGCTCCAAATCCGGTTAAACCTATTTCCATGCAAAAAGGCTCAGGTCCTCAATGATGGACCTGAGCCTGAGCAGGTGTCACTTCACAAAACGCCCGATAAAACGGACCACAACTTGCTCATATTGCTCCGGATTGACGCGGTATGCTTCAGCATGCCCCGCCCCCGGCACGATGTACAGCTCTTTCTCCACCGGGCTGTTCTCATAAACGGTATGTACCATCCCGGTTGGAACAAACGTGTCATTATCGCCATGAATGAACAGTGTGGGAGTCTGCGACTTCCTTACTTGCTTCAAGGCTGACGCCTCTCCGAAGAAGTATCCGGCCCGCAGCTTCGTTAACAGGCTGGTGGCGTGCAGGATCGGGAAGGCTGGCAGATGATACATCCGCTTCAACTGAAAAGTTAATTCGTCCTTCACCGACGTATAACCGCAATCCTCCACAATCGCCTTCACATTAGCGGGCAGCTTCTCCCCGCTCGTCATCATCACCGTGGCCCCACCCATCGATACACCATGCAGGACGAGCTGGGTATTCGCTCCATTTACGTCGATAGCACGCTGAATCCATTTCAGATAATCCTTGCGCTCCGGCCAGCCAAAGCCGATATAGTGGCCCCCGCTTTGACCATGCGCTCGTCCATCCGGAAGCAGGACATTGTAGCCCAGCCGCTCATAGTACAGCTTGGCAAAGCCGCTCATCTCCATAGCACTCCCGGAATAGCCATGTGCGATGATCGCCGTCTTGTTTGAATGCTCGCGAGCTGCCAAATAATAAGCATGAAGGTGAATCCCGTCGTGCGAATCCATTGTCCAGACCTCGAAGCTCTGATTCTTCCACCATTCCCGATCCTCATTCAGGAACTCTTTGGCCGCTTCTGATAGATCGCTTGGCTGCAAATCCGGGCTATCGTTCAGGAATTCCTTCACCGTTCGCGCAATGGCGACACGATAGAAGTAGAAGCTTGTGATCGTAAATAGGATCAACAAGAGTACAATTATGGCTACAATTACGATAGTCATCCTGTCTTTGAATCGCTCCCTAATTGAAGTAATACGATGATTAGAATCTTCATCGTGGCTCCTTAAATATAGCAAAGTGGATGGGAGCCTTCAATGTTAGCCTTAACCTTCTATGTTTACCGACTGCACGCGTTTCTTCGATCTTAGTCCAAACTGAACCGCGCAGTACAGCAATAGGAACAAGACCATAAACCCGGCTGAATAGCGGTACATTACGGAATAATTGCTAAATGAAGCGATTAGGCCGAGAATAATCGAGCCGATGGCGACCCCGAAATCCGTTGAATTATAGAACATACTGTTGGCTGTTCCATATTGCTCCGGCGTTGAGGTGCGGATCATCCAAGCCTGAAGCGTCGGTTGAATCGCGCCGAAGCCAAGCCCGTATAACAGAGCGGATACGATCAATAGCGGCAATGATCTTGTATAGGACAATACCACCATACTAGCCACTACAAAAATCGCTGCCGGAATGAGAACTGCGGCATGTCCTCTTCGGTCAAAGAGCCGACCGGATATCGGGCGGACAATTACGATGGTAATCACGTTGAACAAGAAGAACAAACCGACCTGTTCCAGATGAATAAACTGGCCGAATAACGCGATGAATCCAAGCAGCCCGCTATAGGTAATGCAGAGAATTGCATTCAGCAGAGCGGGGAACCACATTTTATGATTGAACTTCGGCTTGACATGTTTGCCGCCGGACTGCTTCGCCGTCTTTTTCTGGCCGTACGCGGACGGTTTTGCTATTGCACGGGAGAACAGCAAAATCGGCAGGATCAAGATGACGGTAAGTGTAGCGACGATCGTTAGCCTGCTAAATCCGTATGCACTCATCACGTTCAAACCTACCATTGGCCCAAATGACATAGCCAAGCTGCTTGATAAACCAAAATACCCGATCCCCTCGCCCATACGACTGACCGGGATGATCTGCGACGCCAGGGTGGGCAATATCGTGCTGGATATCCCAAAGCCCAGACCAAAGCCCACGCGCATCGTCAGCAAGCCGCCAACACTTTCAGCCAGCGAGTATATGCCGGTCGCTATCGTTGCGATAATGAGTCCAACATAGAGCAGCTTATCGCGCGGCACGCTTTTGATAAGCCCGGCGGTCAGAAATCTCGCCATAATCGCTGATGCAGCGAATACGCTGGTTACCAGGCTGACCTGAAAATCACCAGCATGAAATTCATTTTTTACGTATGCCGGAAAAGTAGACAACAACATCTGCAAATTCAAAAACATCAAAAAAGAACAAATCGTTAACGAAATAAAGGATTTCGTCCACAATCGTTCCTGGTCTTCCAGTAACATATCTCTCCCACTTTCTCTATTTAAAAATCCTTGTTCACCCCGCTGAAGTGACGATCAATACGATGAAGAAGCTCCATCATCACTTCGTACTCCTGTTCAGTGACACATTCCAGAAGCTCATTTTTCATTTCTTGTTCATAGCCTTTGCCGGCTTCAATCATTGGCTTCGCCTTCTCTGTGCTGAACACCAGATAGGAACGGCGATCCTGCTTGCCCTTTTGCCGGTAAACAAGCCCCTTGCTCTCCAGTTGATCCAGAATACGTGTCGTTGTAGGGTGATCCTTGCTGGTCCGTTCGGCGATCTCCTTCTGTATCAGCCCTTCAGCACTATCTACTTCAAGCAATACCGACCACTGCTCCGGAGTGAGATCGAAGGGCTTCAAGCGATGCTGCAAGTACATCGACAATTTGCGATAAGTCACCCCCATCGTGAAACCTAAGGTAGGAGTATTCTCCTGCCCCGCTTTAGTTGGCATTCCGGTCACCTCACATCCCATCATTTAATTGTCATAACAACTATATGATAAACAACTATTCGTTGTCAATGGAAGTTATTTTCAGGAAAAACATGTAAAAGCCCCGTCGCTTCA
Source organism: Paenibacillus sp. 79R4 (assembly GCF_013393165.1). Lineage (NCBI taxonomy): Bacteria > Bacillati > Bacillota > Bacilli > Caryophanales > Paenibacillaceae > Paenibacillus > Paenibacillus sp. 79R4. The sequence goes on along the minus strand of NZ_QJOT01000002.1, from coordinate 449,167 downwards.
AAAGACGACGGGGCTTAACTCCCTATATCGAACCCATTATTGATCGTCATTCGCGTCTGATTCTACATAATATTTCAATTGCGACAGCTTATTATCCCAGAAGCGGTCGAAGTACGATAGCCAACGCTTCAATTCAAATAGCGGGTCTGTATTCAGGCGATAGCGTGTCTCTCGGCCAACCTTCCGTTCCTGAACCAGTCCCGCATCTGCCAAAACATGCAGATGCTTGGAGACAGCGGTACGGCTCATCGCAAAATGCCCGGTCAATTCTTTCAAGGGCAGTTCCTGATCCCCCAAGATGCTAAGTAATTCGCGTCGAGTCGGATCAGCAACAGCCTGAAAGACATCCTGCTTATTCCTGGCCGCTTCCATCATTAGGCCTCAAGATGCGATTTCAGCTTGAGAACCAGACCGCTCCAGCCCCCGTCCATATTGCCGCGAATCACGGTATGCGGCTGTCCGAATTCAGTCACCTGGTCCGCACTCCAGCCGCTATGAATGACCGTTACTTCCGTCTGCTCACCTCTGTCCGACAATTCAAAAGTTAATGTCCAATCCTTGCCCCAATTGAAGGAGAGACGGTTCGGCTCCTCTACTAAAGTCACCTTGCAGGGGGAAAGTCCAAACGGCCCCGCATTTAATTGGAATTCATGCCCGACGACCGCTTCAAGATCATTTGGCATGAACCAGGCAGACAGACCGTCTGCTGTAGAGACAGCGCTCCATACTTTGCTGATCGGGGCATTTACCAAAACGGAATGGCGAATATCCGGCAATTTTTGATCCATATTGTTGTCCATATAAAGTGTAAAACTCCTTTCAAATTAGGAAACTGTTTGGTTTCTAATTAGCATTATATGAAACCTTCAGGTTTCATGTCAACTTCCAAAAAAGGCCGTATCCTTCATCGCTAGGATACGGCCTTATCAAACTATTTATTAATACACTCCGCGGATATGCGCGGCTACTTCGTTCTCGTAATACATGCGCAGCCGTTCCAGTTCCTCCGGGCTGAAGGACGGTACATTCAACGTGCCCAAGTTATCTTCAACCTGCTTCACATTCTTGAAGCCAGGAATCACGCAGCTGACTTCTTCGTGGTCAAGAATCCAGCGCATGGAAGCCCGGGCCATATCCTCCCGTCCTTCAGCGATCCAGGACAAGCCATTGGCAAGCTCTACCCCTTTGGCGAACGGCAAGCCGGCAAAGGTCTCACCAACATTAAAAGCCTCGCCATTAGCGTTGAAATTGCGATGGTCGTTGGAGCTAAATGTCGTGTCTGCCTTGAATTTTCCAGTCAACAATCCGCTTGCAAGCGGAAGGCGGACAAGCAGCCCCACTCCGGCCTTGCAGGCCGCCGGGAACAACTCTTCGGCTGGTTTTTGACGGAAAAGATTAAAGATCACCTGCAAGGCCGACACGCCGGGAACACCCACACAATAGAGCCCTTCTTCAACCGTCTCTACACTGACGCCATAATGTCTGATTTTGCCTTCCGCCTTAAGCTTGTCCAACACTTCAAAGACTCGTCCATCTTTAAGAATCGCAAACGGAGGGCAGTGAATTTGATAGAGATCAATCCGCTCCCGCTGCAGCCGCTTCAGACTATTCTCACAGAAGTCGCGGATCGATACCTCTGAATAAGTATTCAAATCATGAATATCGCCAGCACGGCAAAATTTCGTCGCAATATGAATCTCATCCTCTTTGCCCTTTGTCGCTTTGGCTAGCAGTTCCTCAGCATGTCCGCCGCCGTATACGTCTGCGGTATCAAAGAAGTTGACTCCTTGCTCCATCGCTGTCTCCAACCCGCGGAGAGCATCCGTATCGTCGGAGCTTCCCCAGTCTCCACCGATGCCCCAGGTTCCGAAGCTTACTTCACTGACCTTCAAATCGGTATTGCCCAACTGCCGGTATTTCATCAGTAACTCCTCCCCTAATCTATCGATATCAGAGAGCTTGTCCGTGAACGCGCTCCCACACAGTAATCATATCTAGTTTATATAAAAAAACGTTTTCATTCAAGCTAAACAATCAGTTCTCTTCGCTGCCCTGTTTCCCGGCATAATTAGGCTCTCCAGGATCCAGATCGATCACGACACGGCGAGGTTCTACCAGGTAGTATTGATGCTCGCACCGCCAGCGCATTTCTTCGCTAATCCCAATCGTCTCTCCGTCCTTAATGATATCGCCCTGATTATATAGATAATAAGCGATATTCCCCAGATGCTCAGCAACCTCATTGGGCTCCAGATCAAAATAATGACACTGCACATCGGGAATCCCAAGCGCAGCCAGCCCCACCGAATCCATAAGTCCCTCCGCTCTTCCGCTTCCGGTTCCCTCTACATTATAGAACCGAATATTTAACGCACCGTATAATAAATTGCCTTGCTCTACAGCAGACAGATATTCGTTAGGCTCAAGCAGCTTATCGCTTTCACGGAAATATATCGCGTCACAAGGGCAGGCCTCCAGAACCGCACGAAGCGCACCGCTAAACAGCTGCAGCCGTGATTGAGGCTCTAAACCTGCAGCCATCATGTCTACCAATAACAAAGTATGATTGCATTGCTCCAAGGTTTCAGCGGCTTCCTGCCAATGCCAGGACTGCTGCAGCGCTGTGTTGTACTCCTCGGCCGGGCGATGCTCGATATTCATCAGGTTGGTCTGGGCCGGCAGCTCTCCTTCCGTATATTGAAGCCTATAGTTCAGATGGAAAAAATGCAGCAGCATGCCCTCATATTCCTCATTAGCCTCCCACACGGCAAGCTCCTCAGCCACGGATTTTTCCGCTTCCGGCATGCTTGTCCTGCCTGTATAAAGCTCCATTTTCTTATATAGTAAATCCCGATCCAGCTTCGGCTCCTGCTTGTATTTCAGTTCAACAGCATAGATACGTGCGAAGCCAAAATCGTCCTCTTCATTCAATATCTCATTCATCTCGTTCATCCCCTTATCCCCTTGTCTTTTACGTATTGGACTAATCTGCTCTACGTCCATGATCTTGCAGCCTAGCGTTCTATCACTCCCTCGTCAGATACCGTACAATGCTCCAGCACGAGCCAGAGATTGTTGTCATCATAGCCTGCAATAACCCCCTGTACCAAATAACCTGGATACATCAGCTCCGGTCTCGTATGGGTTCTGAGCTCTTCAGAATCCGCCACTGCATAGGCCCTATCGCTTAGCTGTATTATCACTCCTTGGGGATAGAACATTCTAATAATACCGTTAACAAGGGTACCGGGGGCATAATCCAGCTTGACCTGCTCCCAGCCCACTCTATAAGAGGCAACCGCCTTGTCCCAAATTTCATTGAACTGCTCCTGAGAAATATCTTCATCCCCCTCGAAACATTCAATCTCCCCTTCCGCCAGATAGAACTCGGGAGCGATAGACAGCTTATAACAATCATTCATGAGGGTCACTTGCCGATAAGCGATCATTTCATCATCTACTTCGAAATAATAATATTCCTGTTCCTCAATGCCTTGCGCTCTAATATACTTCAATCGTGCACCTCCTAACTTTTCCTCCTTCTGCCCGGCATATCAATCATCTTCCAATCAATACCTTTCCATTATATTCATTTATCCCCTGCAAGTCAGCCGAAAAAAGACGATCCCCGCTGCATCAAGCGGATAGATCGCCGTAGTAGATTACTGTTCTAATCGTTGCTGCATCACTATTTTTTGTTATTTGGAAGGGATTGGATTAAGAAGCGCCCGCGTTTGTCAAAGCGGCCATCATCTCACGGTATCCACGGTTCTTGGCATGCTGCAACGGTGTCACTCCTTGGTTGTCGGCCAGATTCACATCGGCTCCACCCGCGATCAGCAGATCTACGATCTGTTGATGCCCCTTGCCGCCATCGCCAAGAAGGATAGCTTCCAGTAAAGCGGTCCAGCCGAGATTGTTGACGTGATTCACATCAACATCCGAATTGGCGAGAAGTTCACGCACGATCTCGACATGCCCGCGATCCGCTGCCGGTATGAGCGCTGTCCCGCCAAATCGATTTGTCATCGTCGTATCGGCTCCCGCAGCGATGGCTGCTTTCAGGAAATCCATCTTCCCTTCCGCACCCGAATAGAGCAGCGGATTATCGAGCCGATTGTCCCGAATATTCAAATTTGCTCCTTGCTTAATGAGAAGCTCAAACATTTCAAGTTGATCGGTATGCACCGCAATCATAGCCGCCGTACGACCTTCCCGAGCTGTTGCATCGATATCAGCTCCCTCAGCTAGCCGTTTCTTCACGGTTTCCTGATCGCCTTCTATTACAGCTTGCCATAAATCACGGTTCAACTTGTTCATTTCTTCGCTCTCCCCTTGGGTTGCTTGTAGCTCCCTATCAGATAACAAGGAGTAGAGCCTGGTCTCGCAGCCTGTCAGCATAAGCATCAAAATGACAAGAGCCATTCCGTACCAAATCGCGGACTTCCCTCCTTGCCGCTTCATGAGCATCACCTGCCATCTTGTTATGAAGTTCGCCTTTCCCCAATCGCGCTGCTGTATTCATATGCTAACACGAAGGATCTCATATGGATAATATAATAAAAATTAAATTTAGTTAGGTTTTACATATAGTCGGATATGCGACCTGCTTTTGGGGAAAGTAACGACTAATGATGTGTCATTTCTCAGAATCGAGGTTTCGAAATGTTACCTCTCGCCTTATACCGCCAAATATAGAGACTTAACGATCTGTCTGCGGAATTTATCCGAACGCAAGCACGGAGCGCTCATCGTTGTGGAACGAAAAGATTCGCTGGAATCGCTCTTTTCATCCAATATCCCGATTGGCGGAACGTTAACTCATGCCTTGCTCGAATCGATCTTCTATCCGGGGAATCCGCTTCATGACGGGGCCGTTCTGATTCGCTCCGATACCGTCGTATCCGCCGCCAATATTCTGCCCTTATCGAGCATCCATGTCACCGACAAGAAATTGGGCACAAGACATCGCGCGGCGATCGGCTTGACCGAGCGCTGTGATGCTCTGGTCCTCATCGTATCCGAGGAAACCGGACAAGCCTCCTTTGCAATAAGCGGAGTGCTGCACCCGGTCAATGGTATCGCCCTTTGAATCCTGAACGTCAAATCCCCTCAGACGCTGCTCAACAGGCAGTATTTGAGGGGATTTTCATACAATATGCATTTTATGATATGGGTTTAACTTTCGTTAGATCATAATAGGCTTCGCGGGTTCACGCTCACTTTTTCTTGCGAAATAAGGAGATCCCGCCAAAACCGCTAATAACAGCCAAGTAGTACCCCAGGTCATACCACCATCCCGAATTATTGATCTCATAAATCCGAATGTCATGGTTGAACAAGCCGATGACCAGAGAGATCGGGGCGACCCAGCCATGCCAGATTCCCCAGAAGAAACCCGCCTGATTTTGTGCGGTATACGTTCCATCTCCAGGCACACATCCTGACAGAAGTACCATGAGAGCAAGCAACATGGCAGCGAGCAAGAAATACTTTTTTGATTTCATTTTCATCCTCCTCCAGAACTTTTTCTTTCAAGATTCTTTTCAAATTCTAGTTAGTCCCCTTTAACCGTTTCTCAAGCAGCTTCATTTCCTCATTCGCTTCTCTAGTTATCATCTTCAATATGGTCCCCAGGATTAATGAGAATATGGAGATCACAAAGCAGATTACCGTATAAATGGACCCTCTTAAATCATTGGTAAAATTGTATTTTATAATTTCCGAGAAGTGGCTGGTCATAAAAAGAATCACCATCAATATGAAAAACAAAGCAAAGCAGACGAAGCAAAGATTGGCCATTTTATTAGTCCGTTCAAAATACAGCATTCAAGTCAATCCTTCCATTTATTTCTTATTTCATGTAATAAGGATTCAACCTGCCGGGAGTTTTTCACAATAATCACCCTTTTACCTGTCGAATATCTCTGCAGCTTCTCCATCACTGCCGGCCTTTTATCTCGCCTGAAATTCCAGCTGTATTTGATAAATGGCCAGTCGATGGACTCCGGACAACCTTCATTTAAATCGGGCCTGAATTTGCCATGATATTGTATTCTCCTCTTGATCACTCGGTAAGTGGTGACCCAGGGGGAAAGATCCATGAAGAAGATGACATCCGCTGCCTCCAAGCGAATATCCAGCGTTCTCCCATAATAGCCATCGATGATCCACTGATCTTCTTGCACCAAATGGTTGATGAACTCATTCCACTCTTCCGGCGGGGTATCCTGCCATCCCGGCTTCCAGAAGTAATAATCCAAATGATGAACAGGGACGTTCAAGATTTCTCCAAGCTTGCGTGCAAAGGTAGTCTTTCCTGACCCATTTGCTCCTATAATCATGATCTTCATATGAAATTCCTTACTATAAGTATTTTATAATGCCTCATTATTCGCCATCTCTGATATCATTGCCCGGAAACCTATTCTATGGTAACATTTGGGGTAATATCAATGAAAGTAGGCGATTTAAATGACAGTCAGCTCTTTCCAACTCACCACTAAATTAGAGGTACGGAAGGCTTAATATCGGTTAACCCATATTACAAATCCTATCTTCCGTATCCATAAAACGGAGGAGAACAAGAAATGTTCAGTTATTATAGTAATCTTTGTACGGAAGTGTATGACCTTACCAAGCCTGTCGGGCAATCCATCGGTGGCGATATCGAATACTACCTGGACAGACTCAAATCCTGTAAAGGAAGAATCCTGGAAGCAGCTGTCGGCTCCGGTCGTATGCTCATCCCGCTGTTACAGGCTGGACTGCTGGTGGATGGAATCGATTATTCTCCTGAAATGTTGGCATCTTGCCGTAAACGCTGTGAAGAGAGAGGTCTGAATCCTGTACTGTATGAGGAAAAGCTGCAAAGCTTCTCACTGCCTCATCAGTATGAAGCGATCATCATTCCCACGGGGTCCTTTTGCCTGGTTGAAGAGCGTCAAGACTCGCTTAATGCTCTGCAATGCTTCTATGATCATCTTGTTCCTGGGGGACGAATCATCATCGACTTGATCCTACCCGAGACGATTGAAGCAGGAAAGATTACGACTTCCACCTACGCTCTCCCATCCGGCGATGCGATTACTTTGGAGGATAAGCTGGTTGAAGTGAATCTGCTCCATAATATCACGGTCTCCTACCTGAAGTATGAGAAGTGGCGCGAAGGGAAGCTTATCCAATCCGAGCTGCAGCGGTTTGCGCTGCACTGGTACGGAATTGAAGAATTCAAGCTGGTGTTGGAACATATCGGCTTTACAAACATTGTATGCTCGGCCGATTATGTGTACAACCAGAACCCGACGCATAGCACTCAGTCATTTACATTTGAAGCAGTTCGAAAATAAAGCGGTTGAAGTCCTGGATAGATGATCCAGGACTTTTTCTTGCGCTTCCTCACTCATTGTTGCAGTGTAATAGTCTTAACCCAGCTCAAATCTTTGCCCAGCTTCTTTTCCACATGCACATAGTATAGATTAAGGCTTTTCAGTTCAGTTAACCTATCTATTTTTTGCATTGTAAACTTAAGTTTATATTTCCCTTGCTGGTTAGGAATGGCAAACCCCATAAGATCCATTCCTAACCCTTCATCCACCTGATTTCTCAATATGTGCTCGGCTTCAAACGAAGTACTAATAGTACCAGGAGTATACAGGCCATCTTCAGAGATGAAATTAATATTGCTAAGTCCTTCTGCTATTGGGGTAATAAAGTGACGGGCTGGTTCATCCTGGATTCTTTCGACATCAAGCTCGATTAGATAGTAATCCGTATCATAAGGCTTAATGCTTGCCTTCATTTGAATATCACTCGCTGTCATTGAGGGTGAAAGAGTATAATAGTAATAAGAGGAATAGGCGATTATCGCTAGAATAACGACCAGTGCAGCAGCAAAAACAAGTATTTTCTTCATGCTTGCATCCTTTCGGAGGGTTTCTCTCTTACGGAGTCTCCCCCGTTTCAATAGCTCATCCCTTACTGCGCGAATTCCCACTCCGGATTCCATACCACTTCCCATAAATGACCGTCTGGATCTTGAAAATAACCCGAATAACCTCCCCAAAAGGTATCGTGGGCTTGCACAGTTATCGTTGCCCCCGCTTGCTGAGCTTGCTCCATAATCAGATCCACTTCTTCTCTTGAGCCTACATTATGACCAAGCGTGAATTCAGTGGGACTAGGCTTGGCTAGATTTAGCTTCGTATCATAGGCAATGTCTGCACGCTTCCAAATCGCAAGCCGTAAGCCGGCATGTAATTCGAAGAAAGCAACCGCACCGTACTCAAATTCAGTGCCTATAATGCCTTCCGTGGGCAAACCAAGTCCATCGCGATAAAACTGCAGTGCTCTATCCAGATCGTCTACACCTAATGTAATGACAGTAATTCTAGGCTTCATATACTACTCCTAATTTGGCAAGGAATGGGCCACAGCTTGGAACATACTTCTTGCTGATAAGTCACTTTTGCAGATCCTTAACCAGATAAATTAATAGTTCATCATCCACAACGACGGACTTTCCGGGTATAACAGGAACATTCTCATAGGTTAGGCCATTTCCGTCCGCAATATAACCACGGGACATGTACATTCGCTGCGCATTTCCGTAATCTTTATATAACCCAACACCCAACCCGATGTGCTTTGAGGTTTCGCTAGCGGTTCGCTCCAATTCATCAAACAAGCGGCTGGCCATTTTCTTTCTTCTATACTCCGGAAAAACGTTCAGATCATTGATCTCGGGGATTTGATTGTCGCGAAAATAGGGGTACTTCGATGCATACAGCAAATGACAGCAACCGGCCAAGCATTCCTTATAATAAGCTATTAATGTGATCCGCTGTCCTTGCCGATTCTCTTCGAGACAATTGAAGTAATACTCTCCCTCCGTGTACCAAGGATAACGTTCAGCAAACTCCGCATTCAGCATATGCGCTTCTTCTATAGTTGACAATTTGTTAATCCGGACTGCGTCGTTCATTCTTTTCCCTCTTTTATAATCTTGATATTTTTTGCTTCGGCCTGCGCAGGGTAAGACTCGTCGATCCCACCCTTAACCTGATATTGAATCTTCTGGCCTGGCTTCAAGCCCTTCTTCTTCGTACCAAGCCAAATGGCGTCACCGGTATATTCATCCATCATATCCTTCCAGCTCTTGCCGGGGAACTCCTTCTCAATGACTAAAATGCGTTGATCAGTCACTTCCAGAATATAGCCTTCCCCCTGAAATTGAGAAGCACCTTGATGGCATCCGGTCAGCACTATAAAGACCATAACCCATATAACCATTTTCTTCATCGCTCTCCGTCTAGACCTCCTTATACATATACACCATCGTCAGGTCCTCATTCACCTCTTCCTGCTTATATATCCGATACCCTAATTGGTGATACAGGGCCAGATTTCTTGTACTTTTAAACCCGGTGAACTGCTCCATTCTCTTCACATGACCATGCGCTTCCACTATGGCTTGCATTAATCTTTGGCCGATTCCTTGATTCTGATACTGAGGCTTGACGATAAGCTTCCCTATCAAGCAGACTTCAGCTTAGAGTTTTGCCCGTACAGAACCAACTATTTCCTCGTGAACAACGGACTTTAAAATAATCCCTTCGTTAAATTCCTCTTCTAACTCGCCGATAGTCTGCTTGAGCGGAGGAATCATCTCCCCATAAATCTCAGCCTCACTCTGATAGGCTTCATACTGCAGTTTCAGGATGCTGGGCAAATCAGATCTTTCTGCTTTTGCAATATCCAACTCAAGACCTCCTCTTCCTTCCTAATCACCCTCCATGAATTGCATCAGGTGTGATGCTGCCCGGACAAACGAGGCGACGCTTTCCAGTGGGGGCTCTAACGAAACTACAGATCGCTATTGCTGTGAAAATCAGAGTAAATTAAATCTAATGAAACCAGGCAACGTTATCTGTAGTAAATGAAGGCTATAAGCCTCTTTTTGGGGTTAATAGCGATACCCTGTGTCGTTAGAATTTTTAGCAGCTTCATTTAGCGCAAATAACGATCCTACGTTTCGTTAGCTGCCACAATCGTAAACTCCCAAGGGAGGTTTTCATTCACCCAGCCGCGATGCTCCTCGAATCTTTGCAGCCGAAAACCCGCAGACAGCACGGAATTGATAATTTCACTCAAGCTGTATAACCGAATGGAGACATCAGGGAACTCCGCCTGCTCCTCTTCGGCAAAAAACTCCTTATAAGCTACGCTGCCACTCCTTAGCTCCCTATCAAAATAGTTCACGTTCCCCTGACTCATCATGCATTTTCGCAAAGGATGGAAGTCGCTAAGAATCAAAGTCCCTCCCTGCTTCAATAATCGAAACAGAATGGACATAAATTTATCGATCTCACTAAAATAGTGCAGTATCCCGCCTTCCAAATAAAGCAGGTCAAAATATCCCCCGTATTTCTGCAGGTCAATTTCATAGATATCTGTAACGATATATTCTATGGTCGTATTCGCAACTTCGGCCAACTCCAAAGCGTATCTTCTATTTTCCTCAGAGATGTCGAACACGGTCACTTCTGCTCCTAATAATGCGAGGGGTACCGCCTTTCTTCCGTTAGATCCGCAAAGATTGGCAATCCTTTTCCCTGCAATCTGCTTGAAATAAGGGCTGTGCTTTTTTAAGCATCCTAAGGGGTTGGCTAGTATTTGGCTTGCTTTCTCTTGCGGGGTACCGTCCCTTTTGTGCCAAAATTCATATGCCCGATGCTCCCAGGCCTTCTTATTCTGTTGACTCTGTTCTCGCATCTTCCCTCTCCCCTCTCTTCTAACTATGAATACGACTTCCTCACAATTTAATTCCACTAATCTATCATTCGAAGCAATTACTACCAGTTTAATCAACATCATGGCCGCGAACAAGCAAAATGAAAGAGCAGCACAGGAACCGATCTCTCTGCACTGCTCCACGCTTGCTTAACCGCCTAAATTGCCATCCGACTTAAAGTGAAAATCTCCCGACGACTTCGCTACTGGCTTACCCGGAACGTTCCAGTTCCGAAAGCGCACAACACGCCGTTATCCATTTTGGCGAAGGCATGCGCGGTGATCATGGTGCGACTGGAATGGATCAACTCGGCGGTGACAATCATCTTGCCGCTGCTTGATTTGGCCACATAATTCATATTCAGATTTGTGGTCACGACATTACAATTCGGGCGGTTCACCATCGCTAGAAGTCCCATTGCAGAATCCAGCAGTGTAGCATGAACACCGCCATGGACAATCCCAATCATATTATGATGATGCGGCTTAATTTCCAAAGTAACGACGGCCTGCCGCTCATTAACCGTCTCCACCTGGGAGCCGAGATAATCCCAGAAAGTTCCCTTGGCCAGACGCTCCCATTCCTGCATTTGCGCATCCTTATTACGATCCTCCGCTTCCACCCGGGCTCCTCCTTTCTCTATACAGCACAATTGCACGTTATTTTTGATCGTTGCTCCATTTGGCTTGCTCCTCTTCGATCAGCCTGCGGCGCAACACCTTGCCCGCCATTGTCTTTGGCAGACTATCCCGGAATTCATAGACCTTCGGGACCTTATAAGCAGCCAGCCTTTCTTTACAGAACTTCTTCAGCTCCGCTTCATCCAGCCGGGTCCCACTCTTCGGCACGATATAAGCCTTCACGGTCTCTCCGCGGTAAGGATCATAAATTCCGGCCACGATCGCTTCCTCTACACCAGGATATTCGAACAGAATCTCCTCAACCTCGCGGGGGTATATGTTGTATCCGCCTGCGATAATAATGTCCTTGCGACGGTCCAGAATGTAGAAGAAACCGTCCTCATCCATTTTGCCGAGATCACCGGTAAGCAGCCATCCATCACGCAGACACTTGTAGGTCTCTTCCGGCTTGTTCCAATATCCTTTCATCACTTGCGGCCCTTTCACCGCCAGCTCCCCAATCTCACCAAGCGGAACCTCCTCCAAGGTATCCGGCTTCACGATCATTGCCTCTGTATCCGGGAACGGGATGCCGATGGGGCCCGTTTTCCGCTTCTCCCAAATATTGTTCGCATGCGTCACCGGCGAGGCTTCGGTCAGGCCGTATCCTTCAATCAGCTTCCCGCCGGACAACTGCTCAAATCGGGTCTGCACTTCCTGAGGCAGCGAGGCCGCGCCGCTAATACAGACCTGAATCGAGGACAAATCGTACCTGCGGACATCCGGATGATTGATGAGCGCCACATACATGGTTGGTGCGCCGGGGAATACAGTAGGCCGCTTGCGGTCAATCGCCTTCAATACCTGCTCGATCTCAAACCGCGGCATCAGCGTTAATGTACATCCAAGCGAGACAGCCTGGTTCAGCAGCACCGTCATCCCAAACACGTGGAAAAAAGGAAGCGCTGCCAAATATATTTCCTTACCGGGCCGAGAACGATAGAACCACAGCTGCGTCTGAATCGTATTGGCGACCAGATTGCGATGCGTCAACATAACCCCTTTGGCGAAGCCGGTCGTTCCCCCGGTGTACTGAATAAGCGCCAGCTCATTCTCGGTGTCAATCGGGGCCAGGTAAGGAACAGGCTGCGAGTTTTTGAGCAGCTCCTTAAACGGTACAATCCGCTCGTTATAGTTGACCTTTACCGCAGTGCCATCTTTTCTGGCCTTTAACGGATATAGCATGTTTTTAGGAAAAGATAGCTCATCCTGCACTCTGGCGACGAGAATATAATCAAGCGGGTGCTGCTCCATCGCCTTGCTCACCCGATCCACAAGAATGTCGAGCGTAACGATAACCTTTGCTCCGGCGTCGTTAAGCTGATACTCCAGCTCACGCGGCATGTACAGCGGATTGGTCATCACGACCACTCCGCCGATCAATAACACGCCATAATAGGCGATAACCGCCTGTGGACAGTTCGGCAGCATAATCGCTACACGATCTCCCTGCTGCACGCCAAGATTGCGCAGTGCGTTCGCGAAGCGATAAGTTTTATCCAGCAAAGCCCGGTAGGTTGTCGTTGCCCCCATGAAATCAAGCGCCAGCTGCTCGGGATATTGCTGCGCTGAATCCAGTAGAAATTGCGCCAAATGCTGCTGCGGATAATCATAGGTCGGTGGTACTTCGGCGGGATAATGTTGCAGCCAAGGTTTTGCCTTCATCCCTTCCACCTCCGTTTCAAATGGTCATTATGAGATGTAGCCTTCCGACTGAATCACCTGGGCCGCAATCTCCCGCTTTAATGCCACCAGATTGAGCGGCGTTCGTTTGGACCATTTCTTCAAGACGGAGAGCTGTGTCCGCAGCATATCGCCGGAAGCGATCGCACTCAGCACTTCTCTGGCCCAGTTCTCTACACGCCCGAATTCATCCTGGATATAAGCCGTTGTCAGTAAAATCGCCAGTCTTGATTTCTCTTCAGAGGTAGAGCTGATCTGTTTCTGCGTCCGCAGCAATGCGCTCTCCATCGCAAATATCGAGATCATAATGTCGGCAAGGCAGCTGAGTACCTCCTGCTCCTGCTCAAGCTCGGTTTGATAGGTCTGCACCGCACCTGCGCCGACAAGCAAAAAGATCTTCTTGGCCATTTTCAGCAAATGAGCCTCTTGCTCGAGAACGCCATCTCCCTCCGGAGGACTGACTCGCTCCATCATCTCGGCCTGCAGCTCCATCGCTTTTTGCAGCAGCGGCAATTCACCCTTAAGCGCCCGCTTCATCAGAGTGCCGGGGATCAGCAGCCGATTAATTTCGTTCGTTCCCTCAAAGATACGATTAATCCGCGAGTCGCGATAAATCCGTTCAATCCGGTACTCCTTGGTATACCCGTAACCCCCATGAATCTGTACCCCTTCATCAGCCACGAAATCCAGCGTCTCCGAGCCAAACACCTTGTTGATCGAGCATTCCAGCTGATACTCAGCGATCGCTTTGGCGGAACGGTAGCCGACATCGGCAGCACCAAGATCAACTTCCGCCAGCCCGGTATCAAACAGCCCCGCCGTCCGGTAAACCATACTCTCCAGCACATATGTGCGGATGTTCATATCGGCGAGCTTTCGGCCAATCAGCGGGAACGAGGAAATCTTCTGGCCGAATTGAGTCCGCTCGTTCGCATAATGAGCCGCAAGCTCAAGCGCGTCCTTGGCTGCCCCAACACAGCCTGCAGCCAATTTGAACCGGCCGATGTTCAGTATATTAAAAGCGATCAGATGCCCTTTGCCCACTTCCCAGAGCAGGTTCTCTGCCGGAACCTTGACGTCCTCGAGGATCAGCGGACAGGTGGACGATGCCTTGATGCCCATCTTTTTCTCCTCCGGCCCGATGCTGACGCCTTCCATCGTGCGTTCCACGATAAAGGTGCTGAACTGCGTGCCGTCTACCTTGGCATAGACCATGAAGATGTCGGCAAATCCGGCATTCGTAATAAACTGCTTCGTGCCATTAAGCACATAATGGCTTCCATCCTCGGATAATTGCGCCGTCGCCTTGGCGCCCAGCGCATCCGAGCCTGACGAAGGCTCCGTCAAGCAATAAGCGGCGAGCTTCTCCCCGCTGGCCAGACCTGGCAAGTACTTCTGCTTCTGGTCTTCCGTTCCGAAGTAGACGATCGGCAGCGTCCCGATCCCAACATGCGCTCCGAACGACAGCGCGAAGGAGGACGCTTTGGTCAGCTTCTCATTGATCAGCGTGGTGCTGACCTTATCCAGTCCCATTCCGCCGTATGCCTCCGGCACATCCGCACCTAACAAGCCTAATTCGCCGGCTTCGCGAAGTAATTTCACCGTCAGATCATAATCCAAACTTTCCAGTTGCTCGTCATGCGGGGCAATTTCCCCTTGCACAAATTGCTTCGTCATGTCGGCGATCATCCGCTGCTCTTCCGTGAAATCCTCCGGCGTCACTATATTCCGAAAATCCTCGTCTTCGATCACAAAGCTTCCGCCGCGTACTTTCTTCATCGCTTGCTGATTCATCCGATCCTCTCCTTTTGAATTGATCCATTGCATCCTCTTCCTGCTTGAATCCTATTCATACTTGACTTCTCTTCATACATGAATCCTGACGTCTGAATCCCGGACGTGTGAGCTGGGATGAGTGAGGCCTGGGGGCCGAGTTCGTCGTCTGAGTTTTTCGTCTGGGGGCCTTTGCTTGAGTAACTTTGCTCCAGGGCCCCGTGCCTGGGTACACAGCCTGAACCCATTGCCCCCACCTGTTGCCTAAGCCCGTGTCTGTGGGCCGTTGCTTGGGTAACTTTGCTCCAGGACCCCGTGCCGGAGTACACAGCCTGAACCCCATTCCCCCACCTGTTGCCTAAGCTCGTTGTCTGTGGGTCGTTGTTTGGGTAACTTTGCCTCAGGACCCCGTGCCTGGGTACACAGCCTGAACCCTTATCCTCCACCTGTTGCCTAAGCTCGTTGTCTGTGGGTCGTTGCTTGGGTAACTTTGCTCCAGGCCCCCGTGCCTGGGTACACGGCCTGAACCCATTGCCCCCACCTGTTGCCTAAGCTCGTTGTCTGTGGGCCGTTGCTTGGGTAACTTTGCCATTCCGCAACACTCCCCCTACCCCAGCCCGTTACCTCGGTCAAGTTTTCCAGCGACCGGTTCTCTAACGAAACTACAGATCGCTATTACCGCCAAAACAGCCCGTTTTCAGATCTAACGAAACTACAGATCGTTATTTGAGCTAAATTCAAGCTTCAGGCCTCCATTTGCGCTAAATAGCGATACCACGTTTCGTTAGAATTTTTAGAGGCCTGTTTTTGGCCGAATAGCGTTATCACGTTTCGTTAGAATTTTGGAGACCTGTTTTTGAGCAAATTAGCGATGCCCTGTCTCGTTATGCAGCCCCGGCAACTCTATCCATGCACCCCAAATACTCCGGCTGCCCCCATGCCGCCGCCGATGCACATCGAGACGACGCCATAGCCGCCGCCGCGCCTGCGCAGCTCAGAGATCAGCGAAGCGCTTAGCTTCGCTCCTGTGCAGCCGAGCGGATGGCCGAGCGCGAGCGCGCCCCCGTTCACATTCACTTGCTCCTCATCCAGCCCAAGCTCGCGAATAATATGCAAGCATTGCGAAGCAAACGCTGCATTGATTTCATACAAGGCCACATCCTCGGCCGTAATTCCGGCCATCGCCAGCGCCTTGGGGATCGCTTTAACCGGTCCGACGCCCATCAGCTCCGGTTCAACGCCGCATACCGCAAAGGAACGGAACGGCGCCAGAGGCTCAAGCTGCAATTGCTCCGCCTTGTCCCTGCTCATGACGACCAGCGCGGCAGCGCCGTCACTCATTTGCGATGCGTTCCCAGCCGTTACCGTACCGCCGGCCTTGAAGCTCGGCGCCAGCTTAGAGAGCGCACCCAGCGTCGTATCCGCGCGCACACCTTCAGCCGTATCAAAGATCTTGATCCTCGATCTCAACTTTCCGGAGTCCTCGACATCCCTGAACTCCGTCCGGATCGGAATGATTTCCTCCGCGAACTTTCCGGAGGCAATCGCCGCCGCAGCCCGCTGATGCGAACGCAGGGCAAAAGCGTCCTGATCCTCACGGCTGATCCCGAACTTCTCCGCTACGCGCTCGGCCGTATGCCCCATCCCGATATACACCTCCGGATATTGCTCCACGATGCGCGGGTTCGGCGACACCTTAAAGCCGGTCACCGGCACATGGCTCATACTTTCAACGCCCCCGGCAATAATTACATCTGCGTGCCCCAGCATGATCCGTTCCGCAGCAAAAGCGATCGACTGCAGTCCCGAGGAGCAGAAGCGATTCACGGTCAGGGCCGGAACCGTCACCGGGAACCCGGCATACAGCGCCATAATGCGGGCAACATTCAGTCCCTGTTCCCCCTCCGGCATCGCACAGCCGATGATAACATCTTCGACATCTTCTTTTTGCAGGCCAGGGGCCCGCTCTACCGCCGCTTCCAGTACGGCTTTGCCCAACTCATCGGCACGGGTTTGAACGAGGCCGCCTTTTTTCGCCTTGCCGACCGCTGTCCGCGCCAACGATACGATGACTGCTTCCCTCATGATCTTTTCCCTCCCCAGCTAATTCCGCAGCGGCTTGCCTGTCGTCAGCATATGCTTCATGCGCTGCCTTGTCTTTACCTCACCGCACAGACTCAGGAATGCTTCCCGCTCCAGGTCGAGCATATACCGCTCACTGACCCAGGTACCTGCGGGCACATCTCCACCAGAGAGCACATGCGCCAGCTTCTTTGCGATCAGAAGATCATGATCGCTGATATACCCGCTCTCCCTCATGCCGATGGCTCCAAGCTGCAGTACGGCTTTGCCTTCGGCGCCCACAACGCGCAGCTTGCTCTCCTGCATCGGCTCATAACCGGAGCCGGCCAAGCGCAGCACCGCCTGCTTCGCTTCATAAATCGCGTAGTCCGGGTTGACTACCACCCGGTCGCTCGCTCTCAGATAACCGAGACGCTTCGCATCATGTCCGCTGGTTGACACCTTCGCCATGCCAATCGTCTCGAACAGTCGATTGATATACGGCTGCAGATCCGCCTCAGGTAAATGAGCCTGCATACTCGCCCGCAGCGTCAGCTCCTTGCAGCCGCCACCGGCGGGAATCAGGCCAACGCCAACCTCGACCAGGCCATAGTATGTCTCCGCCGCGGCGATCACCTGATCGGCGGGCAGGCAAACCTCAACTCCCCCGCCAAGCGTCATTCGGTGCGGCGCAGCAACGACGGGCCTCTCAAAATATTTCAATTGATACATCGTGTTCTGGAACAGCGCAATAATATCATCGACCTCATCCCATTCCTCATCCTCCGCTTCCATCAGCAGAAGCATCAGATTAGCGCCGACGCAAAAGTTGCGCCCCTGATTGGCAATGACCAATCCGGCATAACCACGCTTCCTGACCTCTTCCTGGCTCTGCGTAATCATGCTGAGAATATCCTCGCCGATCGCATTGTTCGGGGAATGGAACTCCAGACAGGCCACGCCATCGCCCAGATCAAGCAAGCTTGCGCCAGTGTTGCTTCGAAGCACTTGCTTCTGCTCCTTCAAATCACGCAGCGAGATGATCTGCGGCGGCTGTTCTACCGCTTTGTATTTTCCGCTCAGCACATGGAACAGCTGGCCTTCCACTCTTTTATAAAATGAGGTGTTGCCCGCTGCGATCCATTCGCTAACCCAGCCCGGAATTTGCAGACCCTCGGCTTCCATCCTTCTCACAGACGGAACCAGGCCAATCGCATCCCAGGTCTCGAACGGCCCCATCTCCCAATTGAAGCCCCATTTCATCGCTTCGTCGATCTCGCGGATATTGTCCGCGATCTCACCGAGCTTGACTGCGGAATAGAGCAGCACGGGCTTCAACACATTCCAGGCCAGATCGGAATAACGATCCCCTCCGCTGAGCAGCGCCTTTAGCTTCGCTTTACTTCCTTTCGCGGCCTTTGCGGCTTGCAGTGAACCTGAGGACGGCTTTACCTGCGGCTCGTACGTGAAGCCCTCCAGGTTCAAAGCCAGAATCTGTCTCTTGCCCTGCTCTTTGAGCTTGCGATAGAAGCCCTGACCCGATTTCTCGCCGAGCCAGCCCTGCCTCACCATCTGCTGGAGCGGCTCCGGCACAGTGAATACCTCGATCTCGCTTTCATCCTGCACATGCTCCCGCACATTGTCCGCAACATGAAGGAAAGTATCGAGGCCAACCAAATCGAGTGTGCGAAAGGTTGCGCTTTTCGGACGTCCCATGGCCGGACCGGTTACAGCATCTACCTCCTCAACGGTATATCCTCGCCGCAGCATCTCGCGCAGGGTGACCAGCAATCCGTACGTGCCAATGCGGTTGGCAATAAAATTAGGCGTATCTTTGGCAATCACCACCGTCTTGCCCAAAGCACGCTCCGCAACTTCTCGCAGCCGGTCGACATGTGCAGGCTCTGTGTGCTGGCCGGGAATAATCTCCAGCAGCTTCATATACCGCGGAGGGTTAAAAAAATGTGTTCCCATGAAATGCTTACGGAAATCTAAGGATCTGCCCTCACTCATCGCCTCAATCGATATCCCTGATGTATTGGTGCTGACCAGAACGCCAGGCTTCCAATGCGGCTCCATCTTGGCGAGAAGGTCCCGCTTCACCGCCAGATTTTCTACTACGACCTCGATCACCCAGTCCGCATCCTGAATCCAATGCAAATGGTCTTCCAGATTGCCGGGCCGGATGCGAGCCGCAAATGCTTCATCATATAGCGGCGCTGGCTTTCTTTTGAGCAGATCGGCTATAGCTGCTGTAGCGAAGCGGTTCCTTACCGCCGAATCCTTAAGTGAATATCCCTTGGCCTGCTCCATTTCCGTCATTTCCGCAGGCACGATATCGAGCAGCGAACAAGCAATTCCCGCATTGGCAAGCTGCGCCGCAATCCCGGAACCCATAATGCCCGAACCGATAACTACGGCTTTGGAAATCGATCTATTCATCTACACCTACCTCCAACCCATGAAATTCACTTTAAATGCCGTCTAACTATCTTTTAAATGCGCAAGCGCAGGGTAAACCTAAGGTTCCGTTAGGCCAAGGACCCGCCAAATACCGACAGCTCCACAATCTCGGCAATATCCTTTGTCCTCACATCAAGCTCCTTCATTTTGACTCCGTCCTCCAGCATCGTAAGACAATACGGACATCCGCTGCCGATCATCGTTGGAGATACCTCAAGGGCCTGCTCTGTCCGAGCCAAATTAATTCGCTTGCCGCCCGTTTCCTCCATCCACATCAGACCGCCGCCGGCTCCGCAGCACATCGCATTCTCACGCGAGCGCTTCATCTCCGCCAGCTCCATCCCGGGAATCCGGCGAAGAATTTCCCTTGGCGCTTCATAAATACCGTTATACCGTCCCAGATAACAGGAATCGTGGTACGTCATTTTTTCCCGCACCTCATGGCGAAGCGACAGCTTCCCTTCTTTGATGAGCCGCTCCAGCAATTGGGTGTGGTGAATGACCTCAACATCCTCAAGTCCGAATTCGGGATATTCGTTTTTAAAGGTGTTAAAGGCATGTGGATCCGCCGTCACAATCTTACGTACCCCATACTGCTGGAACAATGCGATGTTCTCCTGACACAGCTGCTGGAACAGGAACTCATTGCCCATCCGCCTTGGCGTATCGCCGGAATTTTTCTCTTCGTTGCCGAGAACGGCGAAGTTGATGCCCGCCTCCAGCATAAGCCTGGCGAAAGAACGGGAAATTTTACGACTGCGCAGATCATAAGACCCCATCGAACCAACAAAGTACAAATATTCAAATTGCGGATTGTCATGCACCGTCGGCACAGACAGCCCTTCCAGCTCAGCGGTCCAATTCAAGCGTTCATTTCGGCTGATCCCCCAAGGGTTGCCCTGCCGCTCGATATTTTGCAGCGCCCGCCTACCTTCTTGCGGAATACTGCCCTGCATGAGTACAAGGTGACGGCGCAGGTCAATAATCTTGTCGACATGCTCATTGCCGACAGGACATTGATCCTCACAATTCCGGCAGGTAGTGCATGACCAGATTTCCTCCTCTGTCATCACATCCCCGATCAGCTCCAGCTCAGCGGCGCCTGTTACACCGGCAGTCCCCGAATCGCTTCGATCCCGGACCCCCCAGACTGTAGACTGCCAATCCAGTGTTGGACGAATATCCGTAATCGGTGGCAGAGGTTGCAAAACGGCTAACTTATTTGCCGCTTCTTCACTTCCCGCCGACACCTCCTGCAGCATGGCTCCGGCCTCACCGCTCTCTGTTGGCAGACTTGAATCTATCCAGGCTACAGCTGAATTTTTCAGCTCACCTAACTGATGTGAAGCGGTTTGTGAAGAGGCAAAGGCATAGGATGGCTGCCATGGCGATTTTCCGGTCTGTTCGGTACCGACATCGATCAGATGATCGCGCAGCTTCGTGATCAGGTGCATAGGCGACAGCGGTTTGCCCGTATTAGAGGCTGGACATACATTCGTGCAGCGCCCGCATTCTACACAAGCGTAGAAGTCGAGCATTTGCTTGCGTGTAAAGTCCGTGATCGCCCCGGCTCCAAAGCTCTCCGCTTCTTCGTCCTCCAGATCGATGCGGGTCAGGCGACCCGGCGGTTCCGTACGACGCAGCCAAATATTAATCGGTGCTGTAATCAGATGAAAATGCTTCGATTGCGGAATATACACTAGAAAGATTAACAAGATGATAAGATGCAGCCACCAGAAGAGGTAGAAAAGCACTTCAGCAGCAGAGGTGGATAAAGCTTGGAGTGCTAGAGATATGAGTGAGGATATGGGTGCATAGAGAGATGGGTCTAATTGGAACCAAATACGCTCCAGGCTTAATGAGAGCAAAACCGTCAGCATAATGGACGAGATCAGGATGAGAACAAGGCTAGGTTTCCAGCCTTTCTTCAAGCGCGGCAGTCGTTCACCGTATCTGCGATAGGCCGCATAAGCGATTGCGATCAGAATCAGCAGAACCGTCACTTCCTGGCTAAGCCCGAATAGATGATAACCAGGCAGCGGCAGATGCCCCCCTTGGGTGAGTCCTTTGACAATCAAATCGATGGCACCAAACTGCAAAATAATGAATCCGTAAAAAATCACGATGTGCATGATTCCGCTGCGCCAGTCTTTTAGCAATTTCCGTTGTCCGAATACCTGGCTCAGAAATTCGCTCCAGTGGTTCCAGGAGAGCCTGCTTCTGGCTCGAAACTCTACGGGACGCCCTAGGCTCAAGTACAGATAACGATGGTATACCGCTTTATAAAATAAATAAATGGCATAACCCGTTACCAGCAGGAACATAATCCATTGCAGCATTTGCCACACGTTTACTTCACCCGCCCTCCTTTTGAAAGTTGTTCAAAAAAGTCCGATTTTAATAAGAAAACCGATCGAAGTTACTCAAGGATGCGCGATCGCGATGCTAAGGCAGGTTCTCTTGCGATATAGAATTTCATCAGCTTCGCTAATAACGAAACAATTCTATATCTAACACAAAGCAGCACGGAGAGCTTATTGGGCATCGGATCATGAATTTAGCCGGGCCCAAAAGTAGAGGCTTACGAGGTCATTTTCCCTCAGAAAATATTTTAGATGCTCATGCACTCTCTACAAGCAAATCCTTACGAAGTCGTTTTCTACGAAAACGTACGCTCCGCTCCTCATGCCTAGCTTCATTCAACCCCCCGGTGCCGAAAACCGACCTTTTGAACACCTCTTAAATCAAAGATTCATCTTGACAACAAAAGCGCTTTCACCTAAGATGAATAAAAAATGAATGAGTGTTCATTCATTCGATTCAAATTTTAACATTGAGGTGTCAGGATGACAAGTAGAAAACAGGAAAAATTTGAAATGATTTTGGATGCCGCGGAGAAGGTGATCGCCGAGAATGGATTTCACGGATCGCAGGTGGCCCGAATCGCCAAAGAAGCCGGAGTTGCGGACGGTACGATATATCTATATTTCAAAAACAAGGAAGATATCCTCATTTCCCTGTTCCAGAATCGCTTGGGCAGCCTTGTGGAGTCGTTCAAAAATAACATCTCTGAACAAGACAGCGCCGAGGAAGCCTTGTACAAAATATGCGATATCCACTTCTCCCTACTCGAGGAAAATATTCATCTGGCCTATGTGACACAAATCGAGCTGCGCCAGAGCTCCCTGGAGCTGCGCAAAGCGATTGGTCAGGCCGTAAAGCCCTATATTCAATTAATCGAGCATATTCTGGTAAAGGGCGTTGCAGACGGGAGCTTCCGTAAGAACCTGGACACGAGATTAACACGTCAGTTAATCTTCGGGGCTATGGACGAGGTCGTCACCTCATGGCTGATTTCGGGACAGAAATACTCCTTGACGGCCCAGGTAGCCAACACGGTGGATTTTTTCATCCGAGGCTTAAAGCAGGTCTGAGATTGAGTCGATCAAACTTGGACTTTTTGAACTACCTCTAAAAAAAGATTTGAAAGGAGTATGATGAATGAACATCTTCGTAATCCTGAAACAAACCTTTGACACCGAGGAAAAAATCAGTATACAAGAAGGCAAAATTGCCGAAGCTGGCGTCAAGTTTATTCTCAATCCCTATGATGAGTATGCGGTTGAAGAGGCGTTGCGTCAGAAGGAACAGCATGGCGGTGCAGTTACCGTAGTATCTGTTGGCCCGGCCAGGGTCGCCGAAGCACTAAGGACAGCTCTGGCCATGGGGGCGGATCAGGCTGTTCTGATCCAGAATGACGATAGCGAGAGTGATGAATTCACTATCTCCTCGCTTCTGGCCGCCTACTTCCGCGATCAAGCCTTCGATCTCATTCTCGGCGGCTATTTCTCGGTCGACAACGGCGCTGGCCAGACCGCGGTGCGACTGGCCAGATTGCTTGAAATTCCCCATGCCTCCGCCATTACCCAACTGCAAATGACTTCCGATCAAGCCACCGTTACCCGCGATGCGGAAGGCGATACCGAGAAGATTGAAATTCGTTTGCCTGCCCTTTTCACCGCCCAGCAAGGCCTTAATGAACCGCGTTACCCTTCCCTGCCCGGGATTATGAAGGCTAAGAAGAAGCCTTTTCTCACCCTGGAGCCGCAGCAGCTAAATGGGATTGCGGACATATCCCCGAAAACAATACGCACCGCCCTCTCCCTGCCCGCCGAACGCAAGAGCGGCCGCATACTGCAAGGAACGATTCAGGAACAGACCGTAGAGCTAGTACACCTGCTTAGGAGCGAGGACAAAGTCATTTAATAAAATGAAGGAGGAATTTCCTATGGGGAACACCTATGTCATCGTAGCCGAGACCAAGGACGGGCGACTGCGCCAGATCAGTCTTGAGGCGGTTCAAGCCGCCGCCCTGGCCAGTCATGAAGAGGATCAACGGATCGCCCTGCTGCTTGGACATCATCTCAAGGAAGCTGCTGACCAGCTGGCACTTTATGCAGAGGTAATTATGATCGATCATCCTGATTTGGCCGCCTATCAGGCGGAGACCTATTTTGCAGCGTTAATCCAAGCCTTGGAACCGCTCAAGCCCCATGCCGTATTCTTCGGCCATACCGCCATCGGGCGCGATCTCGCCCCACAGCTTGCCGCTCATTTAAGCGCCGGGCAAATCTCCGATGTTACAGCGATCTCCGATACCGGCGAGGCCATCACTTATACCCGTCCCCTCTACGCCGGAAAAGCATTCGAGAACAGACAGTTCAACAGTTCACCTCAAGTCATCACGATTCGCCCTAACAATATTGCACCTGCTCAGCCTGCTGACACGCCTTCTTCCATTACCGAATTATCCTCTACTCCATCAACTTTGCTTCGCAGCGCAATTCAAGAGGTTGTTAGTAAATCGGCTGGGAGAATCGATCTCACGGAAGCTAAAGTCGTCGTCTCTGGTGGCCGTGGAGTCAAGAGCAAAGCGGGCTTTCAGCCTCTCCAGGAACTGGCCGATGTACTTCAGGGAGCTGTCGGCGCTTCACGTGGCGCTTGTGATGCCGGCTACTGCGACTATTCATTGCAGATCGGCCAGACCGGTAAAGTGGTCACACCTGAAATTTATATCGCCTGTGGCATTAGCGGAGCGATTCAGCATTTGGCCGGAATGAGTCAATCCCGCATCATTATCGCCATTAACAAAGACCCGGAGGCCCCGATCTTCAAAATCGCGGATTATGGAATCGTTGGCGATCTCTTTGAGGTCGTCCCCATCCTGACGGAAGAATTCAGGAAACTGCTCGTGACCAACTAAGTGCGACAGATCAGTACGCAAATAAGGGCCAACCGTTCATAGAACTAAGGTTTGCCTGAATAAACACGAAGGCTGCCCCCGCGAGACCGCTATGCGATCTTCTCAGGGACAGCCTTTATCCTATTAATAGCTTATTTTGCGACTTTAATGCGGTCTTCGACTGGAGCGAATTGCTTCTCGCCCGGCTGTGCCGTTGGTTTGCCAAATGGCATTTGGGCAATCAGCTTCCAGGAAGCTGGAACATTCCACTCCGCCTTCACAGCATCATCAATCAGCGGGTTGTAATGTTGAAGCGTTGCACCAAAGCCTTCATTGGCAAGCGCAGTCCAGACAACCAATTGCAACATGCCGCTGGATTGGTTGGACCATACTGGGAAGTTGTCTTTGTAAAGCTCGAATTGTTGCTGCAAGCCTTCAACTACAGCTTGATCCTCGAAGAACAGCACTGTACCATAACCAGCGCGGAATCCGGCCATCTTCTCAGCGGTAGGTCCGAAGTTTTCAGCGGGAACCACCTTTTTCAGAGTATCCTCGGTAATATTCCACAGCTTGTCATGCTGCTCATTCAGCACGAGCAACACGCGGGAAGATTGCGAATTGAAAGATGAAGGAGTGTGAAGGATCGCTTCTTTTACGATTTCTTCAATCTTCTCATCAGAAATAACCGTTTCCTTGTTAATTCCATACACACTGCGTCTGTTCTTCAGCAAATCGACAAATTGACTCATTATTATTCATTCTCCTATCCATTTTCATCTTATTTTGGCCTTAAAACTGCAAACCATTCAACAATTATAGGCCAATTCTCTAAAATAAAGTTCTGTACTAACTATTTATCAGCGACTTATATTTATATATTACACAAGCGATCTGCCTATTGCAAGTACTTTTTCATAAAAAGTTATCTACATTCAAAAAGTAAGCGCATAACAAGGACTAAACGGGTATTCAGCACCAACGCTGACTACGATTAGGGCCAAACGCGGGATGTCCTCACTGACTCATCCCATGATGAGCGCCTGTGGACGCAAGCTTTGAGTAGGCTGCGCAGTTAGAGCCCTTCTTTAGGTTTATTGCACACAGTGCCTCAGTGAGATGTAGCCAGGAATGGAGAGACGGACTTTTTAGCCCCCTTCCTCTATAAGCATGACCAATGATATATTCCTATCCGGGTTTACATGGGTTATACTGGAAAAAACGATTATAGGAGTGTTACATACCTTGGCAAGAACGAAAATCTTCATAAGTTCTGTGAACGAGGATGGGCTGAAGCCGCTGCGCAAAAGCGTGTTTCATGAGCTTCAGACCCTTGGCCATGAGCCGGTGATGTGGGAGGAGAATATCGGACCGTGGCTGGCTAGCGCTGATCCCGTTACACTCTGTCTGCAAGCGGTTGAGCAATGCGATATCTATCTGTTGTTCATCGCCAGCAAGGCCGGCACCTATGATAAGGCGGCGGAAAGAACGATCACTCACCTGGAATTTATCAAAGCGCAGGAACAGGAAGTTACCATCCTGGTATTCGCGGATGTCGAGGTTAAGCGGATCTTCTTCAGTACCGTCAAGCCGCTGCTTGACCAATATATCGATCAATATATCAGCAAAGAGGAACGCTTCCCTTCCCCGCTTCATATGATGGATGCACTTCGTAAACATAAGCAAGTTCCCGGGCATATCGACCCTTATGTATGGTATTTCCTCTACGACATGATTTTGCGCAGCGTGTATGTAGATGATTTATCATTGGGGGTACCCATCGACTGGAGAAGCTATTTTAGCGATCTACTGCGCAGGGGCTCCCTTCTGCTTCCGCTTGAGGAGTCCATCCAGCTTAGCGGCAACCGGCTGGAGCAATTGGATGAGGCTTTTGATCTGATCGCTGGTTTAATGCCGCAAATGCAGATCAGCGGCTTTCGTGACGCGGAGAAATTTCTGAATCTGATTAAGGATCGCGCCTGCGGGGGTATGATTGAACACGGCTACGGGAAATATATGACGGAGAGTGTCGGAAGCTATGGAGATTGCTCCGCAATAACCCTGTATGTGAGCCAGGAGGATCAACTTCATCTGGTCGCCAAATGTGGCAAGGCGCAAGGCCCTCCGTACTATAAGCTGGACAACAAGAGCTCCTATGCCGTTTTAACTTACCAGATGGGCGATCAGCGTGAACAGGTCTTCTTCACCGCCGCCAAGAATATGTTCTACTATTGCATCCGTTCCGGGCCTTATGTCATCACTTTACATTATCCGGCTGAACCTGATTGGGATTATAGGAAGTTTATCCGCTATAAAGAAAGTGTAAACCATGCTATAATAAGTAAAAATCCTGTTATTATCGAATTCATAAAACTAAGTCTAGGAGGGATGCAGCGTGGGTAGCGGTGTATTCGTATCCAAGAATGGACGGGTAAGCAAAGCGATTGGAATTCAGCCCAAGGAAGCATTATTATTTGCCCCTCCTAAGAAGGATTCGTCGCAAATATTGGAGGAACAGCGAATTGCTGTGAAACGTAACAGCAAACAAATCAAGGATCGATTCGCCCAAGCAACCAAACGGGCATGAATTAAGTCGCTTCCCTGACGTTTATGAACAAGGCCTGTGGCTGGTTTTTATACCGGCTCAGGCTTTTTCTATTTGTCCGCTACAGCAAAATCTGTAGTCCTGAGAACCAGATGGTTACGTATGCCCGGGCAGCCTGGACGATCTGCTCTTCCTCGCTATAAAGGCGAATGATCTCAAAATATCCTTCCAAAAACGCAATCGCCAGCGGCCGCGCCGCATCCGAGTTGAGCTGCTTCGCTGCTGACGTCTTCCGGTTATGATCCGCAAAATGCATCTCAACATGACTAACAAAGCGATCAAAAAATTCATTTCTTATATTTTCTTGCCGTGTTCCCTTGCTTTTGTACAATAAAATCAGCAAACTCTGCCGATATTCGCGCAGGAACTCCGCCAGCAAGCTCTCTAATTGATCCAGGATCATCGGCATACGATCCGCCGAGATCTCCTCACTATTTTCCATAAGCTCAAGCAACCGTTCGTATGCCGGCATCGTAACGGACTCCAGCAAGGCTTCTTTATTGGGAAAATAACGATACAAGTTGCCCACCGATACCCCCACTTTAGCCGCGATATCCTTCATGGATGTCTTCTCATAACCGGGATCCAGGAACATATTTTGTGCCACTCTCAGCATAGCTTGCCGCAGCTCGTCTTTTAAAACCTGCATAAGTGTGAACCTCCATTCACTTTTAAATATAGGCATGTCCGAACTGAGTTGTCAACGCACTTCTAAAAGGGGATGAAATGATCTTGACTTTATAAATGGATCAGCGTATTTTAAAAGTGAATTACAATTCATTATTGGAGCCAATCAACAGCGCGTGAACGGATCTGGATGTTACTACACTATTTTATGAAGAGGAGCTGGAGGATTTATGATTGAAGCAACTGATTTGACATACAAGTATCCCGGAAGCAAGGAACGGGTTCTGCACGGGCTCAACTTCTCCATTCCGCAGGGGGAAATATTTGGTTTCCTGGGTCCCTCAGGTGCCGGCAAGAGCACGGCTCAGAAAATCCTTATCGGCATCCTGAAGCAATATGAAGGGCAGGTTACCGTTTTGGGGAGAAATGTCTGCGAGGCTAAATCTGATTATTACGAGAGAATTGGCGTGGCCTTTGAGTTTCCTAATTTTTATGGGCGATTTACCGCGCTGGAGAATCTCCGTCTGTTTCGTTCTCTCTATAAGGGAGCAACGCACAAACCTGAGGAGCTGCTGGAAAGAGTCGGACTTGCGAAATACGGCCATACCAAGGTAGAGAACTTCTCCAAAGGAATGAAAATGAGGCTTAACCTGTGTCGTGCGCTGCTGAATCAACCTGATATTTTATTTCTGGATGAGCCAACCTCTGGACTGGACCCAGTAAATGCCCGGATAGTCATGGAGATCATTCTGCAAATGAAAGCCGAGGGGAAAACGATTCTGATTACAACGCACAATATGCGCACGGCAGAAGAAATTTGCGATCGGATCGCTTTTATCGTTGACGGACAAATCGCTCTTATTGACACCCCTCGTGAATTAAAAGTGCAGCATGGCAAATGGCGTGTCCGGGTGGAGTACAGGAAAGGGAAGCAAGTAACACAAGAACATTTCGCATTAAGCGGAATCGGGGCTAATCCGATATTCACGGAACTGCTGCTTCGGGAAGAAATTGAAACGATTCATACGGAGGAAGCCACTCTGGAGGAGATTTTTATCAAGGTAACGGGGAGGAATCTGGAATGAGAATGGCGGGCGCCATCGCATACGATATTAAATTGCAGCATAGACACGGATTTTATTATGCTTACCTGGTGATCAGCCTATTCTACATTGGGTTATTGCGCCTTTTGCCTGCTTCCTCTCGTGAAATGGCCGATATTTTGCTAACGTTTACCGATCCAAGCATGCTTGGCTTTTTCTTTATCGGTGGCCTGGTGTTGTTGGAAAAAGGCCAGGATATTCATCATACACTATTTGTTACGCCTTATAAGCCTGAGGAGTACATGGTGTCAAAAACACTGTCGCTTACTTTGTTATCTATGATCAGCAGCTATTTGATTCATATCAGTCAATTTGGCTTTACGACAAATCCTCTGTTGTTTATAACCGGTGTGTTCCTGACGTCTGTATTTTTCACGCTGCTGGGCATGGCCGTGGCCTTTCGCTCCCGCTCATTAAACGGTTTCTTCTTTCTGTCTACTGTGGTGACATTCGTGTTCATGCTGCCGATAATGGACTATCTTCCTATCTGGTCTACGCCCTTTTATTATATATTGCCAACTCAAGGTTCGTTCATCCTGCTCCGTGCAGCCTTCGAGCCCATGCCCTGGTTGCAAATCCTATATGCGGTTCTGCTGCTTGCAGGCTGGGGTGGTCTTGCTTTCCTCTGGACGCGGTATTCTTTCCGGAAGTTTATTATGCTGAGGTTGGGAGGGGATGGATCATGATTCCTGCACTGCGTTTACTCCGCAGCGATATGAAGCTCGTTGGCCGGGATTCCATGTTATTCTTCTATCTCCTTGCCCCCTTATTTCTTATGTCCGCTCTAAAATTTGGAGTGCCGGCGGCAGACAAAGCGCTTGCGATTTACTTCCAATTCAACTTATCCGAATATTACGGTCTTATTACCGCGGTATCCCTTCTCCTGGTTAGCCTGATTCTCGGCTGTATGTGCGGATATATGATGCTGGATGAGCGGGATGACCATTTGATTCAATATTTTGCAGTGACGCCACTATCCCGCAGCGGCTATCTGGTATGCCGACTCGCCACGGCGGTTATCCTGTCCGTTGTTTACGATGCGATCCTGCTCTTGGTGGCGGCCCCCGAGTCAGTGAGTACAGCACAGGTATTATGCCTGGTACCGATGGCTGCGCTTGAAGCACCTGTTATCGCATTGTTCCTGGTTGCTTTTGCAGCTAATAAAGTGGAGGGTCTTGCCCTATCCAAAGGAGCGAGTCTGATCGTAGCCATTCCGGCGGCAGCATGGTTCATACCTCCCCCTTTAAAATATGGATTAGGCATCTTTCCCCCTTTTTGGATCTACGAAATACTGCGCCGCAGCTATGAAGAAGGTCCGTGGGGAGCGCTGCTGCTCACATTGACTGGATTATGCGTTCATCTGCTGGCCGTGTATGTGATGCTGCGCAGATTTTTGCGGAGACAGGATTAACCTTATACGCATGATTTCTAAATACGCCCCCAATGTCAAAAAAATAACTGACGATTTGGGGGCGTTAAATGATAAAGCGCTAATGACTATCGCTTAGCCGCTTAAGCGATCAGCTTCAACCCGACGGCTGCGGACAGAACCATAGCGATGAACAGTATCCTTCTCCATTCTCTGGATTCTCCGTAGAGAATCATTCCAACAAGCGCGCTGCCCACCGTGCCAATTCCAGTCCAGATCGCGTAAGCAGTTCCCATGGAGATCGACTCCATTGCAATAGATAGCAATACAAAACTAAAAATAAAACCGCCGAACAAAAGGGAGAAGGATACGATGTCCTTACGCTGGTTCAGCTTATTGATTCCGGCCACGCCCAGCACCTCTCCGAATCCGGCCAACACAAGCAAGATCCAAGCCATGACTATCCCTCCTCCTTCACTCCATGCTCTTTCGTAATCATTTTCAGACCCACTACGCCGGCTAGCAGCAGCAAAATCAATAAAATTTTTGCCAGCTTGACCGGTTCATTGAAGATTAACATCTCCGTCAGTACGGTACCCGCGGTTCCGATGCCTGTAAATACCGCATACGCCGTTCCTACCGGCAGCTTCTTTGTCGACAGAATCAACAGATACATACTGAACACAATCGAAAACGCAGTTCCCATCCATTCCAGTGCGGTTCCTGCATGCTTCAGTCCGATGACCCAGCTAATCTCAAGCAATCCAGCAATGAATACTAGTGACCAGTTACGGCTCATTTCCTCACTCCTCTCTAACGATGTTCAGATGGATACGGTAGTTAAGGTTCCCTTCACATCACCTCTCCTCTCCGAGACCTCGAAAAAACCAAAAAAAGCCCGGAGAAGATATCCTTCTGATATCCTCCCGGGCTTTTATCCCTCCGTGTCCACAGACTTTTGTGCCTGTGCGTTCTCTCTCGGACCAGTCCAGCATCAAGCCGCTGCGGAACCCTAGAGAACAAATTGTACTCTTAAACTTATCAATACACACTTATTTTAACATCTATCTTAATTCCATGCCACCCTTCAAAAATTGCTGTATCTTTATGTTAAGTTGCTTAATTGAACTATCGTTAATGAACGATTCATATATCCTAACTGAGGGAAAGCCGTACTAATACTTACACCTATTTCATCTCCTGCTGCTAAAGGGGCTTGAATCACAAAAGAGGAACTGCTTCTATTTGCTATCTTGAAAAAGGTCGTTGTATCCCCAAAAATCGGCACACCATTGTTAGTAATAATGGCATTTAAATAAGGTTCTGACGGATCTGGATCAACTGTGGCTTCGGCATTAATAGAGATTGTGATTTGATAAATTCCACTTTCACCGACGACTAATTCATTACCCGATGGACTAACTGTGATATTCATGGATAACGGACCGACGATACTAAAGGGTACAGGTTCAAATGCAGCCCCGGGCGTCTCTATGCTATTTCCCCTTAAGGAACCATAGGCCAACACAACCTCTCCAGTGGCTCCCGTAGGACCTGGTAAGCCTGTGGCTCCGGTGGCTCCGATAGCACCTGCAGCCCCGGTAGCACCTGTGGCCCCAGTAGCGCCGGTAGCGCCTGTGGCTCCAATAGCACCTGCAGCTCCAGTAGCGCCTGTAGCTCCAACGGGGCCTGGCTGGCCCATAACCCCTGCTGGCCCTATAGCTCCCGTAGGACCTACAGCTCCAGTAGGACCTGGCAGACCCATAGCTCCTGTGGGTCCCCTTGCCCCCGCAGGACCTACAGCTCCAGTAGGACCTGGCAGACCCATAGCTCCGGCAGGGCCCGTGGGTCCGGCGGGGCCCGGCAGACATATGGCTCCTGTAGCTCCAGGACGTCTTCGTCTTCCTTTTGTATTGTGATGGCAAGAATTATTACGTCGACGTTTTAGCTTTGGCACACGCCTTTTAGAAGGATATTTGGAGCAGAATGTCATTTTTACATCACCTTTTTTAAACAGGATATTCCGTTTCCAGCATAGGTACTGTATTAATACCCATAAAGACTTATAGAATGGGCATAAAACTTGTTTCGGGTTTTTACGCTGCAGGCTTTACACTCTGTCTGGACAAATTATAACGTTGCATCCCGAAAAAATTCTTGACCGAATGACAAAAGTATTTATATCAATTATGGATTAGCCCTCAATGCGATTAACACGAGAACTAGGCATCCTTAAAATATTCCCTCGCTTGTAACCCGCTCCCTAATGTTTTAACATAATAATTGCAGAGTTATGAGAGTTACTTACTTAGACTTTAAAATAGACAAAAAAGGAGTGTAGACAAAAATGGACAGAAAGCTATTTTCCACTTTTACGATCAAGAATACGACATTCAGAAACCGGGTAGTGATGTCCCCGATGTGCATGTACTCTTCACTGAATAAAGACGGCAAGGTATCTGATTGGCATCTCGTCCACTACCCGACTCGGGCAGTTGGCGGCGTAGGTCTGATTATTGTCGAAGCTACCGCTGTATCGCCTGAAGGCCGGATCTCTTATAGAGACCTTGGAATTTGGGATAACGAGCATATCGAAGGGCTGCAAAGACTTGTATCGCTAATGCAGCAGAACGGAGCCAAAGCCGGTATCCAGCTTGCCCATGCAGGCCGCAAGGCTGATCTTGAAGAGACGATTCTGGCTCCATCGGCGATTCCGTTCGCTGCTATGAAGACGCCAAAGGCCGCCGATCTTGAAGAGATTCAGGGAATCGTGCAAAAATTCCGGGATGCGGCTCGCCGCGCTAAAGAAGCTGGATTCGATGTCATTGAACTTCATGCCGCTCACGGTTATTTGCTGAACGAGTTCCTGTCGCCGCTCTCCAACCATCGTGAAGATGAATACGGCGGAAGTGCCGACAATCGTTATCGTCTGCTCGGGGAAGTGATTGAGGCTGTCAAGCAGGAATGGGACGGCCCTCTATTCGTGCGCATCTCCGCCGAGGAATACGCGGAAGGCGGCAACCATCTTGAGGATTACATCCACTATGTCCGTAAAATGAAGGAACAGGACGTTGATTTGATCGATTGCAGTTCAGGTGCCCTTGTCCCCGCTCATATCGACATTTTCCCTGGCTATCAGGTGCATCTGTCCGAACAGATTCGCCATCAAGCCGAGATTCCAACCGGCGCGGTAGGACTTATTACAAGCCCGCAGCACGCAGAGGAGATAATCGGCAACGGCAGAGCCGATCTGGTCTTCCTCGGACGCGAGCTGCTGAAGGACCCCTATTGGACCTTGCATGCAGCCAAAGAGCTAGGCGCTGAGATTCAGCCCCCGAAGCAGTATGATCGGGCGTTCTAAGGATGCACGATATGGAAAAAACTCAGACAACGCTTAACTACAGAAATATCCTGATTATGACTGCA
Source organism: Paenibacillus sp. 79R4 (assembly GCF_013393165.1). NCBI lineage: Bacteria > Bacillati > Bacillota > Bacilli > Caryophanales > Paenibacillaceae > Paenibacillus > Paenibacillus sp. 79R4. The sequence continues at coordinate 415,346 of NZ_QJOT01000002.1, read as the reverse complement.
GTAGAGGCCGAGCGCGAGGCCGTGCTGCGCGGCATTGCCAGGGCTGCGAGTGAGCAAGGTTCTGCGGAGCAAGCAAAGTTTGATGTGCAATTATGCGGGGTCGGCCCCATTTCAGCGGCTGCGGAAACCGCCGCCTATCTGGCCGCCAATCCGAATTATGATCTCGTCCTTAGCGCCGGCATCGGCGGCGGCTTCACAGAACGGGCCGAGATCGGTTCGATCGCCATCGCTGATAGCATTATCGCTGCCGATCTGGGAGCCGAGACCGGGGATGGCTTCTCCAGCGTGGACAAGCTTGGCTTCGGTTCTTCAAGCGTTCCGGTGGCGTCTGCCCTCTCTGAAGAGTTGACCAAGTCGATTCAAAATGCCGGATGGGCCGTATGCAGCGGGCCTATTCTAACCCTTTCCACGGTGACCGGAACTCAGAAAACGGCCGATGAGCTGAAGCAAAGAATTCCCGGAGCTGTGGCAGAAGCCATGGAAGGTTATGGTGCGGCATTTGCGGCTCACCGCCTGAACATCCCCGTCATGGAGATCCGGACGATCTCCAATGCTGTGGGCCCGCGTAATCGTGAGCTATGGCGGATTGGCGACGCCCTGCAGGCGCTTGAACAGGCCTGCTATATTTTAGCGGAGGTATTACAACGATGAGAATTGCTTTTTCACCCTGTCCTAATGACACTTTTGTATTCCATGCCCTGGTCCATGGCCTGATCCCGGGAACTCCTGAATTTGAAGTGACCTATGCCGATATCGATCGAACGAACGGATGGGCGGCTAAGGGAAAAGGCGGAGATATTATGAAGATATCGTTTGCCGCTTTGCCCTGGGTGCTGGATAAATACGCCCTGCTTCCGTGTGGAGGAGCGCTTGGGCGCGGCTGTGGACCGCTTGTATTGACCAAGGGGAATTCCGAGCAGCTTGGCGATCCTGCTTCCCTCTCCGGCCGACGCGTTGCAGTACCTAGCGAACGCTCCACAGCATATTTGCTGTTCCGGCTTTGGGCCGCCCAATATGTACCGGGAGGCGTTGGCGAGATTATTGTCATGCCGTTTGATCAGATCATGCCTGCGGTCCAGGATGGCTCCATCGATGCCGGACTGGTCATTCATGAAGCGCGTTTTACTTATAAAAACTATGGTTTGCAGCTGATGGCCGATCTTGGCAACTGGTGGGAAGAAGATACGGGCTTACCGATTCCGCTAGGTGCGATCATTGCCGACCGTTCCCTTGATCTTGCCTCGATTTGCAGCTGGATCAAGCAATCCGTAGAATATGCCTGGGCCCATCCGGAAGCATCAGCAGATTATGTACTTAGCCATGCTCAAGAGATGTCTCCTGACGTTACGCAAGCCCATATTAATCTCTACGTGAACAAATACTCAGCAGATCTGGGCGATGACGGCTATGCTGCGATATCTGCACTGCTCAGCCGCGCCGCCGATGAGGGGCTGGTTCCGGCCATTGATCCTGCAGCATTGCGAGTATAGGAAACGGAATATTTTTCAGGTAAGAGGCTCGATCTAAAAGGAAGCCCAACTAATAAAAAGCTGCAGCCAAAAATCGTTAAAACGGTTTTAGCTGCAGCTTTTTGTTTGCGGAAATCCTATTGCCAGCGCTTCAGCGTAGGAAGCAGCCCCTGCATCATAGAACGTGCTGTCTCCTCACTCATGCCTCCCGGCTCATCCGACACCATATGGGGAACACATATCTCGACCATTTCATCCTTTGTCACATCCGCCGTGAAGCTCCCCTCTTTATAGCAGTAATGACAATAGTCCTCGCTAATCGATCCATCTGCTTCCGTCCCATATTCAGCTTCAGGCTGGTTCATCGGCATAGCACAGCTCTGGCATAGCTTCATTTCATTCATCTCAAATTCCTCCATTCAAATATTCAGCTTGGCTCCATCCATTGCTTTGATAAAGCTTTGTATTTGCTGCTTATGCTTCTTGTCATGCGGGATAAATCCGCGCAAATAGCTGCGGATGCTAAACCTTTTACCGTCTCCGTCCACATAATTCCGCAAATACTCCTCTTCCTGCAAACCGGAAATAGCGCGGATAATCTTCGTGCGATACTCTACGAATTGATCATAGATTTCCAGCTTCGTCCTCGATTTCGCATACCGGATCGCTTGAGCATTAAACGGATTGAAGTCCTGATGCTTCACAGTCAGCGGTTCTCCCAGCTTGATCTTCTCAATCGCCTCCTCGTAGAAATACTTATCCCAGAGCATGATATGACATAACATGTCCTTCACCGTCCACTTCCCTACTGCAATCGGGGTATCCCAATACTGATCCTCCAGGCCGCAGATTGAAGCAACGAACGGGATCAACCCGTTATACTCCTCCACCATTTCCGTACTTGTCTTTTCCACTCGTCCCCTCCTCCCTACTAATTATTAGTTGTAAAATCATTGAATCTATTTTTATTATATAGATGCCTAACTGACAGCTTGCTGTCATATTAAGATTATGTTTCTATCATTTCTCCCTTTTTTGTTCGCCGAATCCGAAGTCATTGCCACATTTACTTCAGAAGAATGCCCCTAAGCATGAGAACGGCATACGTTCTCTGTTAGGGGCATTCTCTACTTTTTAGTCATGGATAATATTTATCACTTCGGATATTTGCTCGGTTAACCTTAATTATATCTTCCGATCATATTTTTTAATTTACTGGCTATAATTTCACGGATATGTGCGGGCTCGAGCACCTCAGCCATATCGCCAAAAGACAGGATATAGCCGTACACCCAGTCATCCTCCGGATAAGACACTGTTGCAATGAAACTTCCATCCTCACAGCGGGCGACCTGCTCCTCTTCAAACTCATCATAAATTCGGTACAATAACGCGCCGTTTATTTTCAGCTTTAATGTAACCATCGCCTGGGATGCCCAGCCTGTCTGTTCCTGCTCCACATGGTCGGTCGCCAGAAGACTTCGGGTACAGTTCTCTTCAAGCACAATCAGGTCCTTCATCCTTGACAGCTTGAACACACGCATCGCCTGTCTGTCCAGGCAATACGCCCTCAAATACCAGGTCCTCCCTTTGAACCAGAGCTGTATCGGTTCTACCACCCGTGCTGTTTTCTCATATGAACTTGCACCATAATAGTCGAAGGAAAGCCGATGCCGTTCCAATATAGCGGTCTTGATAAGCTGGAAACGCTCCTGCTTCTCATCGCCCCAGTGAGTAAAATCAACTTCAATCCAGTTCGCTTGCTGGAACCCGAACATTCCGCTCATTTTCGTAAGAATCCGATTGACTTCAGGATAATGAGTTGCCTTCATGCCCTGAAGCACGGAGAGAATGTCCCGCTGCTCCTGCTCGGATAGCAATGACTTGTTCAGAACATAACTCTCAAGCAGGCTGATTCCGCCGCCCTTTCCTTTGTTCGTATAGATCGGAATGTTGGCCTCGCTAAGAATGTCCAGATCCCGATAGATCGTGCGCGGCGACACCTCGAAATGATCTGCAAGCTCCTTGGCGGTGACGATCTGCTTATCCAGTAAAATATATACAATTTCAAACAAACGCGTAATTTTTGACATGATTCCTCCTGCATCGCTTCCAGCGATACATTTTCTTAACTCCCCTTATTTCCCGAATCGGCGGCGATACCCGCATTTGCGGCACAGCTCCTCGACAGCTTCCCTGCGTGAGAATCCTTCGTACAAGCGATTTGCGCGCTCCCCCTCTACAATTTCAGAGAATGGCTTATCGTACACATTGCCTAAGTTAATAACTCCCTCTCCATCCAGGCAACAAGGGATCACTGTACCATCGACTAGAATTCCCGCCTGGTTGCGCAGCGCATGACAGAACCCGCGTCCATCATCCTCTTCCGCTTTCAGATCAGGCCAATCGAACTCTACATCCTGATTTAAATAAATCCGCTCAGCAATTTTAACACCGCTGCCAGGAACTACCTTCTCCTCAATCCGGTAATCCAGTTCGAACTCCTCTTCGATCAAACCTAGAGTAGCTCTATTGCGGCTGCGAATATGATTCTCGACATTATCCCTCGTTAGATTCCAAAGTCGGAAGGACACGATCAAATCCGATAGCGCCGTCGCTTCGCGTACGAAATTGAAGATCTCCCGCAAATAGCCTTCACGATTCTCAGACCCGGCATGTCCGTCAAAGCTGTGCAAGGAGAAATTCATTTGCCTTAACGCAGGCTTGCCGAGCAGCTTCGGAGCTGCCTTATGAATCAACGTCCCATTTGTTGTTATATTCACTTTAAAACCTTTTTCATAGCTTAGATCAAGCAATTGATCGATCTTGGGGTGAAGCAGCGGTTCGCCTTTTACATGAAAATATATGTAATCCGTATGCGGCTTAATGTCATCCAGAATTTTGTTGAAATCCTCCACTTTAATAAAACGGGCTTGTCTCTCCGTGGGCGGGCAGAAACTACAGGCCAAATTGCAAATGCTCGTCGTCTCAATATAAAATTTCTTGAATTTCTTCATATACGTTCTCTCTTCTCCAATCTCAAGCACTTGCCAGCGATGATCTATCAGATCATTCACATAATTTTGTCCAATCTACTTCCTATTCTAACTGATCTGTCCTAAAAGTCACGGTAATTCCACCGTATGATCTACTATTCATCCACGAACCACAACGCCATGCCGGATTCCTGATGTCTAAGCTTCTTCCGACCTGACGTTGCGATCCGTCCTCCTTATCCGCTGCTTCGCAAGCTGATTTTTACTTGTTCCAGGATAATCGGCGTACCGGCAAATACGGTATCATCCCCAAGCTCAAGCATTAATGAATCGGCGGTGACCTCATATATTTGCCCCTCCTGCAAAAGACCGTTAATATACAAATTCGAGTAATTGCTAGGGTCGGGACCAAGAAACTGAGTGGCATTATTTCCATCATCATTCTGGAATTGTTCTACAGGTATGACCACGGAAGCTTGCAGGTCTGAATCAGGAAAATAGAAATAGCGGAAGGGCAATACGATGACGCTTAAATTACTTCCCCCGGGTGGTCCTGGTGGCCCTTGTGGTCCCGCAGGCCCGGGAGGCCCCGGATCTCCTTGAGGACCGGAAAATCCCCGCAATCCCTGGATTCCCGGTGGCCCGGGCGGTCCCTGATCTCCCGGCGGACCTGGAAGCCCTCCAGGCCCTATGGATCCGGGTATCCCTTGTGGCCCCGGCGGACCTTGCGGTCCTTGGGGGCCATGCGGTCCTGGAAGCCCTTCTGAACCTTGCAATCCCGGTTTGCCTTCCGGACCTCGTGAACCAGGTGTTCCTATGCCAGGGGGATTGTTCCAACCTGCGTGGCTATCCGGGGGCAGATGCGACGGTTTATTGGGGGGTGGAGGAGCACAATGGGGAAGTTGGATTACTTCCTCATGATGTTTCCTCCAACGCCGTTTATTCTTCTCGAAGTGATGCGTTTTATTGGGATGTCTCTTTCCTTTGCGCCACTTGGCTAATTTCGCATGCTGCCCTATCCGTTCCAATCTAAAGGCATAGGAACGTCTGCGCCGCTTTATTCTTCGTCGGTTAAGACTGCGTAAAACCATTAACCCACCTCCTCGATCCATGATTCTTGACTATGTTATCTTATGTTGAATCCATGGCGAAGAAATGGACACATTACCCAAATTCGGGGCAAATGTTTAAAAATAATCCCTATGTAGAAACGCCGTTGCCATTCTATAAAATAATCATTATATATTATAAATCGAGAATCTCTCGATCTAGTCATATATTTATAAGGAGTGAGAATCCATGGCCGTTATTAAACCGGTATTTACAGCCACAGCAAGTGCCCCCGTTGCCAGCGGCGGCGCAGTTACAACAACATTAAACCCGGACACAACCCGATATTTTGCCACACTGACTGCAGGCATGTTAGGAGCTACGGATACTACAATTCCAGCCGGAAGCTTCGTAGACGACACGGATACTGCAATCACTGCGCTGCCAGCGTTAACCGCCAATGACTACTTCAACGTCTATATTAACGGAGTTATTCAGCAGCAATCACTATCCACACTGGCAACAGACAGTCTTGTATTGACCGCGACGACGCCCGATCTTTCCGCCGGTACGCCAATCCAACTGGAGATCGTCAGCTTTGCCAACGTATCATCGACTCTGTCAACACCACCGGATATTTCCGCACCCGTCATCACAATTACTTCCTGAATCAAGCGACATGCATCAAACAGGAGGCTGCTCATATTACTGAGCAGCCTCCTGTGCTGCCTTGCGTTATAAAGGTTACTTATTGCTCGATTGTGCTGCTTTCTTCTTCGTTTTCTTCGTGTTTTTCCAATCCTCAAGCGAGGACCCTGTATCCACCTGCAGTAACCCGCTCTTGGACATGCCGATTTGTTGAGAAGAATATATTCCCGTATGCCCCGAGAACACATAGCTTACGATACAAGCCATGAACATATACAACGCCCCTTCGGAGCCGAAGATTTCAACCCCCATGATAAAGCAGGCGATCGGTGTACTCGTTGCCCCGGAGAAGACTGCGATAAAACCAAGCGCAGCCAGGAAAGGGCCATATATATGGAGTAGACTTGCCAGGGAATGCCCAAGGGTCGAGCCGATAACGAATAATGGCGTTACCTCGCCTCCCTGAAATCCGGACCCAAGCGTAATTGAAGTAAATAGAAGCTTCCATAAGAAAGCGAATGGAGATACTCCTTCCGTCAACGAGGAGGTGATCAGAGGTATGCCCAACCCCAAATAATCACGGCTGCCTGCGATATACACAAGCGCAATGACGATTGCACCGCCAACGGCGGATTTTATTATCGGGTTCTTAAATACCCTGGAAAAGGTTCTCTTAAAAAAATGAGTGAGCTCACTGAAGCAGAGACTGACCAAGCCGAAGATCACGGAAGCCAGCAGGACTTTTAACACGACACCAACAGACAAGGGCGGAATCCAATCAACGGAATAGCTCGTATGATGGACGCCCCATACATGAGTCGCTACTATGTCTCCAATGAAGCTGGCTGCAAAGCACGGAATAAGCGCGCGATAACTCATCAGGCCAATCGCAATAACTTCAAGGCCAAAGACCGTTCCGGCAAGCGGTGTGCCGAACACGGAGCCGAAGCCGCCGCTGACGCCGCACATGAGTAAAATCCGTCGATCCAGCGCATCGATTTTAATCATTTTACCGAACCACTCTGCCAGGCTTCCTCCCATCTGTACTGCCGTTCCCTCCCGTCCGGCCGAGCCGCCGAATAAATGCGTAATCAGCGTGCCCAACAGGACAAGCGGGGCCATTCGCAATGGAATAGTCTCCCCTCCATTCTGGATCCCTTCCAGAATCAAGTTATTCCCTCTTGAACTGCTGCCGCCGAACCTCATATACATATAGCTGACCAACGCTCCGCCAACAGGCAGCAGGAATAACAGCCAAGGATGGGAAATACGCTGCTGTGTTACGTAATCCAGACTGTGCAAGAATAAGGCCGAGGCACTCCCGGCGAGGATTCCAACTATCCCACCAAGAACAAGCCACTTCAAAAAAGAGCCCAAATAAGCAATATGCGGGAAACTATACAACAGGCGTTCCCTCTTCTCCCCGTTTTGTTCATTCATCATCTGATTCCTCTTCTCTGGCTTAATGTTGCTGCCGCGTGAAAGGCTAGATACTCCGTTTCTCCCAGCGCTAAAAAAAACAGACTCCTACCAGGATATCCATACCTGGTAGGAGTCATTAGCCTCACGGCGGTTATGGCGAACTCCATCGCCTATATTATTCAAATCACTACGAGAAATTATATTACATTAGCAGAGCAACGTCAATCCAATTTCGATCGGGATGGCAATGACAAGCTGCTTAAGCTTGGGCAGGCAGGTGCCATGCCTGCTGCATAGAATGGAACAAAAAGCGCAGAGAAAGGTGAATGCCAATTGACCAGTTTTCGTAAAGCGTACTTATTGAAGCAGCGCATCGCCAACACCATGCTTAAAAAGCGGGGAATCCACGGGATTGGTGTCGGATTGAAGGAACCGGGCAAGCCGGGCAAGGGTGCGGCCGTCATCGTCTATGCTGCTCCGGCAGCGGCAACCGCTAGCCCCCGCAAGCGCAAAACCTCGCACACCCGGCAGCCGTCAACGAATATTGCCAAGAAAATATCCGGCGTCCCGGTACGGGTTGTTCGTTCCAAAGGCTTCAAAAAGAATGCTGACAGCGGTAAGTTCATGAAGCGCATACGTCCGGTGATCGCCGGGTACAGTATTGGCAGGGCCAATGAATCAGGCACCGCCGGACTGATTGTAAGTACCGATCCTCAGGGCTTAGATCGATATATCCTTAGCAATAACCATGTGCTCGTAAACAACAATTCAAACCGTACTTCAGCGACGATTCAGCCCGGCGGCGCCGATGGCGGGACGATCAAGAAGGATCTTGTCGGTTACATGAGCAAATACGTCAAGCTGCATAAGAAAAAAAATAATTATATAGATGCTGCCATCTCTCGCCCGCTCAGGAGAAGCTTGGTGAAGCCGAAATATGCTGTGTATGGAAACGTTCCCGGATATATTACCAGCTACAAAGTAGGCGATAAATTCAAGAAGGTAGGTAGAACAAGCGGAGTGGTTACAGGCACAGTGGAATCCATTCATACGGATATCCAGGTAAATTACGGTGATTATGGGGATCTGGGGACGATTACCTTCAAGAATCAGAGCATCATACGCGGCAAGAACCCGGTCTCTTTACCCGGAGACTCTGGCTCCGTCTGGCTGACGAAGAAAGGCAATAAAGCCGCAGCCGTCAATTTCGCCGGTTCTGATAACGGCCTTCTCTCCATCTCTTACCCGATTGACTGGTTCATGAAGGTATTCGGTGCAAGAGTCGCCAGAAGCGGTAAGCAGTCTCTCTCCTTACCAAACCGCGGCAAACAGAAACGCTATCTATATACACATCCATTATCCGCTAAGACGCTAAAGTCAATCTCCTGCCGCACATGCAAGACAAACAACAAGTCGAAATAACCTCACGGATGAACAATTGTTGACTGGGAAATGAGAACTTCCGATGAACCGTAAACAGGACCTGACGGATAGTCAGGTCCTGTTTAGAGATATAATAATGAAGATGATGTGGTTATTCCATGAAATCCTTCAAGCGTTTGCTGCGGCTTGGATGTCTTAGCTTGCGCAGCGCCTTGGCTTCAATCTGACGAATCCGTTCCCGTGTAACACCAAATTCCTTGCCCACTTCCTCCAGCGTACGGGAGCGCCCATCGTCCATTCCGAAACGCAGTCGAAGCACATTCTCCTCACGCTCTGTAAGTGTATCCAGCACTTCCTCAAGCTGTTCGCGCAGCAGTTCGAAGGCAGCTGCATCCGCTGGCGCCAGCGCCTCATGATCCTCGATAAAATCGCCCAGATTGGAGTCATTCTCCTCACCGATTGGCGTCTCCAGAGAGACCGGCTCTTGGGCAATCTTCATAATCTCGCGCACCTTCTCCGGCGAGATCCCCATCTCAGCGGCAATCTCTTCCGGCGTTGGCTCGCGGCCGATTTCCTGAAGCAATTGTCTCGATACGCGAATCAGCTTATTGATCGTCTCAACCATATGCACCGGAATACGGATCGTCCGGGCTTGGTCGGCAATCGCTCTCGTTATAGCCTGACGTATCCACCATGTTGCATACGTACTGAATTTAAATCCTTTGGAATAATCAAATTTCTCTACCGCCTTGATCAGGCCCATGTTGCCTTCCTGGATCAAATCGAGAAATACCATACCCCGGCCGACATAACGTCGTGCGATACTTACAACAAGGCGCAAATTCGCTTCCGCCAAACGGCGTTTCGCTTCTTCATCACCTTGTTCTACCCTTTGTGCCAGCTCAATTTCTTCTTCAGCCGACAACAGAGGAACGCGTCCAATTTCTTTAAGATACATTCTGACCGGATCATCGATTTTAACCCCAGGAGGTAACGATAGGTCATCTGTCAAGTATGATTCAGTATGTTTTAAATCCTCTGCCATCAGTCAGACCCCCACCCTAAAAATAAAAAACAAATAACTCCCGCTTTCAATATTTCTACCAGCAGTGTGCCTATTTGACAATTTAGTGCGTTTATGCTAATATAAATTTAAATATTGCATTGAAACGCCTGTGTTTTGGCTATCCGTCATTTTAACATAGTTTTTTAATAATTACAAGTCTAATTAACAAACAAGACACGCAGATCCTTATGGATCTGCGTTTTCATGTTTTCTCAGGTTAATATTCTTCTCTTGAGACGATGAGCACATCCCGTACTCTGGAGCCGCGGAGCAAATGCATAAATAATGCTTCATTAGCCAGCAAGCGCAGCTTCTTCGGCTTCGCTTGCCCAATAATGAGCTGCGATGCGCCCAATTCCTCCGCCCTAGCCAGCATCTTCGCTGTTGTCTCCTTATGCCGCCTCGTCTGCAATAACTCAAACTGGCCGCCTAATTGCTGAGTTAAGCTTCTGATCTTGACCAGCTCTGGTGAATCATTTCTTATATTATTATTTCCCACATAGACCACATGCCATTCCGCTTTGAGACGGTAGGCCAGCCTGAAGCCGCGACGGATAATCCGTTCAGCACCATCGCTATGAGTAATACATACAAAGATGAACTCTTTCTTACGCCATGGTCCCCGCAAAGACGTCCTGCTCTCCCAGGACTCCAGGCGTTCATCCACATCATCGGCCAGCTCTCGAAGTGCCAGTTCCCGAAGCGCAATCAGATTTCCCAGCTTGAAGAAGGAGTCCAGCGATTGCTCCACTTTCGCAGGAGCGTAAATCTTCCCTTCACGCAGCCTCTGCTGCAGCATCTGCGGAGTGACATCAATCAGCTCAATCTCATCCGCCATTTGCATCAGCGCATCGGGAACCCGTTCGCGAACCCGTATCCCGGTCAATCGTTCAACTGCATCATTTAAGCTCTCCAGATGCTGCACATTCACCGTCGTAATAACGGAAATTCCCGCTTCGAGAATTTGCTGTATATCCTCATATCGCTTCTTGAACCTGCTGCCTGGAACATTGGAGTGTGCCAACTCATCGATCAGAACAACCTCGGGATTGCGCTGCAGGATCGCTTCTGTATCCATTTCTTCCAATTCAGTCTGCCGGTACGGCCATTTTCTCCGCGGAATCAGTTCCAGCGTTCCGATCTGCTCCTTTGTTTCCTCCCTCCCGTGAGTCTCCAGCAATCCGATGACAATGTCGATCCCTTTGGCCTTACGATGATTGCCTTCCCGCAGCATCGTATAGGTCTTGCCTACGCCGGGGGCAGCACCGATATATATCTTTAGCGTGCCCTTATGAAGACTCCTGGTCCGCTGGTTGGCTTCCTCCTGGCTTGGCCGGCGAAACGCAGCGCTTCTATCTGAATTGGGCTTGGCAGGACGCATGGCCATGATCCGCTCGCCCTCGCTCTCGGCGCGATCAGCCATCAGGAATAAATCCGTGCTTCGCAGCTTGCGCAGCAAGCCTTTTATCACTGAGCCTTTTCTTAGTTCCTGCCATAAGCTCATTTTGGAGTGACCCATTACGATCCGTGTCACCTTACGCTCCAACGCCAGTTCGGCGAGCTGACCTGCCAGTTTCCTTCGTCCTTGTAAAGGCAGCTCGATAAACTCAGCATCAATCTTATCGCACAGCTGCTGAATCGAGCTCTTAAAGGCGGCTTGCTCCGGCGTCAACTCCACGCCCGCCTTCACATAAACGACGACGATTAGCTCACCATTCAGCCGCTTGGCGATCTGCTGCCCACGCCGGATATAGATCGAGCCATTCCAATGATATTGGACGGAGACCAGAATCCGTTCCGCGGTCCCTGAAGGGCCGACAAGACCTTCCGACATGCGATGCTTATCCAGCATATCGCTCATCCCATCGGCCATCAACCTGAGGGACAGCTCGCGAAGTACCGCGACATTGTCCCTGTGGCAAATAGCCAGAGGGACTTGATGACCAAGTAGTCCGTCTTCAACCCGCTTCAGCAAGGTTTCCGGTGATACATCGATGAATCTGACCTCATCGGCCATATCCAGGGTTTCCGGCGGCACGGTATTTTCCGCGCGGATTCCGGTATAATGCCTGGCAATGATGTCAGCGCCGGACAATTCATATACATTGATCGTCGTTATAACGCTGATCCCTTGTTCCAGCAGAAAAGAGATATCCTCGAGACGGGTTGAGAAGCGCGCCCCTTCCCGATTGCGATGAGCCAGATTGTCAACAAGCACTACTTCCGGATTGCGTTGCAAGAGCTGTTCCAGAGGAAGATCCTTCTTCTCTATCCCTTCCTTCATCCAGTGAATACTCGGCCAACGTTCGATTCCGTGCAGCTGCTCCACGGTCTCTTGGCGCCGGGAAGTTGTGACTGCACAGGCAATCACATCGATTCCCTGCGATTTAAGAATCTGCCCCTCGCGCAGCATATGATACGTTTTGCCCGCGCCGCTAGTCGCTCCGATCAGGATCTTAAGTTTGCCACGCCGCATTCGTTCCATATATTGCAATATTTCTTCCGGCGTCTTCCTTCGATAGGTCATCGGTATATCCACCTTCCGCACATTCTTCAGCCAGAACAAGTTAATCGGATTGGATCAAACTAAGAGTTGATTTTTAGAAGTTGCTCCTGCAGCTCCATATTAAGCCGCAGCACATTCACTCTCGGTTGACCGAAGAGGCCCAGATCCCGTGCGCTGGTTGCATCCTGTACCATCCATTCCAGTTTATCCACCGCAATGCCGGTCAGCTTGCTGATTCGCGGAATCTGCGATTCCGCCGCTTGCGGCGTAATGTGAGGGTCAAGTCCGGAGCCCGAGTTCGTCATTAAATCAATGGGCAGTTTGCTGAACGGCGCGTCCGGATTAGCCTTCTTCCATGCGTCCAGCGACGACCCGATCCGCTGCATCAGCTGCGGGTTGGAAGGCGCGTAATTGCTGGAGCCTGAGCCTGCCCCATTATAATCAATACTGGATATTCGTCCATGAAACAGCTTCGGATCCGTGAAGGATTGACCGATCAATTCGGAACCAATAACCTTTCCCTGGTTGTCCTTAATTAAGCTTCCATTAGCCTGCCATGGGAACAGAATTTGTGCCAAGCCTGTACTTGCCAGTGGGTAGACAATTCCGCAGAGAATGATAAAAATGATGCTGAAGCGGAGAGCAACCCATAAGGCCGAGCCCGAGACAGATAACCACGATTGCTTACCGGATTTAGTAACTGCCATACTTGATTACTTCCTTTCTGAATCCATAAATTAGACCCATAAATGCACGAGCAGGTCGATCAGTTTAATACCGATGAACGGGGCCACCACACCGCCCACGCCAAAGATCAGCAAATTTCTGCTTAGCAGACGCTGTGAGCTCATGGGCCGATACTTGACTCCACGCATAGCAATTGGGATCAAGAGCGGAATAATGACCGCATTGAAGATTAGGGCGGACAAAATCGCCGAGAGCGGCGAACCAAGCCTCATCATGTTAAGTGCATCCATCTCCGGGATAGCCAGCATAAACATCGCTGGAATAATTGCAAAATATTTGGCGATATCATTAGCAATACTAAATGTAGTTAATGCACCGCGCGTCATCAAAAGCTGCTTGCCGATTCCTACGACCTCGATCAGCTTGGACGGATCAGAATCGAGATCCACCATATTCGCCGCTTCCTTGGCGGATGCCGTCCCGCTGTTCATCGCCAGACCCACATCCGCTTGCGCTAATGCAGGAGCATCATTCGTCCCGTCACCGGTCATTGCAACTAGCTTTCCTTGCGCTTGCTCACGACGGATGACATCGATCTTATCCTCTGGCTTGCATTCAGCGATGTAATCATCCACCCCAGCTTCTCTGGCAATCGTAGCAGCGGTCAGCGGATTATCACCGGTGCACATAATCGTTCGAATTCCCATTTTCCGCAATTGCTCAAATCGTTCTTTCATGCCTGGTTTAACGGTGTCCTTGAGATGAATAATGCCATAGATCACTTCATCCACCGCAACCGCCAGCGGCGTCCCGCCCGCCGTAGCCACTTGATTAGTTGTTGCCTCCAGGTCATTCGGAATAGAACCGCCTTGACTGCTGACCCATTTTGTAATTGCATCCACAGCGCCCTTGCGGACTTTCCTGCCATCCTGCAGGTCGACGCCGCTCATACGCGTCTCCGCTTTGAACGCAATGCTCTCCCCGGCAGCGGCTAAGGATTCGTCATATTCGAGCCCCTGTTTGCGAAGCAATTCAAGCACGGACCGTCCTTCGGGTGTCTCATCGAATTTTGAGGTTACCGCAGCCCAACGGGCAAGCTCCTCTTCAGCTCTACCAGCAACGGGGAGAAATTCCGCCGCCATTCGGTTGCCAAAGGTGATCGTCCCTGTCTTATCGAGAATCATGGTGTTGATATCTCCGGCGGCTTCTACGGCTTTACCGGACATCGCCAGTACATTGTATTGTGTCACCCGGTCCATTCCGGCAATCCCGATGGCGGACAGCAGTCCTCCGATCGTTGTCGGGATTAGACAGACCAGCAGCGATACCAGTACGGTGATCTCCAGATGAATATTCAGATAATCAGCAATCGGCTTTAAGGTAATAACCACAATCAGGAAAATAACCGTTAATACGGTAAGTAAAGTCCCCAAAGCAATTTCATTTGGCGTCTTCTGACGTTCTGCACCTTCAACTAATGAAATCATCCGGTCGATAAATGACTGTCCAGGATCGTTCGTAACACGAACAACAATCCTGTCGCTGGCGACCAGAGTTCCGCCTGTAACGGAGCTGAAGTCGCCGCCAGCTTCCTTAATGACCGGAGCCGATTCCCCCGTGATCGCAGATTCATCCACCGAAGCCAGCCCCTCGATAATTTCACCGTCTGCCGGGATCATCTCCCCTTGCGAGACAACGACAATATCGCCTTTGCACAACTCGGAGGAAGGCACGCTTTTCGTACTGCCGCCTATTAATCGGTTTGCCATAACTTGCTGCTTCGTCTTCTTCAGGCTGTCCGCCTGGGCCTTCCCTCTACCTTCCGCAAGAGCTTCAGCAAAATTCGCGAACCATATCGTAATCAACAGGATTAAGAAGATGGCCACATTAACCCCCGTATTGTGATCTTCCCCAAGCAATCCGGGGAACAGGATTTGCAGGAGTACGAGGAAAGCTCCGATTTCTACAACGAACATGACCGGATTCTTGATCATCCACAGCGGATTCAGCTTTTTCAAGCTTTCCAGCGCGGCTCCTCGCATCATTTTTCCGGATAACATCGATTTATGCCCAGTGCTCATGTTTAGCACACCTCTTTAAATTATTTTAGCGTCAAATACTCAGCTACAGGACCTGCGGCAAGCACCGGCAGAAAAGTAAGAGCTCCGATTAGCAATACCGTTCCTACGAGAATTCCAGCGAATAATTTATTGTCAGTCCGCAGCGTACCGATCGTCTCCATGACAGGCTCTTTCTGCATTAAGGACCCTGCGGCAGCTAACAAAGCAATCATGGATATATAGCGGCCCAGAAGCATGACCAAGCCGGTCATAATATTCCAGAATGCAGTATTATCCGCGAGGCCCTCGAAGCCGGAGCCGTTATTTGCGGCAGAGGATGCATACTCATACAGCATTTGCGACAGACCGTGATACCCCGGATTTGTGACTGCGTCGTACCCTAACCCTGTCATAGCGCTGATTGCTGTTGGCGCAAGCACAAGCAAGGGATGGATAAGAATCGCAATGGCGATCAGCTTCATCTCCCTGGCTTCAATCTTCTTGCTAAGGAACTCCGGCGTTCTGCCGACCATTAATCCACAAATAAATACGCCGAGTATGGCGTACATCACCATGTTCATAAGTCCGACGCCCTTCCCGCCAAAGACGACGTTCAGCATCATCTGGGCCAGAGCTGCCAGGCCGCCAAGCGGAGTAAGCGAATCATGCATATTGTTAACGCTCCCCGTAGTCGCAGCGGTCGTAATCGCCGTAAAAATCGCCGAGCCCGCAACCCCGAAACGCACCTCTTTGCCCTCCATATTACCTTGCGTGAGGTCTATTCCAAGCGTATGGAAGAGCGGGTTCCCGGCCTTCTCGCTGAAATAGACCAAAGATAGAAATCCAAGGAACAAGACCATCATCGCGGAGAAAATAACCCAACCTTGCTTCTTATTGCGGGCAAATAAACCGAATGTATAAGGCAGTGATGCGCTGATCAGCCACATGGACCACATCTCTATTGCATTCGTCAACCCGCTGGGGTTCTCGAACGGATGAGAGGAATTTGCTCCAAAGAATCCACCCCCGTTCGTACCCAAATGCTTGATGGATTCCAGCGAGGCCACCGGCCCAAGCGAGATTCGCTGTACAGTCCCTTCCAGCGTGTTCACAGCCGTGGCAGGCTGCAAGGTTTGCGGAACCTGGAGCGCCACCAGCAGAAGCGTTACGATCAGCGAAGCAGGCAGAAGAATACGAACGATCGCCTTTACAAAATCCTCGAAGAAATTCCCCAGCCGTTGGCCTCTCCCGGTAATCCCGCGGATAAAAGCAATAGCAACGCATAGACCTGTAGCCGCCGATGTGAACATCATCATGGTGATAACAGCCATTTGCGAGAAATAGCTCAGTGCTGTCTCCCCGCTATAATGCTGCAGATTCGTATTGGTCATGAAGCTGATTACCGTATTGAATGCCAGCGTCGGCTCCATACCACCGCTTCCTTCGGGATTCCAAGGCAACCACTGCTGCAGGCTGAGAAGCAGGAAAGCGATGGTCATCAACACCACATTGGTGGCCAGCAAGCTGATAATATATTTCTTCCAATCCATCCCTTCGCGCCGCCGGTAGCCGGCTATGCTGAAAATAAACCGCTCTGTTGCTCCGAAGATGCGATCACTACGATTCGGTACATTGGAGAAAACATGATATATATAAGTTCCGACCGGCTTCACCAGCAATAATATGACGCCGATCACGATGAACATTTGTAAATAATCCATTACACACTCACCCCATCAGGAATCCTGTTTATAAATTTTAAGCTCCGGCTTATTGCTCAAGCTGTGGCTTTGCCGTAAGCAGAAATCCAACCTCTCCGCTCACGGAATGGATGACATAAGAAGCTCCCAGCCCTTTGTAAATCATGCGCGGATTTTTATTCGGAGTAATAATGAAAATCTGATCCTGCGTCCATCTCCGGCAGATTTGCAAATAGCGACAAGTTAATGTCATACTCAGTTCAAAAATATAGCAGCGGCCGATTGGAAACGGCGGAACGATCCAGCTCTGCTCGTCATCCGTCTTGATGCGCAATACATGTCTTACGCCCAGTTTATGAAGGACTTCTTCCTCCTTCTTGTTGTTCACCAGTACCGCGAAATTACGCTTCGCTGCCATCAGCAGCAAAATGAACTTCAGTCCAACCGGGTTCGGGGCTGCTACCAGAACAAACTCTCCCTCCACTTGAGAACACCCTCCTTGAATTTGCAGAGGACAACACAAGAGAAGCCGCAGGAAAGATAGTAACCTTCCCCGCGGCTTTATGGGTGGTCTTGGACCCACTATTCGGCCTTTGGTGGTTGCCTCTTCCTTGACGCTTACGAGGTTAGCTGACGGATTCGGGCGCGGAAGTCGCCCTACCTTGAAGAATAGATTATCCTCCAAGCGATTCACCCCATGGAACTAAGGTTGAGAAGCCCGCGGAGCGGACATCACTCAGTACCGTTGGTTCCCCCGCTGCTGTCCTATCCACGACAGCATTCAGCGTTTTTTGATGGATCATTTCATTGTATTTCAATTCATTTTTCAAATTAGGGCGCAAAAAACCACAGAGGCAAACGGTCCTCTGTGGCCGAATTTATTGCGGCTCGCAGTCACCTTTCCTCTCTCATACCCACGCTGACGGAGTTAGCTGACGGATTCGGGCGGTGAGAGTCGCCCTACCCGAGAAGAGTCCATGGTCTCTTCCTCAGGATTCACCCCTGTCCGAATGGGCCTGTGTTGGCTCTCACACCAGCCCTGGCCCTTCAGACGTCGCGCAAGCCGCATTGATCATCACGCAGCAAGCACTTGTTGGTTCCCCCGTTCCCTGGAATATCCCAGAGATTAAGCGATCGGAATTGGTTAATATTGATTATGGATTATGGATTGAATCATACCGCTGCAAGGGTTGACTGTAAAGCCAACTTCCTGGCAAAAAAAGCGATAAATTTAAAGGAATACGAAAATATACCGCTTACATTGATATGGCGCTCTCTAATTTTCGCTATAGCTCATTTCTACTCTTGATTTTGAATTCTTTTATAAGAATTCCACAGATTATAGCAAACGACCTCTGGACTCTCCCCTTTACTGGAACGTTATACTCGGTAAGCAAGTGCAAACCCTATCTATATTGCCTTCGGTTCGACGCTTGGCGGCTTCGTTGCCATAAACAGTCGATTGATCGATGTGTCCTGGTCCGGGGGAATAGTCACCATTGCCGCCGCTGTTTTGACCGGGATTAGCTACCGTCTGGATCATCATAGCTCACAGCTATGCAGTGATCCGGCAGGCGCAAAATGTTAATACTGCACTGGCCAGCCAGCAAAATTTTACTCATGCCTCTGCTTCGCTATAATAGAGTTAGTTCATTATTTTGCCAAAAAGGAGCGATATTTGTGAAACTAACGTATCTCGGACATTCATGCGTATTTTTAGATACCGGCGATTACCGTCTGATCATCGACCCATTCTTGACCGGAAATCCTAAAGCAGCTGCTATGGCAGAAGATATCGATGTCGATTATATCCTGCTTACCCATGGGCATTCGGATCATATCGGGGACGCTGAGGCGATTGCCAGAAGGACTGGAGCCACCATCGTAGCTATTGTTGAACTGGCCGACTTTTTTAAGCAAAAAGGGCTTAAGGCAACCGGGATGAACCTGGGAGGCTCATCCAACTTCCCGTTCGGCAAGTTAACCTTCACCCCGGCTCTCCACAGTTCATCCGTAGAAGTGAACGGAACCAATGTCTACTTGGGAGTTGCTGCGGGCATTGTGCTTAATATCAACGGCTTCATCGTCCATCATTGCGGTGATACCGCACTGTTCAGCGATATGAAGCTCATCGGAAGCAAACATAAGATCGATCTCGCCTTCATCCCGATCGGCGATTTCTTCACCATGGGACCGGAGGACGCCCTGCTCGCTGCCGAATGGATCGGCGCCAAGCACGTGGTCCCGGTTCACTACGATACATTTGGCCTCATCAAGCAGGACGGAGCACAATTCGCCCACCAATTGCAAAAGCTTGGCATATCCGGCCATGCCCTGCTGCCGGGCGAAAGCCTCGATCAAGCTCAATTGGAGCGTTAACTGACCATTCTCGTCTCACTTCATCGACCGCTCTATTTATTTTGTATCCGGGCCATTAACCCAGCTGGTCAGGCCATCCGCCCATAACCGACCGCACCGGCTGCACCTACCGCCCAATGCTGGCCTGATACTGGCACGACGCTAGTCCGATGCGGGCACGATACTGGGCTAATGCTGGCCTGATACTGGCACGATGCTAGTCCAATGCTGGACCAATGCTGGCCTGATACTGGCACGATGCTAGTCCGATGTTAGTCCAATGCTGGACCAATGCTGGACCAATGCTGGACCAATGCTGGACCAAATAAAAATAGCTGCTTATCAGCAGCTATTTTTATTTCTAACGAAACTACAGAACGTTATTGGCTCCCCAAAAGCGGGAAATTATTTTTAACGAAACACCATATCGTTATTTGGGCGAAATACCAGCAAAAAGAGATAATTCTTGTTCAATAGCGATACCCAGTTTCGTTAAAAATCTCAGCGCCCCGATTTGAAGCCAATAACGATACCACGTTTCGTTAGAATCTCCAAAATAGTAGATTACGCAATCGGGTCCATGTTGCCTTCCCGAATCAAATCGGGAAGTACCATATCCCGACCAACATAATGCCGTGCGAAACTTACAACAAGAAGCAGATGCAGATTCGCTTCAGCAAACAGCGTTTCGCTTCTGCATCACCTTGTTCTCCCCTTTATGCCAGCTCAATTTTTCATTAGCGCTCCCTTGAACAGACAGGCACAGAGGCGCTTGCTAATCCAAAGCTAGTCCAAAAGTTCCTTCCCTTTTGTCTCGGTACCTAGCCAGAGGACGGCAATCGCGCCGATCAGAACCGTAACGAAAAACAGCCAGAAGATCGAGCTGATCGCTACCTCCCGGGCTACAAGCCAGCCAACCAGGAACGGAGCGATTACCCCGCCAATCCGGCCGAAGGAAGCAGCGAAGCCAACACCTGTCGACCGGACCTTGGTCGGATACAGCTCCGGCGTATAGGCATACATGCCTCCCCACGCCCCCAGATTAAAGAAGGACAAGCAAATCCCCGAGGCGATCAGCATCCCTTCCGTCGTTGCGCTGCCAAACCAGGCCGCGCTTGCAGCGGTAAGCACCAGGTACAGGACTAATACGAATTTCCGGCCGAACTTCTCTATGAAGTAGGCAGCCGTGAAATAACCCGGCAATTGAGCCAGGGTCATAATCAACACGTATTCAAAGCTCTTGACGAGGCTGAAGCCCTTCAGGACCATGACCGAAGGCAGCCATAGGAACATGCCGTAATAGGAGAAGACTACAGTAAACCATAAAATCCAGAGCATGATCGTCGAGCGTCGATGAGGAGCTGACCATACAGATTGCAGCTTCTCTCTGACCGAAAACCGCTGTTTCATGGCATTCGATTGCTCGATAAACCGCGGCGGATCTTCAATTGAGCGACGCAAATACAAGGCGTACAAGACTGGCACACCACTAATGACAAAAGCCATCCGCCAGCCGTAATCCGGGATTACAAAATAAGCGATCAGCGCTGACAGAATCCAGCCGAGGGCCCAAAAGCTCTCTAGCAAAACGACAGCCCGCCCCCGATCCTTGGCGGGTACAGATTCCGAGACCAAGGTGGATGCTACGGGCAGCTCACCGCCAAGCCCAAAGCCGGCGATAAAGCGAAGCACGCACAGTATGGCAAATCCTGTAGCAGCAGCGGACAAACCGCTCGCTGCAGCAAAAATAACCAGCGTCCAGAGCAGCACCGCTTTACGGCCGAATTTGTCGGCCATCAGACCCGCCAGAGCGGCCCCGAACACCATGCCGATCGAGTTAATGCTTGTGAACAAGCCTGTTTGTTGTGGGGTCAGCCCCCAGTCCGCCGCCAAAGCAGCGGCGATAAACGATATAATCCCGACATCCATCGCGTCGAACATCCAACTGAGGCCAGCGCTAAATAACAGCTTCCTCGTCTTCGGCTTCGCCGCTATATTTGCTGTACTCATTGTGCCACCCCATTCTCCACTCATATCTCTATTTTACATTTATACTTTATAGGCGATTATGCCGTCATGCTGCGGTCCCGCTTGATCATATTCCGATTTCTGAACCAGAAGATGATGGTAAGGGCGACCAGAAAAATAATATAACTGAATATTAGCTTGCGAAGATCTGTGTCTGGAAATACGACCGATGCGCTTAATATTCCATACAGCCATATCCCGGACAGGTTGCCAACCATATTTGACCATGTATACGATGATAGCTTCATATTGGATATAGCCGACATGAACGAGATCAAATTGTTAGGCATAATCGGCAGGGTGCGCAGAAATATTACTGCCCATACGCCATACCGCTCCAGGCCTCTTTGCCATTTCTCATATTTTTGCAGCTTACGCAGCCATTTGCGGTTGAACCAGTCAGCGAATAAGTAGCCGCATAGTAAATATATGATCATCCCGGCGGCCGTTCCGGCGATCCAGCTGGCGATGAGTCCATCCGCGATCCCCAATACGGAGATATGCAGCATGACGATTGTCGCAAACGGGAATATGCCGATCGTTCCTTGCAGAAGCGCCAGCGGAATCGTAATGATCAGTATAGAAAAACCGCCCAGCTGTGTGGCATTAATCAGCCAACTCGTCCATTGTTCTATCCATTCATTCAAGCGATTTCTTCTCCATTCTCGACTCTTCGGGCCAAGATGTGTAACAATATCACTTTGCAGTGAGAAATCTTTCGGCCCAAAGCTCGATTAGTGTTCAACTCTTCTTCCCAAAATAACAAGATCGCGCTCAATTCCATCCATATTAGCAACACGAGGCAGGTGCGCCCACCGTTCAAACCCGAACTTCTCTAACAGGGAGAGACTCGGCTGGTTGTGGGCAAACACAAAACCAAGCAGCGTATTCACCGCGATTCGCGGACAGAAATCGATCGCCCGCTGAAGCAGCAGACTGCCCAAGCCCTTACCACGGCATTCTGCGGAAATATAGATGCTGATCTCCGCCGTCGCCAGATAAGCTGGTCGTCCATAGAACGATTGAAAGCTGAGCCATGCAACGATTCTTTCCCCCTCCTTAAGTACCCATAGCGGTCTAAAATCCGGGGCGTGCTCTTCAAACCATAATAGGCGGCTGGCTACAGTGATCGGCTCCAAATCAGCCGTAACCATCCGTCCGGTAATCGTCTCATTATATATATCTACAATGCGGCCCAGATCTTCAAGAACCGCATCCTCAATGACATATTGTTCATCCATCCGTGTACCTCTCCTAGTTCTGCAAGTCTGACTGTAATCAACCTTGTATCGTCTTCTTGAACTGTTTAATGATGCCGAAGTGCATCCCTTCGTGGTACAGACTGAAGCTCAGCAAAGATCCGATGCGATCCATCGTGAAGCCTGAGCTAGTCGTAAATGGCTGTACCGTAGGTTCATCCAAGCGCCCAGACAATAGTCTTCTGATCTCTGACGGCTGCTCTCCAGCGATTCGGCACACCTCCGCGAAGTCAGGTTCCTGACCCGTCCATTCCAGCGGTGATGTTCCGTTAGCGAACCATTCCCGATATTGCTCCGGCAGCCCCGAGGGAAGTCCAGCGAGAAGAAAGGCAAAACGGTCCTGTACGAAGGCGATATGCCCCAGATTCCACAAAATATGATTGCGGAACCCATCAGGAATCGTCCGCACCTCTTCCTCTGTTAACCCCTGCACCATCTTCAAGGTTTGACTTCTTATAAATTCAATCTGATCAAAAATAGCTTCATTTGAACTCATGCTCATTACCTCCATCGATGTCTTCACATCTCTAATTTAATCTGAACATAGTGCTCAACCAATGGAAAGGGATCATAATAATGGTGCAGTAATTCCTTCCATTCTTCGTATTGAGGAGATTGTCTGAACCCAACCTCATGATCGGTAATCGAATGCCACTTCACGAGCAAAATGTACTTATTTTCGGTCTCTACGCATTTATGTAGCTCATGTCCCAAATATCCACGCATTTGAGAAATGATCTTCGATGCCTGCCGGAAGCTGCTTTCAAAATCGTTAATCGTGCCCGGTTTCACCTGCAGATGGGCTACTTCAAGTATCATCGTCACCATCCCCTCCGTTTTCCTGATTATAGCATGGCATCCTGGCATAATGAATCGGATTTTTCCAATTGTCCGATTATTAGAAAACCTCTAACAATGCCACTAACAGCGTCAAGAGCACAGAAGCACTAAGAACAACAGAAGCACTAAGAACAACAGAAGCAGTAAGAACAACAGAAGCAGTAAGAGCGCTGAAGCCCCAAGAGCATAACTACATCAACAGCACTAACAGCCAATGACTCCCAAGTCACTAACGCCACACAATGCCACTAACAGCTCCAACAGCACAGAAGCAGTAAGAACACAGAAGCACCAATAGCACTAGCAACATGACTAACGACACCGCCAGCAACCAACAAGCATCAACAAGCGACCAACAGCACTAATAGCCCCAACAGCACTAATTCCCCAACAATCCGCCGCTACTAACTACACCAGCTAGACGAACCCATATGTTCGATAACGCTGAACCGCTGGTGAAGGCGAGCGAGTTGGTCCACTAATCGTTTGCAGAAAGATCTAACGGAAACCAGTGCCGCTATTTGGTCTGAAAGGGCCGTTTTTGAATTCTAACGGAAATGGATTCCCTTAATTGAAGTTTTTCAGCAGAATAAGGCAGACGTTCCCCAAATAGAGGATCAGATTTCCGTTACAATTACAGAATCGTCGAATTCGCCAAAATAGCGGATTCAATTTCCGTTAGAGTCTGGCGCATCAATGACTTCAACGGTACCAACAGTAGCTACACCAGATACCCCAACTACACTAACCCCACTAACCCCACTAACCCCACTAACCCGTATGTTTAATACGCTGAGTCGCTGGTGATAACGGAACCGACAGCGCTAATAACACAACACTACCAACGATATGACCACTCTAATTCCCCTATCACCCATCCCGTTCAATCAAGAACAGCTCGTTCATTCATGAATCCTATATCCAAAAAGGGAAAAGGACCCGCAAACCCGCTTCAATAGCGGAGCTGAAGGTCCTTATAACCCGTATTTCTTACCTGTACACACTCTTCCTTGCACAGATTTATGGATTGCCTATCCTCTAAGAGCCGAGTACGACCCGATCATCGCTCAGCTTATGACCGCTAATCTGTTCGAACTCTCCAAGCAGGCCTTCGATCGTCAGCCGCTGCTTCTCCTGCTCATGGATATCGAGGATGATGCGGCCCCCATCCATCATAATTAGCCGATTGCCAAGGCGAATCGCCTGTTCCATGTTGTGCGTGACCATCAAGGTGGTGAGCTTCAGCTCGCTGACGATCTTCTGTGTGAGTTGGGTGACCAGCTCGGCCCGTGCGGGGTCCAATGCCGCAGTATGCTCGTCAAGCAGCAGAATCTGCGGCTCGGTAAATGTAGCCATAAGCAGGCTGAGCGCCTGACGTTCTCCACCGGACAGCGTTCCTACCTTGGCGCGCAGACGGTTCTCTAGGCCGATCCCAAGCTTGCGAAGCTGCTCTTGGAACAGTTCTCTTCGTCCGGAGTTAATCCCGATGGAGAGACCACGACGTTTGCCCCGCGAGTAAGCCATCGCCAGATTTTCCTCGATTGTCATATGCGGAGCGGTCCCGGCCATCGGGTCCTGGAATACCCGGCCGACCCAACGGCTGCGCTTATGCTCGGACAAGTCCGTAATATCGTTGCCGGCAATATGGACCGTACCGGAATCCGGCTTCAGCGCACCCGAGATCATGTTCATCAACGTTGACTTACCGGCGCCGTTGCTGCCGATCACGGTCACGAAATCCCCTGGCTTCAACTGTAGATTCACGTTAATTAGCGCGATTTTCTCATCGACGGAACCTGGATGGAACAGCTTGGATAAATGGGTAATCTGCAGCATTATAGTCCACCTCCCACACTTCTCTGCTCAGCGTCGGAGACGAGTTCCAACGAACGCTTGCGAGCAAGCGCCTTCTGCTTCCATGACCTGCGTACCGTTGGCAGCACCAGCGCGATGATGACAATCAATGCCGTAATCACCTTCAGATCGGTCTGTTCCAGCCACTCGATCCGCAGCGCCAGAGCGACAACCAGACGGTAGACAATGGAGCCCAACACAACGGCCAGCGTAGCAAAAAATACATTGCGGGCACCGAATATTGCTTCTCCGATAATGACCGAGGCCAACCCGATCACAATCATTCCGATTCCGGCGGAGATATCGGCAAATTGGGATTGCTGGGCAATTAATGCTCCTGATAAGGCTACCAGTCCATTGGATAGGCTGAGCCCCAAAATAATTGTATTGTCGGTATTCGCGCCAAAGCTTCTGATCATCCGCTGATTGTCTCCGGTTGCCCGCAGCGCGAGCCCAAGCTCAGTACGAAAGAACAAATCGAGCAGAAACTTAATAGCGATGACCACAAAAGGCATCAGCAACAGCGGTGATACGGAGCTGAATATCGTCTTCTCGCCAAGCAGCCCGACATTCGGCTTCCCCATAATTCGCATGTTAATGGAATACAATGCGATCATCATCAGAATTCCGGATAAGAGGCCGTTGATACGACCCTTGGTATGAATAAGCCCTGTAACCATACCGGCTAGCAGTCCGCCGCCAAAGGCGCAGATGGTAGAGACCCAGGGGGATACCCCATTCGTAATCATGATGGCTGTTATGGCTCCGCCGGTTGTAAAGCTGCCGTCCACCGTCAGGTCTGGAAAGTCCAGGATGCGAAAGGTAATGTAAACGCCGAGCGCCATCAAGGCATACAGCAATCCGGATTCTAGGGCTCCGAGTAATGAGTTCATCATGATGATACTACCTCCTAATTATGGAACACCTATTCGAGAATATTGGTTTCTTTATCCTTAACCTGGTCCTTCATTGCGTCCGTGACCGTGATTCCTTGCTCTGCCGCAGCTTTCAGATTAAGAATAAGATCGAGCTTCTCTGGCACGGTAACCTTCAAATCACCGATCTTCTTGCCTTCCTTGAGGACTTGCAGCGCCATTTGTCCTGCTTGATAGCCATGATCATAATATTTGAAGCCTACCGTAGCAAAAGCCCCCTTCTCAACGGAATCGCGATCGCTCGAAAAGAATGGAATATCATTGTCATTAGCCACTTGAATAACCGTGCTAACCGCTTCGACTACTGTGTTATCGAGTGTAATATAGATCGCATCGGCTCGACCTACCAAGGATTCCGCAGCCTGCTTCACTTCCGAGGTATTCGTAACCGAAGCTTTAACGAGCTTAATCCCGTGCTTTTCCAGCGCCTTTTCTGCCAGATTAGTCATAACCACAGCATTAGGCTCGCCCTGGTTAAGCACAACACCCACGGTCTTTACCTCAGAGAAATTCCCAGCGATAAAGTCCATCAACTGAGTGATAGCCTCAGGGTTTGTATCAGAAGCACCCGATACATTACCGCCCGGCTGCTCCAGATTATCCACCAATTTAGCATCGAGCGGATCCGTCACCGCTGCGAACATGACTGGCGAATTTTTCACCTGACTGGCCAGCGCTTGAGCCGGAAGTGTAGCGATGCCTAATACCAGGTCGTATTTCTCACCAGCAATTTTCTGGGCAATCGTCATATTGTTATTGGGGTCACCTTGCGCATTGTTGTAATCCAGCTTCAGATTTTCCCCTTCTATAATTCCCGCGTCCTTCAAGGCTGCCAAAAAGCCCTCACGAGTTGCATCCAGCGACGGATGCTCCACGATTTGTGAGATAGCAATCTTGTACTGCTTCCCCGAGCCCGGGCTCCCACAGCCAACCACAGCTACCAGCATGATAGAAATGACTAATAATAGACACAATTTCTTCCCCATTTTCAAAAGACCCCCTCAATTTAATTTACTGCATTAACAATTCACTTAATCGATGCGAAATCCGGTTAACGCTTCTATCCATGAAAGTATAAAAGCGCAAAAACGTGATCTTTCTCACGTTTTCGGAAGATTATATTATTCTCATATTAAATGGCGGTCAATTTCTAGTCAATCCAAAATCTATGATTTGGTGGAATTTGGGTGAAAAATTGCTTTTTTTTCGCTTTTCCCAGAGATAAGAACGTCACAGTAATCGGAATACATAGAACTTATAATAAAAAAAATTTGACGCAGCTATCTGCTCAAAAATCTATTAAGAAAGGAGTGAAGACTATGGAAAATCTGTTAACCTTGTTGGGAGTTCTGATCGTGATTGTCGGATTCGCCTTGAAATTGGACGCGATTCTGATCGTAATAATTGCTCTAATCGTGACTGCTCTCACCGGCGGGCTAGGCGTGGAAGGAATGCTTGAACTGCTAGGAAGCAGCTTCGTCAACAATCGTGGGATGGCTATATTTATTATCATCATGCTGGCAACCGGAACTTTGGAGCGCAACGGGCTCAAAGAATCTGCTGCTGCATTGATCCAGCGGTTCAAGAAAGTCTCCGCCGGAATGATCATCGATATTTACGGGGTATTCCGGATGATCTTCGCCGCATTTAATGTCAGCTTCGGCGGTGTTGCCGGATTCGTTCGTCCTTTCATACTTCCTATGACATTGGGAACGATCGAATCCCGCGGTCTAAAGATCAATCCTGATCATGAAGAGGAGTTAAAGGGAATGGCCTCCGGCATGGAAAATATCTGCTGGTTTTTTGGACAAGTCCTCTTTGTCGGCGGCGCTGGCGCACTGCTGGTTCAGTCCACCTTGAAGGACCTGGGTTATGAGGTGACATTGGGCCAATTAGCGGCCGTAGAAATTCCTGTGGCTATTACAGCGCTGGTCGTAGCGAGCGTGTACTTCTACTTAAAGGAACGCCGCTTGTCGAAGAAATATTATTCTGCTGACAATAAGGAGGAGATGTAATGTGGCGTTCTTTACAGACCCGAATATTTTGATGAGTACCAAGTTACTGGAGATTCTCTATATATTGATGGGCCTGGTCCTGATCTATACCGGCATACGAAATTTGGCAGACAAGACCAATCCGCATCGATACGGCACCCTCTTCTTTTGGAGCATACTGGGGATGGTTATCGGTGCAGGGCATTGGCTTCCGCCGCTAACCAGCGGAATCCTGATTTTTCTAATGACTATTCCTGCGATTGCCAGGCGTGTTGGCAAAGGGAAAAGTCATCTTCCCGCAAAAGATTACATGGAGAACATGTCCTCAAAATTAGGGATGAAAATCTTTATTCCCGCTTTGAGTATCGGTATTTTTGCCATTTTGTTCGTCCTCTTTACTGAGTTGGGAGCTCTCGTGGGAGTGGGCGCCGGAGTCCTTGTAGCCATGATCATCCTGATGTTCTTTTCCCGCGACAATAAACCGACGACATTTCTGGATGATGCGGCGGATATGCTTGGGACGGTAGGGCCCTTAAGTATGCTGCCCATGCTGCTGGCCTCCTTAGGCGCTGTCTTTACAAGCGCCGGCGTCGGGACGGTCATCTCCAATGCAGTTGGACAAGTCGTACCTGAAGGCAATGTCACCATTGGAATCATTATTTATGCTTTAGGCATGGTCCTCTTCACCGTAATTATGGGCAACGCCTTTGCTGCGATCACAGTAATGACCGTAGGGATCGGTGCACCTTTTGTTTTCAGCCATGGAGCCAATCCGGCACTGATCGGAATGCTCGCCTTGACTTGCGGTTATTGCGGTACACTGATGACGCCAATGGCTGCCAACTTTAACATCGTACCCGTTGCTATTCTTGAAATGAAGGATAAATATGGCGCCATTAAAAATCAGCTGTTTGTCGCATGTTTCATGCTCATTTTCCAAATTGTGTATATGATATTATTTAAATAAGAAATGGGGAATGAATTAATGAAGGTTT
Organism: Paenibacillus sp. 79R4; assembly: GCF_013393165.1. Classification (NCBI taxonomy): domain Bacteria; kingdom Bacillati; phylum Bacillota; class Bacilli; order Caryophanales; family Paenibacillaceae; genus Paenibacillus; species Paenibacillus sp. 79R4. The sequence continues at coordinate 386,096 of NZ_QJOT01000002.1, read as the reverse complement.
TAGTTACGGGATTCGATCCATTTGGCGGAGATAAAGTGAATCCTGCTTATGAAGCGGTAAAGCGGATTCCGGAACTATTAGCTGGCGCTGAGATTATCAAGCTAGAGGTGCCAACGGTGTTCAGAGAGAGCGGTGAGGTGCTCAAGCAGGCGATTAAGAAACATCGGCCGGAAATTGTGATCTGCGTTGGTCAAGCAGGCGGACGCGCCGCTGTATCCCTGGAACGCGTCGCTATCAATCTGGCAGAAGCGCGGATCCCGGACAATAAGGGCAATCAGCCCTTCGATACAAAGCTTGAGGAGGATGGGGAAACGGCATATTTCACATCTCTGCCGATTAAAGCGATGTGCCGGAGGATCCAGGAGCATGGGCTCCCGGCCTATATCTCTTATACGGCGGGAACCTTTGTCTGCAACGATATCATGTACCGTCTATTATATATGATCGATCGGGAGTTCCCGGAAATTCGCGGCGGCTTTATCCATGTGCCCTTCTCACCTGACCAGGTGATTACCCGCCCTGTTGGGACCCCGTCCATGTCTTTGAGCGATATCGCCCAGTCATTAACCTATGCTGTAGAAGCAGCGGTGGAGACAACAGAGGATATATCCGGAAATGCCGGCACAACACATTGAGTTTCCAGATCAGAGCAGGTTCTTTCAGAACCTGCTCTTGTTTTTCATGCCCGTTACTGCTTGCGCTCCATATAAATATGCTTCGCCTTGATGATCTCCCCTGAAATCTGCAGCAGGCCAAAAGAATATTTCGGTTCACGCCGCTTATCAGTAGGAGAACCGGGATTAAACAGAAGCAGCCCGTTCTCTCTCTTGAGTAATGGTTTATGAGAATGCCCGAACAAAATGGCATCGACCTCCTGCCCCTGGAAGATCTTCATCGCCTTCTCCCGTGCATTGCCGCGGCCTTCAGGCAGAAAACCGTGAGTAAGTCCAACCTTATGTGAACCCAACTGGAGGATTTTGTGATAACCAAACCGCTGGATGATCTCTTCAGGATCATTATTGCCGGCCACCCCTTCAACTGGAGCAAGCGCAGACAGCTGCCTGTAGACCTCCATGCTGGTCCAGTCCCCTAAATGGATAATCAGATCCGCATTGCGGAATTGAGAGACCAGCGCAGGCGGCAGCACTGATGCTCTCTTCGGCATATGGGTATCCGATACAACTCCGATCTTCATCATTAGCGCAGCGGCGAAGCCGCCATACGAATATACGTATGCCTGCGACCTCGTATCGCGATGGACAAAGCCATAATATTGTCCGGAATCGCAATTCCGGTGTATCCTGCATCCCCGATATGAAACACATCGGCTCCCGCCCTTTTTGCACTTAATGCGATCGCCTTGACTGTCTCCGTATCGGCCCCCTCCTGACTCGTACCGATCGCGGCCAAAGCAAGCACCCCCTTCTCCTTCACCTCGGTAATGATCGCAGCCAGCTCCTCCTCGCGCAGCCCGGGGACTGTGCCCGGAGCAGGCAGAAGAATTATATCTGCTCCTGCCTCCGTAATGGCAAGCGCCGCTTCCCGATCGATCACTTTACCGCGCGTTCCTGCACCATGCATTTTCCCGGCGATAATCAGTCCGCCAAAATGCTCGTTCGCAAGCCGGATCGCCTGAGCAATCTGCTCATTCGTAACCCCTGTCTTCGGATTGCCTGTCAGGCATACGAAGTCGGCCCCTAATTCCCTGGCTTTGACCAGACTTGCAGCTGTCGCCCTGCGCCCTTCAGGCAATTGATTCAGCTGTTCGAGCACTTCCGCAGCAGTATCCACGGGCTCCAGATTAATTCCGACCGGCAGCCCTGTTAACCGCTTGACTTCAGCGATCGGATTGTGGATTTGCCGCTCCTCACCGGTATGGTGAAACACATCAAGCGGGGCCAGTCCGCGGACTACGGGGTTAAACACATCAAACACATTAAGCAGACTCATATCTGCACCGAAGGCCTTGGCCAGCTCAGCATTACTGATCTCCGGCAGCATCGGCTGAGAGGCGGCTACCGTCTCCGCGATGACCGTTCGCCCTTCGGCAGCAAGAATCGCTGCCTTTAATTTTTCCCGCGCCATCCTACGGAAGTCGGACGCACGGCAATCCAAGATCCTCTTCATTGGCTCACCTCATTTTTTGAGTAATTACCAACATCCAAGCTCATTGCTTCATTTCGTTCTAACACGCTGGATAACACTTTAAACCATCCTACCAAGAAGTATAACACCTCACTGTAATGAATTCCCAACGGATCAGAAAAACTTCTCCCCTGCCTTCGACCCTGTAGTATAATGTTAAAATGCTGAAAAAAATAACGGCCCATTCGTGGTGCCTATGATTGGAAAGGAAGAAATCATTATGAGTCTTACAGCAGATGGACCATCTGTCTCTACACCACAACCTCAAACTCGATCGCGCCGTCTGCAAGCGGTGTTGATTCTCGGCTGTTTATCCGCCTTCGGCCCATTCTCCTTGGATATGTATTTGCCAGCCTTGCCAGCTCTGGCGAAGGATCTGAATACAACGACTTCGATGGCTCAGCTCAGCCTTACCTCTTGCCTGCTTGGTCTGGCGATTGGGCAGCTCATCGTGGGTCCTTTGAGCGATATGCGCGGCAGACGGATGCCGCTGATCATCTCCCTGACTATGTACGCGATCAGCTCTTTGCTCTGCGTATTCGCTCCAACCGCAGGCTTGCTGAATGTACTTCGCTTCATCCAAGGTCTGTCAGGCTCAGCTGGCATCGTGTTATCCCGTGCCGTCGTACGCGACATGTACTCCGGTTCTGAACTGACCAAGTTCTTCTCGATGCTCATGCTGGTGAACGGGGCAGCTCCCATCCTGGCACCGATCTTCGGCGGTCAGCTGTTGGCCTACGTATCCTGGCGCGGCGTATTCGTCGTATTGTCCATCATCGGCGTTGTGATGATGCTGTCGGTTCTCCTTGGCCTGCCCGAAACATTGCCGAAGGAGAGACGTCAATCCGGCGGCTTAGGAGTCACGCTTCGCACCTTCCGCAAGCTGCTCGCGGATCGCTTGTTTGTTGGATATTGCTTGTCTCAAGGATTGATTACTGCGGCTATGTTCGCTTATATATCCGGCTCCTCCTTCGTTTTGCAAAATATTTACAGCGTATCCGAACAGACCTACAGTTTAATCTTTGCGATGAACGGGGCCGGCATTATTATCGCGAGCCAGCTTACCGGACGTCTGGTCAATCGCTTTAAAGAGACCAAATTGCTTCGCTTCGGATTAGCCCTGGCTGCGATCTCATCCGTTGCCCTGCTGATCGCCATTCTTGTTCATGGAGGCTTGCTATCGATCCTGATTCCATTGTTCTTCGTCGTCTCCTGCGTCGGAATCGTCGGAACCGCCAGCTTCACGCTGGCCATGCAGGATCAAGGCGAATCGGCAGGCAGTGCCTCCGCTTTGCTCGGCCTGCTTCCTTATATTCTTGGTGCCGCTGTAGCACCGCTGGTCGGTCTTGGCGGAGACATGAATGCCCTGCCGATGGGGATCGTGATCGCCGTTGCGGATATCGGTGCTGTCATCTGTTATCTTCTCATCGTGCAAAGAAAGAATTATAATCTGAAGTAACAGATAAATCAGTCAGGGCTTATTATGAAAATGCTAGTAATGAGGAGGTTTCTGCCAAGATGGCTAAGCTGCTATACAGCGTCGGCGGCGTTCTCATCCTTGCCGGATTACTATCGGGTTTCCTCTATTTCGGATGGGTAGAGCATGCCTGGGGCGCTGCATTTACGGTCATCGGATCCGGATTTCTGTCCGGAATTATCTTTGTAGCGCTCGGTGCCATTATCGAACGTCTTGATATGAACGCCTATTATTTGGAAGAACTTCTGGACAGAACACCGCCGTTGCCAGAGAGCAACAAGCCTCGCCCGGCTAAGCATTCATACCTTAAGGACGATTATGCAAAAACCCCGCTTGAGGCTCTGAAGGGCTACAAAATGAACGCTAAGGACTGAACTGGCATCCTGCTATCTGATGATCCTGCTTCATATACGGCAAAAAGACAGCATCTCCCGCAGACGATCTAGATTGATCTGCTGCATAGAGACGCTGTCTTTTCTTCATTTATGTTACTTTAATCCCTTCACTTCGAATCCGTAGATTCGCGCTGCAGTGTCTCCGCCCTGCGTCGGCTTCTCAACGATCAGCTTGGCATAGCGGGCCGAAGTCAGCGCAATTGCATGTTTGCTGACTCCCTTCGTATTGTCATTGATATCTACGACATACGTCCAGTTCTCCCCATCCAGGCTAAGCTGAATTTTGAAGCTTCTCGTATTGAACGCCGCTGGCTCTCCGCCTGCTTCGGCATGCTTGATGACGAATTCGCTGACCTTATGCTCCCCGCCAAGATCCACGGTCAGCGCATGCGGCGCATCGCCAACCGCACACCATTTCGTACGGTCATCGCCATCAACGGCAAACTTAGGTGCTTCCTTCTCATTCACAAAGCTGGATGCGGTCGCCTTCTGATTCAAGGCAAGATCCGCAACTCCGCCAGCCGCTTCCTTTGTCACCGTAATCATCTGACGAGTCACCGCATCTTCGCCTTCACTATTTTTGGCTGTGAGCGTAACCGTATAGGTTCCTTCTTCTTTATAAGTAACTACTGGATTTTGTTCCGTGCTGGAGGAAGGTTCACCACCCGGGAAGCTCCAATTCCAACTCTCCGTAACTTCGGATGATTTATCTGTAAATTTCACCTTATCCCCAGGCGCGATTAGGGTCTGATCCGCTTCAAAGGCAGCTACTGGCTTCGGATAAGCCGGCCACTCAAAGGTAACCCCAGCCGGTTTGCCTGCCTCATAGTGATGATTCATCGGAATAACGACCAGCTTCGTCTCCGCTTCCTTCTCAAGCCGTCTCATTTCCGGTATATAATAGACCGTATTTCCAGTCAGCCCCATCAGTTCATATTTGCCATCCGGCTTCACGCGATAAACTTGGTAGTACAGCACATCCTCCTGATTCTTGGGAGCACTCCATGACAATCTGGCGTCGCCGTAAATGCCATCGCGGAACTCATTTTCCGTTACTTTGATATCTGTAACCGCCTTTGGTGTCTTGGCGTTATCATTCACTTGGGTTACCGCCAACTGGCCGATATTCGCTTGGTAATTCTTAATCGCCGTCGCGCTCTCAATTTCCAGCGACAGGCCGACGATCGTCCGGCCCTTATATTGATTCAGGCGCACCTGACCTTGCAGCCAATCCTCGCTGTCCCCAACCTGCGTCCATTTCTTAGGTTCGAAGAAAGTATACTTATCCGGAGCGTCTGAGAAAGCAACGCCGATCTTCACCTTGCCAGCCTCTGAATTCGATTGATAGATCACCGATAATTCCGTGGTTGCTTCAACCCGCATATTCGCCTTATACAGCTTCAGATGCGTCGGATTTGCAGGTGACAGGTCCCCTTCCAGCTTCAAAGAGCTGCCTCCATTATAGGCTGTGCTGAAGTCAAAGCTCGGAGCAAGCGGAGCTGCACCCTCCTTCGTCTCGGCGATCCAGCGCCAAGTCGGCAGAATATCCTGGAGACTGCGGTTGCTCCAATCCTTCTCGCGCATCACCTTGCCGTTAAGCGCATACAAATGTCCGTTGCCGGTATTAAAATGCGTGATAAATTCCGAGCCGTCAATCACACTCTTATCGACAATATCATGCGCAATGCCTCTCCAGGAGTACGGATTGTCCGCCTCAGATGATGCGGTATTTTGCGGATTTTTGTTGTGGCCAACCCAGAATATTTCTTCCTTCTCCATGTATTCCTCTTGCGTCTTCGAGCTGTTAAACGTCCAGTCCGGACGATAGATGCCCAGGGAGGTCGTAGCCTCTTTGCCATCCGGGAAGAGAACCGGCCAATTATACTCCCCATTGTATCCGTTCGCTTCCACATCAATGCCCGCAAACAGATCATACGGGCTGCGGCCAAGCTCTGCTGCTTTTTGCGGTGAATTCAAATAAGGCGTCACGTAGTCGTACTTGCCGTTCACTTCATCCTTGTACTGCCAGCGGAAATCTAGGAACATCTGGTCGGAGACGCGGGTCTTGTCATCCTGGAAGAACAGCTTGTTCTTGTCGGTGAGAGCGCCCTGCCATTTAATCTGCCCTTCGTCGATCATGGAATCATACCAGACAACCTCCATCTTGGGCCCCTTGATCTGCTGCATATACTTCAGGAACTGCTGCATCTTCGCCGCTTCTTCCTTATTGGCCCCTTGAGTCTCTTGGTTAATGAACCAACCGTCAAAGCCATAATAGTTAGCTGCTTCAATCAGCTTATCAGCTACCGGAAAGGTTCCGTCCTCGCGCTGTTGCAGCAGATCCTTCATCCAATCGATCTTCCCGCCATGCTCTGTTTGCGGCAAGAACACCGTTCCTAGCACGGGTACGCCATTCTTATGAGCGGCATCGATCACATCCGCACTCGGCGGTACGATCAGGCCTTCGCCGGCTGATCCGCCCCACATCACCAGCTTATCGATATACTGCCAGAAACTGAACGTATAGGAATGGAAGTTCTCCGAGCCTTGAGACGGAGCATCGCTCGTACTCGGATACATTGAAGAAAGCGCTATTACTTTTGGCTGAACTTTAGCGGTATCATTGGTCTTTAAGCCCTGGAAACGCCCCTCCTTCAACTCCACTGTCCCCCGGTTAAATGGCGCATCCTTATCCTTCGCCGCAGACCATTCCAAGAGTGTATTCGGATACCAATACGAGGAATGGGGCTGCGCAGCTTTGGCTTGGCCGCTGAAGCCGAACAAGGTCATGGCAAGCACTGCGCTCCCCGCCATCATGGCAATCTGATGCTTCCTCTTGGATCTCATCAAGTAATTATCTTTTGCTCGTTTCATGAAATTGCCTCCTTTGTCTGATTAAAAATCTATTGAAGCAGTCCTCTTTAGAAAGAGAGAAACGGTTCATCCTTCAACCGTTTCTCCAATTGTTGCCTTATGAATCGATTATTTTTGCTCCGCTTTCCAAGCATCAAATTGCTTTTGAGCTTCAGCGATTACTTTATCAATACCTGCATCCTTAAACTTCTGGATTGCCTTCGGCAAATATTCGTCCGGATCTACAGAGCCTGTGTACAGCGAAGGAATGAATTCCTTAGCTACGTTCGTTACCGAAGCCACTTCTGTTTTAACAGGAGCCGTATCGAAGTTGAAGCCAAAGGTTGGTGCTACGATCGCCGAGGAGTTGAATTTCTCAAATGCATCCCATTTATCCTTCGGTTCACCGTCATGCAGATAAGTCAGGAACATATTACCAAGCGCAAAGCCTGGCATAGCATAACTCTCTTGCATGGCAGGAAGGTCTTCAATGTACGGATCTTCCAGCTTCTTGTAGTGCTCATCTTCAATACCGTATTGAATCAAGTTGCGCAGATAAGTATCTGTGTTAAGCAAGTTCAGGAACATCATCGCACGCTCAGGATTTTTCGAGTAAGAAGAAATCGCAAGCATGGAACCGGCAGCAGAGCTAGTGTAGATGACAGGATCTTGCATCGGTCTGGTGATGATGTCGTAACCGGCGCTTCTTGACCAGCCAAGCTCTGCATACGGTTGAGTAATCTCACGGTCAACCAGCCATTTGCCGGTCTTCATGTTGTCGATGCCATCCAAAGTAGCGATATCCTCGCGTACATAACCAGCTTTGTAGTAGTTGCGCATTGTATTCAGAGCAGCTTTCAATTCAGGTGTTTCCAGCAGGTTTGTGAATTTGAAATCCTGCGTATCCAGATACATACCGATCGGAATTTCGTCACCGAGCAGGAAGTCTACTGGCAGATATGGCTTGAAGCTCTTAGGAACGGCCAATGGGGTAATGTCCGACGGCTCGTTTTCTTTGATGGTTTTCAGCAATGGCTCAAGATCCTCAAGAGTCGTTACGTTGGAAATATCGAGATTATATTTATCAACATACTTCTTGTTGAAGCGCCATACGAATTGTTGTGCCAATTCCTTGTTGGCCGGGATACCATAGTTAACTCCGTTTACCTTTGTACCTTCCAGGAAACGAGGGTCAAGCACATCCTTGATTCCTTGGCCATACTTATCAAGCAATTCATTTAATGGCATGAACGCGCCTTTTGCCGCGTTTGGCAGGTAGTCGAAAGCCCAGGAGCTTGTAAATGCGATATCGTAATCTTCACCGGAGCTGGTGATCACCTGCATGCGCTGGCTATAATCGCCCCAGTCAATCATCGTAATATCTAATTTCGCATTGATCTTCTCAGTTACATATTTATTGATCTCTTCCTGTACCTTAGGCAGATCCTTCTGGTTAGGTCCGATCAAATACAGCTTCAAGGTTACCGGGTCCAGCTTGGAAGCATCAATCGTACCGTCATTCTGAACGGCATTCTGCTCCTTACCGGATGATGCGTTGTTCTCTTTCTTGTCTCCGCATCCGGCAAGCACTACGGACAGCAGCATAACCAGCGCGAGTGACAACAATGATAACTTCTTCTTGGTCATTTTCTTTCCCCCTGACTAAATTTTGTGTTGCATTTATTGAAACCGCTTAACAATTTGCCCGGATAACCGGCCGAACCCATGTCCGGCCAATTTCTGAAGCGAAATGTTGCTGCGGTGACAACCATAATTAGGTTTTTACTAATGAGTGTTCAAAAAGTTCGGTTTTCAGCACCGAGAGATTGGATGAAGCTAGGGTCTGAGGAGCGCAGCGTACGAAGTTTGTACGTGAGCACCGGAAGACCCGGGTGAATTCAAGATTCGATGCCGAGTTACTTCTTGATTCGCTTCGTGATCAAAAGCGATCTTTTTAAACTTCCTGATTGGCTTAGCCCTTCACGGAGCCTACCGTCAAGCCCTGTACGAAATAACGCTGGAAGAACGGATACGCCAGAACGATTGGAGTGGTTGCCAGAACAACCATCGCCATCCTCACCGTCTCCTGCGGAATCGTTGCAGCAAAGTCTACTGAAGAACCGATGTTTTGCGCATTCTGAATCAGGAAGTCCATATTCTTCTCAATCTTCATCAACAAGAACTGCATCGGAGGCGTAACCTTCGGGCTATTGAAATACAACAGCGCGTTGAACCAGTCATTCCAATATCCGAGCGAGCTGAACAACCCGATCGTAGCAATCCCTGGCAGCGATACCGGCAATACGATTCTGGCAAAGGTCAGGAACTCTCCTGCCCCGTCGATTTTCGCAGATTCAATGATTTCCTCCGGAATCGTAGTCTGGAAGAACGTCCGCATGACGATGATAAAAAAGGCGTTCATCGACAATGGGAAGATCAGAGCCCAAATCGTGTTCTGCAAGTGCAGGAACTGAGTCATTACGATGTAGCCCGGAACCATACCGCCTGAGAATAACATCGTGAAGAACGCCAGGAAGCTGAAAAATCCGCGGAATTCAAAGCTTCTTCTTGATAGCGCATAGGCGTAGGTCGTAACAAGCGTCAAGCTGAGCAAGGTTCCCAATACAGTGATGAGCAGCGTTACCCCGAAGGAACCCAGCAGCTCGCTGCCTGATTTGAAAATATATTCGTAAGCCTGTGTACTTAATTTGCTTGGAAACAAGCTAAAACCATTAAGCGCCAGTGTCTGTTCATCGGTTAGCGAGATGATGATGACGAAGATGAATGGAAAGACGCAAGAGAATGTAAACAATCCGATGATGACGTTAAATATTGCGTTCCAGAAAGGCGATATAGAATTGTAATCGCGCTTCTTTTTTCTCCCCGCTTCTAACGGTTCGGCGGGCTGAGTCGTAACTTGTGGCATATGAGCACCTCCGTTAAATTAGAAGATCGCATGATCTCTTTCGATTTTTCTGACGATGTAGTTCGCGAGCAAGATCAGCACCAAGCCAACAAGTGATTGATACAGCCCGGCTGCCGTACTCATTCCGATATCACCCATATTGATCAGGCCGCGATATACGAAGGTATCGATAACGTTGGTCACTGGATACAGCGCACCCGAATCCTTAGGCAATTGATAGAACAGACCAAAGTCTGAACGGAAAATTCCGCCGATAGCCAGAATCGTCAAAATAATCATTAACGGTTTAAGCAGAGGTATCGTGATATAACGAATTTGCTTCCACTTCGTCGCCCCATCAATGACCGCAGCTTCATAATAGGATTTATCGATACCTGTAAGAGAAGCGAGATAGACGACGCTGTTATAGCCAACCCCTTTCCAGATCCCGACAAGTACAAGGATGAACGGCCAATACTTCGGTTCGGAATACCAGCTTATTTTGTCTCCGCCGAAGAGTGTAATAAGGTGGTTCAGCGTTCCCTTATCCATGCTCAGGAAGGTAAAGGCGAAATAACTGATAATAACCCATGATAGGAAGTGCGGCAGGAACATCCCTGTCTGATACACCTTCGCCATCTTCTTGTTCACCAATTCACTCAGCATAATCGCAAAAGCAACCGCGATGATAAGCCCCAGGAAAATGAAGAACAGATTGTACAATATCGTGTTTCTGGTAATGATGTAAGCATCATTAGTTGAAAACAAATACTCGAAATTTTTGAACCCGACCCACTTGCTGTTAATCACGCTGGCAAAGAAGCCATCGCGGCTAATTCGGAAATCCTTAAATGCAAGAACCGTACCGAACATAGGCAAATAAGCAAAAATTAAAAACCAAATTGTCCCTGGCAAAATCATGATCAGCAAGGCCCTGTTTCTAATCACTTTTTTCAAAAATGCTGCCATGATTCTCTCCCCCCTTTACTGCTGTCATCCTCTGGTGCCTAAAAAGCCCGCTTGGATGGAATATGGAATCTAGCATCTTCTAACTGCTTCTATTTTCCCAAGAAAGCGCTGCCTGCAACAAGTTGAAAAATGCTCGAATCATATGTACAAATTAAAGAAATATGTACAAAATTAAAGAACCGCCCGTATTACACGGACGATTCCCAGCGCTGGTAAAGGATATTTACTTCGTGTACATATGCCTTAGTTCTGTCGGAGATACCCCCGCATATTTCTTGAACTGCCGGTAGAAATAAGACGTATCGATATAACCCACGCTGACTGCAATCTCCGCCGTCTTCTGATCCGTATGAATTAACAACTGCGTTGCTTTCTCAATCCGATACTGGTTCACGTAATCCGAAAAGCTAAGGCCAACCTCCTGCTGAAACAGCTGACCTAAATAGTTCGGATGCATATCCAGCTTCTGGCTTAACGTTTTAAGCGACAATTCCTCGGCATAGTGCTCTCTCACCTGCTCAAGCAGCATGGCCACATGCCCGCTATATTCCTGCTGAACGGTGTCTCTGTTCCCCAGGCTGCGCTGTACCACAGAGCTAACATGGCGAATCAATCCCTGAATCGTGTTCATCCTGGCAAGCGCGGCAAATACTTCGCTATAATCGGGGTGAGCCTCCATATCCTTCGCACTCAGCATAAGCTGAATCGCCATATTCATACATTCGCTTCTCGGGATAATATCATGCTCGAACTGCCCGAGGAGCAGCGACTCGATGAATTCGATAACAGGCTCTTGTTTCCCATCGATCAGTAGTCTCACATAATGTTCCTGATCCCATATTACTGAATGAGCCCCCTCCACTTTCGTATGCGGTCCATTCATATATACCGTTTGATCCTGACAAGAGATCAGCCATTGCTGGAACACCTGCTTGGCTTGCTTGTAGCTGTCCTGAACACCATAGAAATCGCTGCTTACAGCACTGCTTACCGCCCATACCGGCAATCCCGTCATCTCAGAGATTCTCCTCGCCGTGTCGGGGGCGTTCTCCAGTATGGACTGATGATGCTCGGGATGATCAGAGACATACAGCATCACCAGATCTTCGTCCGCATCCGGGAAGCAGATCACCTCATCCTCTTCTTCGATAGCTTCCCGTGCGATAACTGCGCATTCCTCGCACAATCCGTGCAGACGGTACAGCCGGGAGATCGGCTTCTCTTCCGAGATGACGCGGAACATCACGGCCTGAACATATTTATAATGGAGCGGAATTCCCAGCAATTCGGCACGATGCTTGAATTCCTGACCTTCGATCTCGCCCAGAACCCAGCGCTGCAGAATATTGCTGCGCAGCACCCTCCAATCCTCCTCATACCGGAACAGATTCAGCTCTTCCCGCTCCCAATCTCCGCGAATATGTCGGATCGTCGATTCCAGTTCATCAATGTTAATCGGCTTCAATATGTAATTCTCAATTCCGAGCGTAATTCCCACTTTTACATACTCGAATTCCTCATAGCCACTCAGCACTATAAAGCGCGTGCGAGGATGAATCTGCTTCACTCTGCGGATCAATTCCAGTCCGTTCATACGGGGCATCATAATGTCCGTAATTAATAGATCGATCGGTTCCTCCATAATCCGCTGCAAGGCGGTCTCTCCATCATTCGCCGATCCGGCTATTTCAATACCGTACTGCTGCCAGTCGGTAATCGAGCTGAGACCTTGAGCGATCAATGGCTCATCATCTACAAAAAACACCTTTTTCATTAAAGTATCCCTTCTTTCAGCATCGGTATTTCCATGCGCACCTCCGTACCTTTTCCAGGCTCACTGGACACGCTCAGACCATATTCCTCCCCATAGTTCATCCGGATTCGATCATGCACATTGATCAGTCCGATTGAAGGATTGCTCTTCTCCATGAGATTGGAGGACAGCTGAGAAGCTCCGGACAACATCTTGTCGATCTCCTGCATGCGCTCGGCCGGAATTCCCGTTCCGTTGTCCCGAACAGTAATTACCACCCTTTCCCCTTCCCGCACCGCAGAGATCCTCACCTGATTGTCATCATCGAGAGATCGGAATCCATGCACAATATAATTCTCTACAATCGGCTGCACAAGCAGCTTAATGATACTACAGCCACTGATCACAGGCTCCACCTCGATGGCGACTTCAATCCGGCCCTCGTAACGGATTTGCAGCAAATCAAGATAGATAGAGCACATCTCAATCTCTTCCTTGATCGTAATCACCGTGTCTTTCTTCACCATGCCTTTGAACATCACGGAAAGACTATACACCATCTTGCCGACATCCCGAGCTCCCTCCGAATATGCCTTCATCCGAATCGACTCAAGCGTATTGTACAAAAAATGCGGGTTAATCTGGGATTGCAGAGCTACCAGCTCAGCATGCTTCTGTTTGATTTCCGAGGTGTACATTTTATCAATATATTGTTCAAGCCTCTCACACATATCATTAAATCTTTGTGAAATTTGTTGCAATTCATCCTCCCCAGGCATCTGAATCCGCGTTGACAGGTCTCCTTCCCCTATGCGGCTCATCGAGACGATGATTCTGCGAATCTTCTTGGAGAATTTCCTCATCACGGTAGAAGTCAGCACGAAGCTGGCCACAAAGAACAATAATGTAATGAGTATCAATGTATTGCGAAGGCTGCCGGTGCTTGCCTCAATCGAGGATTTGGACACGATGCCTATGACGGTCAATCCGGCATTCCCGGTATCGAGCACATTGATCCTGGAGGGTTCATCCAAGTCGACCCATTTGCCTGCTGTGTTCAACTCATAGCGATAAGGATAATCCTGTCCAACATATTCCCCTGTGGAATCGTATAGAACCTTGCCTTGTGAAGTCATGACCAGCATTTGCCCATGCGTAGCAGGTACCCGACTGCTTAACCAATTTGCCAGCTGCTTGCTGTCAAAATCAACGACCAGCATGCCAATTCGATCCAGTGTCCATGGATCCTGAAGCTCCCGCGCATAGGAATAAATCTGGGCAGAAGTCGATTTTGCCGTGGTACCGGCTTCCGGACTATTGCTCACCGTGTCCCAAGTGTAGGCGCGGCGCGTCATCAGCCAATTGTTCCATGTCTCATCGGAACCGCTTTCATATTGCAACTGTTGCTTCTCTCTTTCAAAATTCATGCCAAATTTGCGCGGGTAGCTGTAGATGGACACCCTCTTAGCCCCAGACTCCTGCTCCATATAATTTTTAACTAAGGTGCTGTAGGAGCGCAGCCGCTGCTCATTCGTCTTCGTAAATTGATTCAGACGGTAACCCAGATAGTTTTCATAGGGATTATTAAGAAAATAGACCAGATCATCGCTAAGCGTCGCATCCCCATAGATCTGCTGAATCGTATTCTGAATATTCTCATATTGCCTATTAAGATAAATGCTGAGAACCTGCGCCGTCTTCATATTGGCATCCGTCTCTTCGCGGATAATCCGCTGCAGCTGATACTGATACACCAGAACCGCTGCGGTTACGAACAGCACCATCATGACCGCTGAATACAACAGAATAATCTTGTTGAACATTTTTCGCTTCAGATGATTGAGATAAAATCTGCGAATCTTTGACACGAAGGAACACTCCTGTCCATTGATATACTGTCCGCGTTACAGTGTAACACTGCTTCTCCAAATCGGGCAAACTGATTTTTTGTGAAGGTTACTTCTGTCAAAGATTCGCTATTTCATAAAAAAAGAGACCACGGACGTATCTACTTCATACGTGCGCAGTCTCTATTCCATCGCGGTTCACTATTGATAGGTCTCAACCATCTGTACATATTGCCGGTGCAATACTTCAACTTGTTGTTCGGCTTGACGCTCCGATCCGGACAAATGATCCATGAGCTCATCCACTTGGGATGCCTTGGTGATGACCTGATTTAATATCTCCTTGATCCGTCCCTGAACAAACCAGTCCGTAATCAAATTATCGAAGAAATAGTCGGTAAAGGTGAGAAAGCCTTCGATCTTCATATCTACAGCTAAAGTACCGCCTACATCGCGCAATTCCTTACTGAATCGCTGCAGATGGTTCTCCGCCCGATACACATGCTCCATCGCCTCATCAATGCGGCTGTGCTTGATATGGGTCGAGATCATACCCCCGCCCAACATATCATAAGTGCCCCAGTTCCTGGCCGAATTCAGACTCTCCTCCGCCAGTTTTAAATCCTCCTGTACACTTCTTCCCGCATCCAATGCTTCTTGCAATTCTTTTTTCTGTACCATAAGTTCAGCGAGACGATCCGCAAGCTCCCTTAACTCCGGGTTGCTATCCAGAATACGTCGTTCCTTCTCCTGAAATAAATGCTCATAGTCCGCTTTCGAATTGTGAACCTCCCGAATCCGCTGCTGTACTTGCCCGATCTGCTGCTGCACATCCTGAACCGCCCGTTCGGCATGCTCATACTTAACCTTCGCCTCCAGCGCTTCCCGCTGCTCCTGGTCAAGCTTCTCCAGCTTCTTGCCGAGGATCGAGTAGATAAAGGCGGATAACGATGTACCGCTTAGGCGTTCAACATCCTTCTCCTCAGCAGCCAGCTTTCTATATGATTGATCCCTAGTACGCTCCAGCTCGGCCAATTCTTCCTGCAGCTGATGGAGCCTGGCCTCCCATTTCTCTATCCCGCGTGCCTTTTCCTTCATCGCAGCAAGCCGTTCATTCAAATCCTCAAACATTCGCATCCCTGCTTTCTGAAAATGGATTCCTAGTTCGGATTAACGCTCAAACTCCCCAATCATAGAGGCCTGGATAACTCTCGTCCGACCGAACGGAACGGATAATTATGCTGATAAGAATAGCGACAAACCCATATAGCCCCCAGGTTGCATTTCATATCCGGCTTGCAGCAATAACACGATGGGCGCTCCGCCTGTCATACAGATGAGACACTTTATCCGAAGACCCTTCCAGAACCTATTTTGACTCTTGATAGTTATAACGTAGAGAATGCAAATTGGTTTCATCCATCAAGTATCTGAGCTGGATTCCCAGGTTAGGGCCCCTAACCTTTCCGCCTCCTGCACTGCCAACTCGCAAACTCGATGACTCTCCAACATATCGCTTATTGAAATTTGAGGCTGCTTGCCCTCCCGAACACAACTCAGGAAGTGATCTGTCATATCAACAAAGCCTCTTCGGTATAACACGGGGTCCCAATCCTTGAATTTTAGATGCTTCTCCTCGCCATTCGCAAAATGAACGGTAGTATTCAAGCCATCCACGACCCATTTATTACCGGGATTCATCACCTCAAGAATTTCTTCATTCGTACCGGAGTCGCGGTTCATCACTCCGATACACGTAAACCCCTCACCTTCCAGCTGAAGCGTAATATGGTAGAGCTGTCCTTCATGAATATAAGGCGAAACCTTCACCTGCTTCACTCCACCTGGAGCCAAGTAACGCAGGGTATCAATCACATGGATGAAGTCGTCAAAAATAAACCGCCGCGCCATGTCAGGCAGGGCAATGCGATTCTTCTGCAGCATGATCATTCGCGGTGCTGCTTCGCTTTTCAAAGAAGCGACCATGGGTGCATAACGGCGGTTGAAGCCCACCATAAGCAGCACTTGCTTCTCCTCCGCCAGCTTGGCAATCCTCTCGCATTCCGCATAGTGATATGAAATAGGCTTATCCACAAACACATGAATTCCGTGAATGATTAATTGTTCAGCGATCCGGGCATGCGATTCTGTCGCTGTATGTATGAAAGCCGCCTGGATTCCGGACTGGATGAGCTGCTCCACACTTCCCGCCGTCTCGGCGACCCGATATTTAGCCTGTAAATGCTCCAAAGTCTGGCTATTTCTCGTACACAGCACAAGCTCGATATCTTCTCGATCTGTCATTACCGGTAAATACGCCTTCTTGGCAATATCGCCAAGTCCTATAATACCAACACGCATTGTAATTTCCTCCCCGATAGGTTCTCACGATTCCATGTCTCCACTATATTCTAGCTTTTTATAGAAATCAAAGCGGCTCCCATGCAAAAGACGAGGGGATCCCCTCGTCTTCCCGCCTATCTGCAATATCATATCCAAAAATGCCTCTGATGCATTTCTTTTGCCTTTCCTCATAACTGGCTTTGAGCTTTTTTTTAATGCGTTCAGTTGTTACGGCAAGATTCTGTTTCATGAGGTCTTCAAAAGTACTTTTCAGATCAAATAGTAACTGTTGTTCCATGTCCGGATTCGCCACACCTATTCGTTTTGCGTCTCGATTTCATTTTATCTTATGTCGTCTTAAGACATCAATACGTTATCCTTTACGATTTGTTCAGCTAATGTACAAATCGAAGCACGGTGACTGTCAAAAGGACAGTCACCACAATTCTAGGCTCTCCCAAGCCTTACATTTCTCCTAGAATCCCTTATAACCAAATATTTACTTGATGTATGCGTTAATAGTTATTGAACCATCTTCAGGAGTTACTTGGAGCCATCCCCACTCAAAGAGCAGGGAGCCGTTCTCATCGGTTCCAGATGAATCCGATTGATAATGCGTCATCAGTGTGGCATAATCGTCTTCCGTCGTGTTCTCAAAGATTACGCGAAAATAAGATTGGTACTCCTTGTTGTCAGTTATGCCGGAGGTGAAATATGTGTTCCCTAACGTGCCAACTGTCTGTTCTAAAATATCGGGAATGTCAGCGTTGTCAATGCTGGAAAAGGTATTGCTTGTTATATTTCTTTCACTGCTGCAAGCAACAAAAGTGAACGACATCATCAGCGCGAGGGCAAGACAAATAAGACTGCTTTTTGTAAGTCTCATTGTGTTTTCATCCTTTCAAATTTTTTAACCTCTGATTTCGAATAAGTGCTCAAAGGTCCGGCCGGGGGTTTCCCCCTCGGCTGGACCTTTTTGGAATCAAATGATTAAACAGATTGTTTTACAGCTTCACAGCCCAAGTAAAGTCAGTTGGCCAGCGCTTTAGCGGCCGCACGTTCTCCTCCAAGCCGACCGGAAGTAAATGAATAACCGATCCCGACGCCGTTGCCGACATAGGTATCATTAAACAGTACGCCTTCCGATTCCAGACCCACGGCGAACAATCCAGGAACCGGCACCCGCTTGTCATTCAGTACCTGAAAATCGGTATTAACGAGTAAACCGCCTACTGAGCCGAGATTGTTGATCTCAGCGATAATGGCATAATACGATCCACTCTCTCCCATCGATTGCAAATAAGCCTTCGATTTGCCGAACTCAGTATCCACCCCGGTACGAATAGCCTCTTGATATTTATTGAAGGCGTTCTTCAATACATCGGCATCCATACCGGCGTTCTTCGCCAGCTCCTCGATCGTGCCGCCCTTGTACCCGTCTCCGTTCTCCACCATCGAGTCAAAGACTTGCTGTGCATTTTTCCATGGCGTATCCAGCTTGAATTGAGCTTGGAAGTCGGCATAAAACTCCGGTGGCATGCCTGGAAGGCCAGGCGCTTTCACACCGTTCATGCCTTGTGTCGTCAATGCATCAATTTGTGATTGAGATACAATAACCAAATGATAAGGACCGTTAAAGGCACTTGTATTAGCGGCAGCTACCGCTTCTAACGTGGCCGCCTCATCGCGGAATCTTGCCCCGGATGGCCCGACATTCATAAAGTTTGGCAAGTAGCTGAGCATCAGCGGATAGCTGGCTTCAAATGAAGTGTATTGCTCCTTCAGCTTACCAGTAGCTCTGGCAAGTGTTTGGTGCAGCATTTGGCCGCCGAAGTTGTCCGGGACCTTGGCTCCCGCTGCCCAGGCCATCTCCAGTCCTTCGCCGATATTTTGCCCCAGCCCGCCATTGATGCCTTCAAATCCAAAGGCCTCCTTAACCATCTCTTTGTTGGCCGCATAACCGCCGGTGGCCATTATGATGCTCTTGGCTGTAACCTCAAGTGTAGTACCGTCCTTCTTCTCGGCTACCACTCCCGTAACTTCGCCATTCGTTCCGGTTATCAGCTTTTTGGCGGTCGTCTCAGTAATCACCTGGCCCCCGTTTTTCTCAACGGATTCCGCCAGCATGTTCCTCAATAATTCCTGACGGGTATCATAAGCTGGCAGTATGTGCAGCGGCTCGCCGGCGAAATTCATGAACATGGTCTTATAACCTTTATCCGCCAGCCAGTCATACGTTTCTCCAGACTTCGTGACATATTGCCGAATTGCAGCAGCGTCAACGCGCCAGTGATTGTTATATATCCAGTCGGCTATTTCCTGCTCTACGTTAACTTTCAAGCCTTCATTCACCGATGCGGAAGAATTATAAAATTTACCGGCCCAGGACAAGTTGCTCGCACCGCCGATCGTTGCCGTTTTCTCAATAATAATGACTTTGGCCCCTTTGTCTGCTGCCGATACGGCTGCCGATACACCTGATGCACCAGCGCCTACGACAACTACGTCCGCCGTAAGCTGTTCAGTTAAACCTTCGCCCGGCTTCTTGACTACATTAGACTTAAAAGCTGCAACATCCCCTCCCGCCTGCTTTACGGCATCCTCTACCGCAGCCAGCAAACCGGCGCTTGTCTCGGATGCCCCGGATACGGCGTCTACAGCTAACGTCTGTCCATCAATAATTTGCTGCTTTAAGGTGTCGATCGCGGCATCGCCAATTCCTGCGGTTTCACCTTGACTTAGCACTTTAATATCCGTAAGTTGATCCTCTGTAAAGGTAACCTCGATCTGAATCGATCCCTCTTTCCCCTTGGACTCCGCCGTATAGGTCCCAGGTGTAAAAGATATCTTGTTTACGTTATTTTCATTTTGCTTTGTTACCTGTTTCGAATTACTGTTCGCTGAATTTTCCGCTTGCGGCTTGTCTGAATTTCCTTTGCAGCCCCCCAGCATCGCCAGAATCATAATCAAACATACTGAAACGATCGCAAATCTGTAGACGGATTTTCTGCGCATTTCTTAATCCTCCTCCTTTTGGTTATGCAGCCCCTCTTCTTTTGTCCCAAAGGTTACAGCCAAAGCATAAACATTGGTGCAGCTCCAAGGTCAATGGAGATTATGTGAAAAAAATCCCAAAGTAGGCCAATAAATTGGCTTACCTTGAGATTTAATCCTTCGTTAGATATATGACAATGTCTTGATCACAAACCGATTAGCCAAATTAAATCAATAATTAAAAAGGAATATTGACTTCCAGATAAGAACCAGGAGCCTTCTGAATATATTCATTTAACAACAATTTCCCTGTAATATCTCCCTTAGCCTTATACCCTTGCGCAGCCAATTCATCCAGCATAAACTGGAAAGCCTCAACCGTGAAGCTGTCCTCCGCCGAAGTCCGGATTACCGAAGATAGGCAGCGAACGGAGGGAAGGTTTTCCACACCATCGCTAACCCTGACATTTAAATTCAGCATATCGTCCTGCGTCAAAGTCATTCCCCAGCTGTATTTGAGGGGATAATTGTCTGGCGCATCATTCCAGTTCTCGATCCGGAAGCAAAAGTATGTGAAGGGCAGCAGTTCCATCCATTCGTTAACCGTTTCTTTTAAATAAGGCTCCTTCAACAATCGGTCCTGACTTGTCTGCTTGAGCCGGTATCTGGCCGGCAATAGCTTGATCCGACACTGATGCAATCGTTCCTCAATCTGCCCCAGTTCAGTCTCGATTTCGTCCATCTTCTTCAGGAGCAGCGTACTCCTGCGAATTTGCTCATCCAGATTCGTCTTCGACTGAAGGATCTGCTGTTGAACCTGCTGCGCCGTCGCACCGTTAATCAATTCGGATACGTCCTGCAGCGGAATATTCAAGCTCCGGTACAAGCGGCTCATCAGCAAGCTCCTAACATCCAGATCATTATAATACCTGTAATTGTTGCTGTGATCCTTAAGTGGCCTTATAATGCCCTGTTTCTCGTATAACCGTAAAGTATCCGCCGATACGCCGATAATTGATGCAAATTCACCGATAGAATATCTCATACGATCCCTCCACTACAAAAATACCCTAAAAATATTGTTATCTATATCTTAAGGTATAAAGTAGAATGACATTGTGAATTTTTTCTCATAATAATGTGCTAGCTTTATTGGCATAAACAAGGCTCAATACCCATTTCTTTTTAATGCCCGATATACTGTTTCACGACTTCAAGGGGAAACATAGTATGCTTGGCAACTTCTTCAGCCGACATATCCTGACTAAAAAAGCGTTTGATAACGGTAATCATATCCTCTGCAATCTCCACAATATGCTTGTCCGGGTCATATACCCGAATGCCACGCTGCCCCCATGGGTATTCCTTTATTTCATGGACCCATTGCAAGTCGGGTATGCTTTTCATTTCGGCGTATACTTTGTCTAAATCTTCCACTTCAAAATAGACTTGAAAGTTGTGTGACTGTTCTTTTACACGATCGACCGCTATCCCAAAGAATTCAGCATATCCTTGTTGCAGAGAAAAGCCCTCAAAGGTTACATGTGCGCCAATATCCATTACGATATTTTGATGAAGCACTTTTTCATAAAAATGCTTGGAAGCGGATATATCCCTAACCGCTAAAAGGCAACCTTGATATTTCATTTTTCATTCCTCCTTTGAGGAAATTGTATTGTATATTTCCGTTCCGTCATAGTAAAAATCCGACATGGTTTTCATATATTTTTGAGGGCTAACACCACTAATCGCTTTAAAATCTTTATCAAAATGGGCTTGGTCGAAATATCCGGCTTGTTGTGACAATGCCGCAAAAAAACAAGGCGATTTCTGAATTTGCTTTAACACATAGTTAAAGCGAGTTAAGCGTGCATAGTCTTTAATATTCATTCCGATTTGCATAAGAAACATGCGGTTTAGCTGTCGCTCACTATAACTGGATTGCCGGGCGACTTCTTTCACTTGTACTTGTCCATGACTATTAGAAATCACTGTAGTTGCTAATAACAAAGCATCTGAAATAACCTGCTTTTCCATGCGCCTATATAAAATTTTATCGCAAGTGTTTACCAACTCTATTATGGTTTCTGATATTACAAAGGCTTGGTGCAGCGAATTAAAAAGTTCGCTGTCGATATCTGCAAGTGAAAGGCGTTTGTCAGCAAATTCTGCTTGGCTCTGGCGTGTGATTTGATACAAGCCATAGGGCGAAAACTGAATAAGTAACAGGACATGGTAACTATTTGGTTCCATGCCTAACAAAACAGGCGTTAGGGATGCTCCCCATAGTTCGGCGATTATAGCGGTTCCATCAAAAGCAAGCGATAATGTTCCGCAAGCATTTGGCATGAGCGTATAGTTTTCCACAAACATATCACTCGCTGGAAATACGATGTTGTAATATAGGATATATTTTCTCAGCCCCACATGAGAGGGGTACATATTGAATTGCTTGTCATTTTGAGTGATCAAATTGTTCCCCCTTATTTTTCAAAGTAAAATATCATGGTTATTGGTTTTTAATTAAATCATATATTTCTTGTTTACCATACTGCTTTTTAATTATTGGACATCTTAAAAGTATCCTTGAAATCAACTTATTAAGCGTTTCGCTAACCAGCCCAACTAAGCAAAATCAAGCCTTTTTGAATAAAAGTAATAAAGCAAAAATGAACAAGACAACCGAGCCGCTATGCTTTAGTAGCCCGAAGTGATAAAGTCATTTAAACTAATGATTTTACCGCCTTTACTTTCATAGTAGGCGAGCATTTCGTCAATTTTCCTTCTATACATAACTGGTAATGCAATCTGATAGGACATTAACACCATAGTTAGCTTTGCGCATGTTGAAACAGGTTGATTTAACACAAGCAACGGCATCTGCTCCTGCTATGAAGAACTCACCTATTTTATTTTTACTAATAAAGTCTGCGAACTCCTCACTGGTTAATGCGCTTCCTTTGCCCCTTGATCCCAACACAAAATTTTCCACATAGCCTACAAGCCTTGATTGCCTCTTTCACTTTACAAATATTCCCTGTTATGACCTTATTCCTGTTCGCGAACTGTACTTCTTAATAATAAAATTCATATATCAACATATAAAATTTCAGCCTGCAATGAATCAAAATGTCATGAACCCGGTGTTTTATGTTACAAACCGGCATTGAGGAGCAATAATTTAAGTCCCGAATGTACCGCTATAAACAGACGAAATCGGCTGGATTGTGCCGATTGTGTTTACTATAATAGCTTTCTATAATATTCCGCAGACGGTTGGTAGCCAATAACTTTGTAGAAGGCTGCTGCCCTGCGAGTGGCCAAGGCAACAAGTTTTGCCTCGGCTTGTTTCGCTGCACTTTCAAAAGCCTGCATCAGCTTTTTTCCGATCCCTTTTTTACGGTGCTCTTCTGACACCATTATTTCTTCCAACCAAGCCACGTTGCCGTTGGCATAGAAAGCGTTATGAACAAAGCCAAGACAATAACCAACGATATTGCATTCATCCGCTGCAACAAAAATATAGGCTGTTGGATTGTGGAAAAGCTCGTCAAACACTTTTTCAAACAGGTGCTGTTCTGTTATGTAAGAGGTGGCAAAATCCTTTACTAAGTAAAATATCTGTTCTTTGTCAGCAGGGGTTGCTTTTCTTATATCCACAAAGGTAATCTCCTTACACTTTCCTTCATCTTATGTTTAAGATAGATGAAGTAATTGATAAACCAATGACGTTCCTGTTGCTCTATGCTCCATTTCTTGCGAATCCGCCGAGAGAAGAAAATGACATAGCTGCCACGTAGTCGGGTTGTATGCAACGATAGAGCAAGTAGTTGATGCATTATTACAGTCTGTATCAAAGATGCGCTTTGCCTTGTCTTGCAGGTCAGAGAAATCCAAGCGGGGCAATACCGGCGATTTTGTGATTACCGCATACTGCTTAGAGTCATGCTTTTCTATCTTTTGATGAAGTACCACCCATGTGTTTACCGGTGTCCAGCCAAAGGAGTTGAGAATATTATTAAAGGGGCCATCCAATAAAAAATGATTCATCCCCTCTGCACCTTTCCAAAGATAGAATGGAGCGTATTCATTTTGTATATTGCCATGTTTGCCAAACTCCGCAATGAGATATGCTTTCATGGATAGATCCAAAAAGCCATCGGTCTTATAGCCATTATTCTTCACTCGGTTTTTTATTATGCTCATGTCATAATCGGAAGGTAATTTAACATTGTACTGCATTGCAATCATAGTTCCAGCCTCCGTTCGTTCTCTACGTTTTTTCTGTACTAAATCTTTCACATTCCTCTTTAATCTTCCCTATTTCCAATTGTACCTTGTTTTTGAATTTTCCCGAACAAAGGCAATAGATAAGAACCACACTACCGAAAACCATGCTTACATACCGAATGACATTGCTTACTTCGCGGGAATAAGGAGAGAGCAACTGGCTTGTTAAAAAATTAGACATCATATGCACAAAAGCACCTGCTAATATGCTGCAAGAGTGGAGATTATGCGTCAGTAAAATACTACTCAGCCTTTAACTGGCTGGATAAGCGTAGCGGCTTGACCAGAGTTACATATATTCTAGCCTGAAAACTTCTGCATCCTTTAAATATGCAAGGATTAGCTTATGCGGGCTTTCCGGCGTTGAACTTAACTGCGGTTGAAAAAGAGTAGCTACAAAAAATCGGTTCTGTGGTATTTCGAGTATCCTTACGTCTCCGTTTTCATCCGTTCCAGCAATGACAACACCGTGTGAAGTCAACTGATCCGCAAAATTACTGCTTAGCCCGAAGCTGCAATTATACCGCTCCTCCGTTTCTACTAAGCCATAAATTTGAGCAACCTTAGTACCGTCGGACAATAAAATTCTTTGTGTTTCTCCAACGAGTGAACAGCTTAAGCCGGAGATAAACACATTAGGCATGTAGGGGTCAAAATCCGGGCGCTTAACTTCCGGTAAATCAAATACATCGCGTGCAAACTCTAATACAACATGCTGAAAGCCTCCACATGTTCCGATAAAGGGGAAGTTATTCTCCCTTGCGAACTGAATCGCATTCATTGCTCCTTGTGCACTTTTATATGGGCTGCCCGGCGCACCCCAAAAAGCGTTGAAAGTGCTCAATTTCTCTTTGAAGTCCGACTCTAACGAGTCGGTAGAAACCCATTGCGTTTCCTGCTTCAGGCCTAAGAACGCAGCACAATGCCTAATGGCTTCATTAGTAGCAATATGTGACGGTCGTGCATCATAATCGCCAATTATACCTATTCTATTTGAATCCATAAATATATCCTCCTTTAAAATTTTCTGTTAATGTACTCCTTTATAGTTACACAGTTGATGTTGCCCTTGTATCCTCTCCATAGCGAATCTACATTTGTTACTGAAAGGCGAAGACTGGTACATTCAGGGGTATTACAATTTGATTATCAAATTCCGCCGCGAAGCAGGTATTGGAGATCCGAGCCAAAATTTTTGCGATACCCTCTAATGAGTCATCCAGGGTAGGATTCCCATTCCTGTGGTAGTAGCTCATAAATGAAAAACGGGGTATAATCTTCTATCAACATAGGACTAATAACCAAATAAATTTCTCCTTTCCTATGGGTGTTTGGGCATTTCGAATTTCTCCAAGGCTCGATTTAAAAAAGCGTTAAAAGGCTGCATTGCTTCAAATATCTCAGCAGCCAAATGCACAAATCTATCATCTGTAATCTGCTCATCCGTAAGAGTATATTCCAGATACCAGCTTTTGTTTTTTAGGTATTCAGATTGCGGGTGTTCCTTATCGTATCCGCGGGGAACATTCTTCAGTGTATTACCTTTAACCGTAAAATGCTTTTTAAATGTTGGATCGGTTATAATGCGCCTCCAATCCTCACCGTTTTCTACAATGTGATCTCTGATCATTGTGGTAGCATCTTTGAACATATCTGCAAATAAACCGCCACCCAAGAATGAACTTCCGTTAGGCTTAATGAATATGTAATATCCAACAGGTATTGGTAATTTCCCTTTCGACGATATACATGCTCTAAAAGAAGGATTATATGGGGTTTTATCCGCACTAAACCTTGTATCACGAACCAACTTGAAGGTTAGATCTTTAGGTGCATTATGAAGGACACTGCTGTCGGTTCTGCCTATTTCAAGTAGGAGGGCCTGTATCAAGTCCTCGAATTCTTGATTTGCCTTTTTGAGTTGTTCTTTATTTGCGTGATACCATTCACGGTTATTGTGGTTCTCCAAACCTGATAAATAATCAAGGATGATATTCGCATTCATATACTTCCCTCCAACCAATTAGATGTAATAATAGGTCTCCTTATTAGTTCTAATTTATGAGCTCTCTATCATATAAGGCAAGCTTTTTACTCCAAAGCCGGCAGAATGATTAAAATATAGACCTAATAATCAATGGAAAAAAGCCGAAATTGTATTTTTATTTTTTGAGTATTCTCTTTAGGTAGGGAATATCCAACAAATTCACCGTCTCAAAACTTCCTTTATAAAACACGCCCCAGTTATTGAAAACACAAGGCAATTCCTTTGCTTTTTGTAGCGTATCCACATGAATGAAAGATACCGGAACATCATTCGTTTCACAATACTGTTTTATCGTCTCCATGTTTTGATAGACGAAGGGGCACTGTATATCGTAATAAATGGTTAGCTCTTGGCTTTCGATTTCTTCTTTTTTAGCGTTTTGTGCAAACTTTGGTGTTGTTCCGTCAAAAGAAAGTGCAAGTAATTCATAGCCATTATCGGTAGTATCAACAACCTCAAAGCCGAACTTCTTTGCAAATGATTGGTCGGAAAGAAAGGATTTTTGTTTTTTTGCTCCAAGCATACAAACGCCGGATTTACCCTTTTCTTTAGCATCAGCCAAACAATATTCCATCAGCAATTTTCCATACCCTTTTCCTTTGTGGCTTCCGGTAGCCCATAAGCAATACAGATAATAATAGTTATCGCCAGTTATGGGAACCCAAGCTGTTTCAAGAGGAGCATACTCAATAAAAACAGTAGCTTTTGCATTTAACTTTCTAAAGACATAACCTTCCTTTAATCGTTCAGAAAGCCATTGCTTCTTTGCGTCAATACCTGGATGGGGCTTTTTACTGCGGATAATGCAGCATAAATGCTCATTGACAAGGTTTTCTATTGTTAAGTTTACAAAATCAATATCCATGTGTACCCTCGCTTCAAATTAATATCCATTACCTCTAAATTCAAGTGTACGGCAAAACCATCTGCACTATGGTGCGGTTAATTGTAGGCTTTACGGCGCTATGCGCCCCGCACCCACTGCCTTTCCCAAAGAACAAGATAAAAATCTCATGTCACCCCTTGACAAAACGCGTTCTGCAATTGAATACTGGGCACCTCATCATTACGCCCCAATTTACAGGCGAATTTTTCTATCATGCATAGCACCTAGAAATAGAAACAATCTACAGTTACAACTAAAAAATTGTAACTTGTCAGCTTCCAACTACGCCTGATTTTACTTAATACATTCTTCAACTCTAGTAACAACATCCGAAAAGCTGTTTTCTTCAAGTATTTTTTCTTTTAACAAATAAGCTGTTTTCTTTAGCTCTGTATCGTTCAAAACTTGCAGGGCGTTTCTATAAAGTTTATTTGCCGTCATGTAAAATGTACGTATGCGCATTCCTATCCCAAGTTCGGCTATTCGCTTGGCGTTAGCGATCTGGTCATTGATAATAGGCATTGCGAGCATAGGAACGCCAAAGCTCATAGCTTCGTTAACGCTGTTCATCCCACAATGCGTGATAAACAAATCGGCTTTTTGCAAAACCTCAAGCTGCGGCACAAAAGAGTAAGCGAAAATATTCCGGGATACAGGACCAAGCTTTTTCGGATCTATTTTCCCTGTGTTCAGGATTACGGAAAGATTTTTGCCTGCAAATGCCTTTATACACCGTCTACAAAAAATCCTACTTCTGATTATGCTCCCCATTGAGATATAAATAATAGGCTTCTTCATAGCATCGTATGGAATTTGCTCATGGGAAGCAATCGCAGCTTCCATGGGCGGACAGACAAAAACATAACGCTCGTCAAAGCTTTCATGTTTTGATTGAAACAGCTTTGGCACATACACCACATTCAGCTCAGGTCTGTCATTGAGCACAGAATCAATCAACGTTTTCCCGCTCATTCCCATCTCGTCCGCGTTTTTCTTTCCCATCACTTGCATGTCGATTAGCTTACAGAAAAATTTAAAGACCGGACTTGCATCGCCCATCGTTTCAGAACTCCATGCGGGCTGTGAAAACTGTCGCACACATGGAATACCCAATTTCTCGGCTATAACCTTGCCCGGGTAAAATAGCATTTCATAGATCAGCAAATCAAACTTCCTTGTAAGTTGTATTGCCGTATCAAAAGCCGCCTTGAAGCAGCGAGTTTTTACTTGTTGCTCCGTCAACCCCTCCGGAAAATTGGAATAGGGGACAAATTCAGCGCCCGTTGCTTCAATCTTATCCTTATATACAGGTGAATTGACGTACACAACTGAATGGCCCCTCTTTACCAGTTCGGCAGCCAGCGGCAAAGTTGGATTCGTATGCCCTGAGTAAGGGACGTTTATCATCAGAATATTTGCCATAGTTCCCCCTCTACTGAATTTATATAAATAATTGGAATACTCATTATACTCATAATGGATAGTTCAAACACTTTCTGTATCTTAGGCAACCCAGTTGATACGTATAAAATTGTCCAGAATATTCAAGATGATAAACGATGAGACATATGCTAGCCACACCCATGAGGGATTAACAATTATATTTTTGGTTGCTTTGATGGAAAAGAATTTTCGATAGATCAGAAATAAGCATAGAAGTGAAACAGCGATTGACATTATTAAGGGGATATAGCTAAAAAAAGACCAACCAAAATATTGTGCCCATGCTTCACCCTGTTGCGTTTCATCCTCCATTCCACTGCTGAATGCAATCATGCGTATAATAACGATTACACATGGGATAAGCCTGATAATGGCATTACTGAACGCCACTGCCAAAATGCTTTTATGCAATAATGTATTCCGGTACTTTAACCGTAGGAAAATTATCGTAAATATGATTGCCAATAATAGTGTAACAGCTGGGCCCATGTCTTTTAGGATTTCGCCGCCTGTCCAGCCTGTGCGAAAATCAGCATCACGAGGAGACATATATACATTTCCGACGCGATTAAATCCTGTGCTGACGGAATAACCAGCCAGCCAATTACTCAATCCATGCGCACACTCATGAATAAATGTTGATACGACAATGGCAATATTGCATATAAGAAACCATGATAGGAAGCCTTTACTTTTATTCAAAACCACATCTCCTTTCTATTCGCTTTTTCGCAATAGGAGCAGATATATTTTCAAATCCTCATTCAACAAGTGCTTCTATAGAGCCATCTGTATCAATCCTTATTACTCGACTTGTCCAATCTGGCCCGAAGTTGGTTCATTCGTTTTTGTGAAGGCGAACGCTATAGTATTCTGCTTATTGGGAACGGAATTTTAACGATAAGTAAATCTGCATCTGAGTATACTGAGAGCCTTGTCAAAAGCATCAGCGGGGTTTGGCATATTACACATTCCATTATTCAGAAATCCTCCATATTCAAAAATATCGTTATCAAACCTACAATGGTTTACAATGTACAACTGCCGAAAATGCTTATACTGTTCATTTTATTTACCATGGGATGACGGTAAGCGAGGGCCACCGTTCACTCCATTTTTTTACTTTTTGCAAATATATTTCTTCCGTAATTTGAGTTTTGTTTGCTCTGACAATCATCCCGAATAAATCATTTAATCCAAATGGAGCATACACCTTTAATTTGTTGTTTCCCATACGGACACCTATTGAAGTTGCGGTTGTAGGCCAAGAATTAATCGCATTCTCAATAGAATTATATGGGATTATGTCATATCCGAAATGCTCTTTATACCAAAGATGTACTCGCGCTTGATTTTTTATATCAAGCCTTATTTCGCACGGATTCATCACACTCGTTATTCTTTGAATCACTGCCTTTTCTGCTTCTAAAGATAAGTCTGAATCATCGTAATAAACAATATCAATGTCAGAAATGCCGTGTGTAAGTTCAAGACCTGTTTGATAATTCCAGATAGTTTGCGCAATGCATCCAGCACCGATATAATAATCATCCAAATCTATTTTATTAGCTTTTTCAATAACTCTAAATAAAACATCATTTAGAGTTATTACTTTTGTCAGATATGTTATTTGACTTTGCAAATCAGCATTAATACCAAACATTTAATCACCCCTTCTACACTTTGTTTTACTATATTGTCGTCAAAATAGAGCAATATAGCCTATCTCATTAAATTTTTATGAAAGATCCTGAAAAATAGGGTAGTCAACACTCTTGCTTGAAGCATTTGCTATTTTGATATTGGATGCTCCTACTGCAGGTGCAGTAATTGAAACAGTGTCCTCCAGTTTCTGAAATTTGTCTTCTGACCAAGTTGTCTTCCCTTCACTGTTAACAATACCGACTTTCAACTTAGTGCAGTCCTTTTCTGATTGGTCATCGAACCTGCTTCATATAACTGTCTAAAGATTTTCCCTTAATTTTGATATCCGGGGTAATACACAAGTTAGATACATTGTTCCGCATTACATTCCAATAGTGACTAACTACGTACACCATGATCCGCTGTTTGGCATCTTCAAATACTTTCTGACCAATCCCATTACCGAAAGTACTACGCCCAACGATAACCACATTACTCAAGTATGTCTTCAAGTCCCATGTTAGCAGCTCTGCTGCGCTAGCTGTATTCTCATCCACAAAAATAATGCGATCAGCGTATTGAATAAATTGATCATCTGTAGTCATGCTAAAATCCTTTATCCTGAAATAATGAACATCATCTCTCACTTCATATTGGACATCACTACATTGAGGGCCATCCAGTTCTCTGGATTCAGTTCAAGGGCTATTTTGTAAGATTCCACGGCTTTTGCATCATCTTCTAGAGCTAAATACGCCCTAGCTAAACCAGACCCTAACTCAGGATCATCAGGATTACGGTCTGTCGCTTGCTTCAGATAAATGACAGCCTGCTCATAATTACCAAGCTGATACTGACTATCGCCAATAAACCAAGCTATATCTGCATTTCTTTCAAACGTAAGCTGATCCGCCTTTGCTCCAAACTCGACAGAACGATAATATCTTTTGCCCCAATGCAGCGCTTTAATCTTGCTAACATAACCCTCTTGATCCTCTGGAGCTAATTCGATAGCCTCTTCAAAATAGGGGATAGCTGCTATATATAAACCTTGATCCATATAATATGACCCACCTGTAACGCATCCTCAGCCAGTATCTGCTTAGCCTTGTCCATGGCTCCCAAATCGTTATACATTCTAGCTAGCCAATACTAATATCGGTTTGATCAGGGTATTGATCCTTTAACTTCCAAAAAAAAGAAAAAGCCTCATCATATTTATCATAGTTATAGTAAAGTTCACCAATCTTTATTTTTGCCTTCCATCGATCGGGAAACTTTTCACTGGCCTTTTTATAGAATTGTTCAACCTCATCAAATTCAGCAGTACCCTTTATTATTTGTCGTAGTATACCAGATGAGAAACGAAAAAAAATTCATCTCACTCCAAATAGAGTATTTTTGTCCCAAATTACACAAATAGTTCAGACCAAAAGACAAACACCCTCGATTCAATATAGAAGCGAAATCGTTTGTCTTTGGTTTGCTATATAATTATTACCCCGCTTATCACACTGGTATTCTTAAGAGTTGTTGGCTTCGGATTATACGGGTACAATAAAATAGATTAAAGTAATTTTAAATTATTAGATTTAAAGAGGTTATCCCGCCTCAATGGCTCTACGCTCACATGGATTCATTACACAGCAATTCCAGAATGAAAGGAAAGACAATTCATGATTATTAAACCTAGGACTCGCGGATTCATCTGTACAACCGCTCATCCAGTTGGATGCGCCAAGCAGGTACAACATCAAATTGATTATGTCTCCAAGCAACCCACCATAGATGGACCAAAAAATGTGCTCGTCATCGGAGCTTCGACCGGTTATGGACTGGCTTCGCGCGTAGTCGCAGCTTTTGGAGCCGGGGCAAACACAATCGGTGTGTATCGCCCAAGTGCGGCAACGGCTTCACGAACCGCTTCCGCCGGCTGGTACAATTCCGCGGCTTTTGAACAGGCAGCTGAAGCAGCGGGTCTCAAATCCTACAGCGTGACAGGGGATGCCTTTACAGACGAGATCAAAGCCAAAACAGCAAAAGTCATTGCGGAGAAGCTCGGCAAAGTTGATCTGATTATCTATAGCGTTGCAACAGCACGCCGCACAAATCCGCGAACAGGTGAAACCTTCAATTCTACCTTGAAGCCAATCGGTCAGCCGTATACCAACAAGACAGTTAATTTTCACACAGGTGAAATCAGCCCAGTGACACTGGAACCTGCAACAGAGCAAGAAATCGCGGATACGGTTGCTGTCATGGGCGGAGAGGATTGGAAGCTATGGCTCGACACCCTGGAAGAAGCCGGGGTACTCGCTGATAATGCGGTTACGATCGCCTTCTCTTATATTGGCTCGGAGATCACTCAGCCCATCTACCGCGACGGTACGATCGGGCAAGCGAAGGATGATCTTGAACGTACCGCCCACGAATTGGATCAGCGGCTGAACAACATCGGCGGACATGCTTATGTCATCGTCAGCAAGGCGCTTGTGACTCAATCCAGTTCTGCCATTCCGGTTGTGCCGCTTTACATGTCCGCTTTATATAAAGTGATGAAGGAGAAAGGCATTCACGAAGGAACGATCGAACAGATATATCGTTTATTCTCCGAACGGCTATATGGCCCGAGTATCGTGCCTGTAGATGAAAAAGGACGCATCCGTATTGATGATTGGGAAATGCGTGAGGATGTACAAGAAGAGGTTGCGAAGCTATGGGAGCTGATGGATACCAACAATATTTTCGATCTGTCCGATCTCTCCGGCTACCGTAAAGAATTTTTCCAGCTATTCGGCTTCGAGATAGAGGGAATCGACTATGAAGCAGATATTGACCCAGCCGTTGCTGTTCCTCATGTGGAGTAATGTGTTACTGAAGCTATTTGGCGCGTAATCATATTCAGATGCTATTCACAAAATAGAACGAAGGGCTATGAATGCTTGATCTATTCTTTCCGCCCTTCGTTCTATTATTTTTTTAGTCTGCTGAACCGTCGAGACCCCGCTAACGGAAATATAATGCTCTATTTGATTAGAAATACCTATGTTACATGTTCTAATGGAAATAGGCGCACTTCTTTGCTTCAGCAAGACCCAAAAACCCAATTAGAATGCAATATAACGGCTCCTATTTCCGTTACAGTTCAAGATATCTTACTTTAATGCGAATAGCGGCATGAATTTCCGTTAGAAGGATAGCTTAAAAGGATGGCATAACAGGATCATAAGGATTTGACGCGCAATATTCATAACCGCTGCCCAGCTGCTCTTGTATCACGCGCCGCTCATGTTACAATAGCTAAAGGTATTAGACGCAATTAATAATAAGGAGCTTAACAAATTACATGACGAAATCATTCCAGAAGCTGGGCATCCGTGCCGAGCTGGTACAGCAATTGCAAGAACTGGGGATCTCCACACCCACTCCGATTCAAGCGGAAGCGATCCCTTATATACAAGCCGGACATGATATTATTGGCGAGGCACAGACCGGTACCGGCAAGACGCTGGCATTCATCCTGCCGATGCTTGAGAGCATCAATGTGAACAGTCCGGAGGTTCAGGGGCTGATTCTAACCCCTACCCGGGAGCTGGCCATTCAGATTACTAGCGAGCTCAAGAAGCTGGCATCCGTGGTTGGAGCACGCGTGCTTGCCGCTTATGGCGGTCAAGATGTGGAACGCCAGCTGCGCAAGCTTGAGGGCGCAATCCATATCGTTGTCGCTACTCCCGGCCGATTGCTGGATCATCTGCGGCGCGGCTCAATCCACTTCGGCAAGCTGAAAATGCTCGTCCTTGACGAAGCCGATCAAATGCTGCACATGGGCTTCCTCCCTGAGGTCCAGAATATTGTGGAGCAAACCCCTGTGCGCCGTCAGACGCTGCTCTTCTCGGCGACGATGCCACACCAGGTTCGACAGCTGGCCCAAGCATACATGCAGAAGCCCGAGGAAGTGAAGATTCCGACACAACAGATAACGCTCACGGAAATTTCGCAAATAGCGGTTCAGGTCACAGATCGCTCCAAATTCAAGGATCTCTGTACTCTTATTGAACAACAGCATCCTTATCTTGCAGTTGTCTTCTGCCGTACCAAGCGGCGGGCCAGCAAATTGAATCAGGAGCTGCAGGAGCAAGGCTACGCTTCGGACGAGCTGCATGGCGATTTGTCGCAGGCCAAGCGTGAACAGGTCATGAAGAGATTCCGGGAGGCTAAGCTGCAAATCCTAGTCGCTACCGATATGGCTGCACGCGGGTTGGATATTGAAGGCGTTCCCCATGTATTCAACTATGACATCCCTGCCGATGCCGAATATTACATCCACCGCATCGGACGAACAGGCCGTGCCGGAAACACCGGGGTGGCGATCACATTTGTAACAGCCCATGATCGCGGAGCCCTGGAAGCGATCGAGCGCGGCATCAAAATGACGATACCGAAGCGCCAGCTTGGCGAATCAGGGCTGAGACGTATTGAAGGCTCCATAGCTGCGCCAGCTAGAGATTCTCGCAAAAGAAACAGCGGTGCCGATAGCGCACGTACCGGCAGAAACACCGGTACAGGTGAATATGGTGCCGGACGTAGTGCAAAACGCGGACCGTCGAGAGATGAGCGCGGCTCCAGCGCCGGACGCTCCAGATCAGGACGTTCCGGCGAGCGCGACTATTCTCGCAGCAGCCGCAGTTCCAGTCCCGGAGGCCGGGAATCGGGACGCGCTGGCCGTGGTGAACGCCAGGACGCCGGACAGCAAGGACGCCGCGGTAATGACGGACGCAATAGCGGACAAGGTGGCAGGCAAGGCAGCGGTCGCCAGAATCCGTCAGGCGGCAATCGCGGCGGCGGCAGAGGCAGACGTTAGAAGCTTGAGCCGTGAACAATAACTGATACTCTCAAAATAAAAAACCGTTCCATGAGAAGATGGTTCAGCAATCCTCCATCAACGCGTGAAACGGTTTTTTTTATCCCAAAAAGGGGCTGGCCCGCTATATCAAATAGCAGGTCAGCCCCTTCAAACGGTTCGGCCCGATTAAATATTATTTAACCACTTCTTGTCCGGCGATCCGTCCGAATGTAATAGCATCTGCAATCGCATTACCGCCAAGACGGTTTGTGCCATGAATGACACCCGTTACTTCACCGGCAGCAAACAGGCCAGGGATCGGCTCACCCTTCTCGTTCATAACTTGCGTGGTCTTGTTAATGACAAGTCCGCCCATGGTATGGTGAACAGAAGGTACCGCTTTTTCGATGTAGTAAGGACCTTTGCTCATATCATGCAAACCTTGACGATGATGGAAGTCTTCATCATTGCCTGATTTCGCAAATTTATTGACGCGATCGATCGTTTCCTGCAGCGCCTTCGGATCGATTTTGAAGAATTCGGCAGCTTCTTTCAGCGTATCCGCTTTGTACAGCACGCCTTCCTTCACAAGCGAATCATATTCGTCCTTATGAACTTCCACCGTCTTGCTGATGTCTCCGATTTCCTGATTCCACAATTGATAAGCATAGCTGCCTTCTTGAGCCAAAATCGCTTTGGAGATAACGTCGCGGCGTTCCAGCTCTTCAACAAAGCGTTTGCCGCTCTGGTTAACGAGAATCGCTCCATCAAAACGGCTGTCTGCAACGAGCGAAATAACCCCTGTCACCGGGTCGCATACCGGATAAGTCTGGATGCTCTCCATATTCGTCAAGGCAGCGCCAACGGCTTGCGCCATTACGAGTCCGTCGCCAGTCGAACCTGGAGCATCTGTAGTCATATATTTCTCATCGTATTCAGGATTGTACTGCTTTCTCATTTCAATATTGGAGCCAAAGCCGCCCGATGCAATAACAACACCTTTGTTTGCATGGAAAGTGATCGTATTTCCATTTGCTCCCGTTGCTTCTACGCCGACTACCTTGCCGTGATCATCTGTCAGCAATTTATCAGCCTTCGTGTTTGTCTTCAGATCAATTTTCATTTCGTCCAGCTTTGTTTTCAGCTTGGTAATCAACTCAGCGCCGGTATGTCCTTCAGGGATAAGCGCACGCTTCACAGAGTGACCGCCAAATTGGAACAGGTTATCTTCAAGGAAATTAACCTTGATATCATTCTTCAGCCATTCTGCGGCCGCTGTTGCGTTCTCTGCGAGTACGCGAACCATTTCCGGATCACCGACATTATCGCCGCCTTTTAGCGTATCCTGCGCGAACAAATCCACACTGTCTTTGATGCCCATTTTTTTCTGTACCCAGTTATTGGCCGCATTCATCTCGCCACCGGAGATCAATGTGTTGCCGCCTACGCTTGGCATCTTCTCCAACAGAACTACAGATGCACCAGCCTGCTTGGCCTCCAGAGCTGCACTGAATCCGGCGCCGCCAGCCCCGATAATTACTACATCGTAAGTTTGTTCTGTCGGTTCATCAGTTTCCGTCTTGCCTGCCGCTTGCTTCGCAAGCAGCGTTAATCCTGACTTCGCAATCGCATCCTTAACTGCATTGATATAACCTGTGCTCGTCACTGTTGAACCGCTTATCGCGTCCACCTCTGCACTGTTGGAGGCGATGATCGTATCACCGAGCTCCTTAAATACAGGCTCAGCCAGAACTTCGTTTTCTTTCTGCTCAAGAACCTTAATATTCTTGATTTCATTGTTCTCAAATGTAACTTCTACCTTAATCGTGCCATGCTTGCCATCGCCTTCACCGATCGAAGTAACGATGCCGTTTTGGCCGGCTCCGTTACCGGCCTCCTTGCCCTTGTTCCCGCTGCCGCATGCTGCCAGCATTACGACTAAGCTTAGGATAAGAATAAGGCTCCCAATCCTCTTCATCTTCATCATTTTCTGATTTTCCCCTTGTCTTTCCATGTTGTTAGTTGTTGATTTTATTTGCAGCTTTACAGTACTGTGCACTACAGAAACAAAGGATAGCACAATATTCCACATTATTTTGTGAATGTTATCACTTTCACAAACTTTGTTCACAAATTAGAGCCTCTTTGTCTGTCGAGTCATGGTCATAATTCCGGTCATTTTAAGGTCATGAATCTATGCCCAGCCATCGAAACCAATTTCAAGCTCTGGCGTATTAACTGTATAAAACCGAAAGGAAGAGCTAGATCGATATGGCGGCGAAATTCAGAAAAGTCTTGTCCCCCACCGTTATTTTCTTTACCTGTGTCATCATCCTGTCCGTGATCGTCGCTGTATTGTCCAGACCTTACTTCACAGAGCCTGTCTACTCCATAAACCTGAATAAGTACCATTTCGCGAGCGAGCATGACAACCTGGTCGCTTATCAAAGTAAAACGGCTGCGCCGATTCAGGTGCGTATTGAAGATGATGGGCGCACAGTAATTATTAATCATATGGAGTATTACATAACGAAATACAGTTCTAATACAACATATAACGTGGCATATCCAAACGGTCGTAATTACGAAGTAAGAGATGAATCCGGTAATTTATGGAGTTTCGATGAAAATGGCGATTTAGTGCTTGAGGTCTTCGCTTATGTGAACAACCAAAGAATCATTCAAGAAGGCGAAGAGGAATTTACCCCTGCGATGCTTGTAACGGCCGCTTACCCGGAATATCATAATACTCCAGGGGCACCGGGGTTTTTGTTTCTGGCATTAGCTATACTTATTTATGGATGGTGCTCTTTTGGATATAAGAAATTTCAGGACATTATGTTCAACCTCTCAGCTCAAAGGCTTTGGGTGAAAGACCCTGAACCTAGTGATTTTTATTATTTCATGTGTAAAGCTGGCGGAATATTCTGTATGGGCTTTGCCATCTGGGTCGCGATACAAGCGTACTGAGAATTATTCTGTACCGGGATTATGGACTTCCTATAAGTCTAGGATTAACAATGAGGTAAATGAGAGAATCTCCCATCCATAACTTACCTGCCCTATTCTCCTTCCGGACATGTTAGAATGAAATTGCGAAAAGTTACAACATTGTAACCGGGATGTCATTATTGAATTCCGTCGCGAACTCAATTCGATAACTTGGAGGGAATTAAGAATATGACCAATAAGAATCTGAAAACTCTATTAACAGGAAGTATGGCGGTAGCAGTTATTGCAGCCGGAGTAGTCTTGCCACAAGGAGGAAAAGCGGAAGCAGCCTCTGCTTCTAATATAAATTGCAATCAGCCAACTCAGCAGGTTCAAAAGGTTCAGCAAAAATTAGTGCAATTAAACTGGAATGGCAATCTGGATGATTTGAAATCTCTGCTGTCGCAGATCCCTAATCTTGATCTGTCTAACCTGCCGGAGATTCAAAAGCCAACTACTCCGAGCGAGAAACCAAGCAACCCGGACCAAAAGCCGTCGACAGGATCGGACTCATCCAATAACAATAATAATGAAACACCAACAAAACCAACTACACCTACAACACCAACAAAGCCGACTACACCAACAGCACCAAGCGATAATAACAATGGCACTTCCGGCCAAACGGATAATGCTTCCTTCGCAGAGCAAGTGGTGAATCTGGTTAATCAGGAACGCAGCAAAGCCGGCCTTAAGCCGCTAACAGTTCAGGATAATCTGACTAAAGTGGCTGTAGCAAAGGCAGCGGATATGCGTCAGAACAACTATTTTGACCATCAATCGCCAACCTACGGCTCCCCATTCGATATGATGAAGCAATTTGGAGTCAGCTATAGCTACGCAGGCGAGAATATTGCAAAGGGTCAACGCACCCCGGCTGAAGTAATGAATGCCTGGATGAATAGTGAAGGCCATCGTCAAAATATTATGAGTCCAAACTTCACCAAGATTGGTGTAGCTTATGACAACGGCTACTGGGTTCAAGAATTTATCGGTTAGTCCGATTTTGATCACGAGTGAATGAAGAAATGGATCCGACATCGAAGCTTGAATTCAAGCTGGGTCTTCCGGTGCTCACCTACAATAATGTACGTTCTGCTCCTCAGACCCTAACTTCATTCAATCCTCTAAAGTGCTGAAATGCAGACTTTTTGAATCATTTAGAGTATAGAAGCTGCACGCATAAATCCAGAAGAACTACAAATCCTAGGTACCAAGCAGGTGCCTGGGATTTTTTATTATTGCCTAATCTCTTGCTGTACTGCGTTTGCATGCATCGGCCTCTTCATTTCAATACAGAATCGATATTCCCCTTGCTGATGATCCAGCCAAATCCGGCCGCCATGCAATTCGATAATATTTCGGGCGATGGATAAGCCTAATCCGTATCCGGGAGGCATATACATATCACTCCGCTTAGGCTCCGTCCTGTAGAACCGTTGAAAGAGCAATTCTTCCTGCTCTTTAGTAATCGGTTGACCTTGATTCTCGATCGATAGCTGGATAAATTTCTCACCGGTAATCAGGCCGATCTTCACTTCGCCGGGCAGCAATGAGAACTTCGTTGCATTCATGAGCAGATTATCTATCGCCCGGACCATCTGTTCGACATCCATACTTATGATGACCGGCTCGGGGCTTAGCTCCTGAAGCAAAGTAATTCCCTGTTCCCTCGCAACCGGTTCAAATTCCGAGACCAATTGCTCCATGAGGTTATGAAAATCTACCTCCTGGAGATTCAACTGAACATCGCCATGGGATAGACGCGTATACTCAAACAGATCATCGATCAGGTCTGCTTGATCTGCCGGGTTTTGTTGAATGCATTGTTAATATAGCGCGCCTCTTCCTGCTCATCCTGAAAGGCTTGCTTCTTGAGCAGATCGAGATATCCGATAATGCTGGTCAGCGGAGTTCTCAAATCATGTGATACACTTGTAATAAGATCCATCCCTGAAATCTCCAGCTGTCGTTCACGCTCAACCTGCTCCTGTAATTGCTGGGCCATATGATTTACGTTCTGGGAGACGATCCTTAATTCATCCTGTCTCGACACGGGAAGCCTGTAACTCAAATCCCCGCGTGCAATGACCATCAATCCGTTCGCCACTTGCCAGATCGATCTAACGATAGGACGAGTAAGGATAATAAAACAAACGATAAATATAGCTATAAATAATATCAGGCTTGTTACGGTATTCCGAAATAGGGAAATCACAAGGGTTGTAACCAGAAAGCTCAGAAAAATCGCCCAAATCAATTGGGTACGAATACTCTTCTTGCCACTGAGGGCTACCCAAAATTTATTTGTCAATGCGATACCCCACTCCCCATACCGTTTTAATATATTGAGGATTTCTCGGGTTGGCTTCGATCTTCTCGCGAAGGTTGCGAATATGGACCATCACTGTATTCTGGGAGTAGTATGCGTGCTGCTCCTTCCAACTGCTCCTGAGCCATGATGTATTGGAGGCGGCAGGCATCCCTGTAACATCCGTATTGTGCATATTGAAATCTCAGTTCCCTGTATAAAGCTGGGTCCTTCTCAAATAGCAGCACCCGGGTATCCGCATTAGCCGCCGCTTGAATATACTTTGTAATCGCACCTGTTCCTGCGCCAGGTTCGGCTACACTGTTGACTTTATCCCAGCATATCGATTGAACCATCGCTCGGGCCAGAAATTTGGAGCTGGGTGTCACGCTGCCAATCTGTGCAGGTGATCGTAGATATTTATAGAAAAACATAGCTCTTTCTTGAATGAATTCACTAACAGTTATAGTCATTGATCGTCTCCCCCTCACCATTTTCATCATCATAACGAAAACTTCTTCAGATCAAGCTGCGAAAAATCTGAATTAATTCTGAAGATCCGGTAAGGTAAGGCGATCGCTAATGTAAGGAAAACGTACAGAAGCAGAAAGAACCCGAAGGTCGAAACCTCGGGTTCTGTTCATATAAGCGATTACGGTCTTGTATAGAACCGATGTATCATCACGGCAACCTCTGCTCGGGTTGCTGACTGTGCCGGATGAATCGCCCGGCCGTCACCCAGAATAATACCTGCTTTGGCCAAAGAAGCCACGCTCTCTACTGCGTACTCAGCGAGCTTGGAGCTATCCGTAAATTTACCCAGATCAACATCGCTGCCGGCTTCGTTCATTTTACCGGCCAGCTTGAGCGCTCTTGCCGTCAGCACCATCATCTCCTGCCTGGATATCTGCGCCATTGGCTCGAACTTATTGCCGCCGATTCCCACAGCGATGCCGAGCTGCTTGGCAATTCCCAGCGCCTCGGAATAATAGGCGCCTGAAGCAACATCCGCAAAGTTAGCGTCGAAGTCGGCCTTCAGACCAAGTGCGCGAACTAACAGGACTATAAAATCTGCCCGCGAAATACGTTTACCCGGCTCAAAGGTAGACTCCGTCTTTCCTTTTATGATGCCTGCGCCAGCAAGTTCTTCAATCGCGTTTTTCGCCCACGCATATTTCTCCCCTACATCGCGGAAGCTCTTCTTCGCCGGTGTCGAGGTCTCAGGCTGCTTATCCGGTTCTGACGTTAGATCCGTGCCTGCCCCCGGGTCTGTTGTCTTCGGTGGAGAGTTCGCGCCGCCGTCGCTGCTTCCTCCTGTGCTGTCACCAGGACTTCCGCCGCCCGGAGATTGCAGCGTCGTAACATATCTGATATTGCTCATCTTTGACAGATTGCCCGCGGCATCAAATGCAACGACAAAGTACTTGTAGGTTGTACCCGCAGAAAGGCCTGTATCTCGATATTCTGTCTTTGTCGTCGTGCTTATGAACTGATCATTGCGGTATACTTTGTAACCGGCTACGCCCAAATTATCCCCGGACGGTGTCCATTTTAAGTCCACCGCCGTACCGGACACGGCCTCCGCTCTATCGATCGTCGGCTCCGCAGGTGCCTCGGTATCAACGATGGTCGGTGTCCACCAATTGCCGGAGACCACAATCATGCTAAGCAAGCGCAAATTATTGCCGAAATAGACGTCATCTTCGGTCCGTACCGCCGCATTATGATCCCACAGCTTATTCAGCCATTCCTGGTTGGAGGAATCGATCATCGCACTAACCATAAGCGGAGCCGAGAAGGTGATATCCCCATATTCCTCAAGGGCCTGGGAACCATCCAGTTTGTAACCGGCCAGGATCTGATCAGGATCGCCGTTCGTCATCCCACGAATCCAGCGGTTAAGCGTGCTCAGTTGATCCTTCGCCCGCACATCCCCCGTTACAAGATAATCGGTGCCAAACCGCCATGGCGTCCGTGAAGAATTATAGCTATAATCTCCATCATAATCCGATTCGAGGAAGTTCGGCTCTGCAGGAACGAACTTGCCGCCGGATTTCAATACGAAATCAGGAAGCAAGCCGGCATTTGGACTATAGCCGGAGTACAATTCATGAATCATTCCATATGTCGTGTCTACGACCCGATCCCATTTGCTATCGCCCGTTACATTGCGATAATCCTTCATATGCTGCAGCATAAAATCAGAAGGACGTGTAGCGGCCGCCCACTTCCCACTCGTGGCCCAATCCGCAATTCTGAGCATCCAATCGCTTTGGTTCACTTCGTTGTCCATAATGGCGTTGATCATTCTTTTGGCCTCTGCCAAGTAATTGATCTCTCCTGAGCTGCCCCATTGGCTGTCAGCCAGCAATAGCGCATAAGCGATATCCATATCGCCATCCGTTGCCGAATCGACGCCATCGACATCAACGATCGCCGTCCCTGTATCGCCTTGCTTCCAGGCCATCAGATTCGGGTTTATTTCGCTTGGATGCGCCTTGAAGTAGCGGAACAAGCCGTCGAAGTACTGCTTCGCATCCGGATCATGCCCGCCCATTAGAGCCGTGATCAGCATCCCGTAACCATGCGCTTCCGATACTGTGGTGGCCATATAGTCCACACCAAGCTCCTCATCATACTCCTCTTCAAACCAATCCCCATCGGCGTACCATACATAATATTGGGCTGGATCTGTTTTTTGGAGATAAGGATGCTTTTTCAAATA
The DNA here is from genome assembly GCF_013393165.1 of Paenibacillus sp. 79R4. Lineage (NCBI taxonomy): Bacteria > Bacillati > Bacillota > Bacilli > Caryophanales > Paenibacillaceae > Paenibacillus > Paenibacillus sp. 79R4. The sequence continues at coordinate 343,235 of NZ_QJOT01000002.1, read as the reverse complement.
TTTAGCCTTCCATTCATCATACAAACGTCCTACCGTCTGATCCATCTGCGATTGTGTCACATGATTCGGCTTGATCGAGCCTTGTACATAACTTGTGTGCTGCGGGAAGGCTTTGTGCGGCCCTTCCCCTGCTGGCGCCTGCTTTGTCTTCACCACGATCTCATTGCTGCCCAGCGATTCAATGCCTTCGGCATTGAAAGCTTTGACAACATAACGATAAGACGTATCCGGCTTGAGACCGATATCATTATAGGATGTCGCCTCCGTTGTTCCTGCAAGCGACCCATCACGATAGATATGGTATCCGGACGGGCTGACTGTGCCTGGAGATGCCTCCCAGGTCAGATTAATCTGGAACGCCGATGCTCCTGTGCCTTTCAGATTGCCTGGTTCGGACGGCGGCTCCTGGTTGACTGGCCCTCCTAACGTGCTGATCTCAACGGGAGCAGAATTATCCCTTCTGCCCACGGATTTGATCATAAAATCATAGTTTTTCTCCGGATTAATGCCCTCTACAGTGTAACTGTATTCCGTCTGTCCGTCTTTAACCGTTATATATTTGCTCCAATATGTCTTGATTTTATCGTTCTTCTCGTAGATTCTGAAACCTCTTACGGGTTCCTTGCTGTTCTTAGGCACCGTCCAGGTAAGCACCGCTTTGCTCCCCTTCAAGGTGACTTTGGCTGCTTCCACCGGGTTCGGTTTGCTATCTGTCCGCTTGATCCCGTAATGGTCGTAATCGATTAAGCCGTTTCCGACGGCTTCGGCTTTCCCTTCATCCTCCACCGCAGCCGTATAAGCTGTAAACTTCATTACCTGATCGGAGATCGAGACATCCGTGAACATTTTCTTCTCCGGCTGTTCATCGACCGCGGCAAAATAATCATCATACCAGATCGGATCCCCGTTCTCATCATAAATGAGCTGCGGTTCCCAATTTTCATCTAACTCGTACTGATAATTTTTATAGTAGAACTTATTCCCGAAAGCATTCGACATAAGATAGACCGTACCCTGCGGGTTGATGACATTGCCTTCCCCGTCCTTATCCAGGCTGGTCGGATCGATAATCTGATCGCCGTACATTTGGAATGACCGCATGTACATGTGATCATGTGCTTCGAATACCATATCGATGCCCAGTTCATCAAAAACCGGGATCAGATTTTTCTTATAAAATTCAATGCGCTCGCCTTCCCATTGAGCTGAATTATCGCCAGCCGCATAAGGGGACTTATGGAAAGTAACGAACTTCCACTTCTTATCCGACTTGGCAACCGTATTTCTCATCCAGTCAACCTGGTTCCAGAACTGCTCATGCTGGTCGTCGTCCCAATTCACGGTTCCATCCTCATTCAGCTTGCCGTCAAACTGCGAGTTATAGACCATATAGAGCGCGTCCCCGTATTCAAAAGCATAGACAGAACCGTCATGCGTCGCTGCGACCACCTTCCGCGGCAGATTGAAATGATTGTAGAAGTTATTGTTAGGTGTCGTCTCATCCCCGTCATAGTCCTGAATCTCATGACCACCAAGAACCGGGACGAACGGCACATTCAGCAGTTCATCCTGGGCTACGCCTAGCATCCACTGCCATTGTTCCTCCAGGTCTCCGTTATCGACCAAATCCCCCGCATTGATCAGGAACTTCGGATCCCCGATATAGTCGCGGGCCTTCTTGAACGTATCGGCCCATGGCTCGAAATCTTCCTTGCTGGAAGCCTGTGAATCCGATCCGACAATGAAGCGGTAAGGCTGATGCTGCGCTGTATCGGTCGTGAAGGACCCCACCTTGCTCCATTCCTGGCCGTTGCCAACACGGAAGCGATACCGGGTGCCAGGCTTCAAGTTGTTCGCTGCTGCTTTGTGGCTGATGAATTTCGCTTTATACCCGGTCGAGCGATCTGCCTTGGACATAAAGGTCCCGATCTCTTCCCCGGTGCCTGTAAACTCCATCGCTTCTTGCTCCGGAAATGCTCCCCCCGTCATTCTGGAAGCCTCAACAACCTGTACTTTCGTAGCTGTCATGATATCTGTGTACCATGCAAAAGCGATTCCCGTCTTCGGCTTCGCATTAAAGGTCATGTTAATCAGCTTTGGAATAAGCGGAGAATCCTGTGTCGTAAAGCTCCAGGATATATCTCGGACAAGTGGGACTCCATCTTCGGCCATGATCGCTTGTCTCGGAATGGACACGGTATATGTAGCCCCATACATAAATTCCGGGTGATTAATGCGCAGCGTATGGCCGCCGCTCACTGCCGCGGTCGCTTCAATTTCATGACCATTCCCGTCGATTATGCTTACGGACGGCTTACTAATCGAAATATTCTTATTAAACTTGACAGTTAACGGCGCATCCACTGCAACTTTCTCTGCGCCATGCTTAGGAAGCTGTGAGAGATCCATTGTAGGGATGACCGGGGTCTTTCCTGCGATCGGATCGCCAGTTACGTAAATATTGCGGATTCTACTAGAGCCTCCGCCACCGATGCCTGACGGATTATCCACCGTATTCGTCGGTGTGTTAGAATTGACAACCCAGCGGATGTACAGCAATTCTTTATCGTCCGCGCCATCAAGCGGAAGATTCTTCAGCTTGCATGTATCTTGCGGGCAGTTATAGCTGGAGCTTGTATTCATCTGAATGATGCCGTTCTTCACATCTGTCCAGGTTGCTTGATCCGTACTCATCTGCAGCTTGAAATCATTAGGTCCGGAACCGGATGAATTCTGTTCTGAGGATATGGCGATATTTTCAAATCCGGCCGTAGACATCGTCACCAACCAGTACTTCTTGCCGTTGCCCTGATCCCAGCCCTGGTAGCTGATTTCCTGCTTGCTGCCGCTATAGTTCTCGAATACACCGCCAACATTGGTCAGTATCGATGCCGATTGATACTGACCGCCTGTAGCAACAAACGTGCCGTTGTCCCCGCCATTCTGAAAGACCCACTGCGCGATAACCTCCTGGTCAAGAGACTGGGCAACATATACAGCATCAGTCGTCGCATTTTGTATGGATTCCAGTATTGGAGCTGCGGCATCTTCCCCTATCCACTCCTCCATCTTGTTCGCTAGATATTCTGGTGCAACACCCTTTGCATGGTCTACCGGCGGCCCGTCAGCAGATACGACTCCTGCCAGCTGGAACAGCAGCATAAAAATTAGTAACAGAGATGGGTGCCGTCGCCATTTTGGCTTCACTAGGTTCTTCATTAGCCATTCATTACCTCACTTTCCTGAAAATTAAAGCGCTTTAATTTTTGAGACAAAAAAGGATTCTGCTGATTAGGCGACTACAGGAAAACGCGCCCTCTCTATGGCCTGCCTCCCCCCTTCATCAGATATTCGCAAGCCGGCTAACGTTGATTCGCCGGATCTTGAGTTTACTATAACGTAAGCGCTCACAAATATTCTCAACGTATTTTCTCAAAAACCCCGGTTTTCAACGTTTCCTGCTAAAATCATCAACCGTTTGCGATCTCTTATTATCCACCATGAATGTAAGCTTGAGATGATTGGCCAGTAAAATTGTGTAAAGGTGATTCCAACCGGACCATGACATGCTATGATCAATGTAAGCGCATTCTGCCTTTTGGACATAAGGAGGGATTGAAAGTGGAAATAAACTTTTACGAATCAGAACTCTTTTATATCAGCCGTGAAAAAAAGACTCAATCCAGCATCCCTTCCCATCATTATCATGATGCTTATGAAATTTTATATATTATTTCCGGTGAGCTGTATTATTTCATCGGGGACCGGACCTATCAGGTGGTCGGCGGGGTCCTGCTATTGATCGATATGAATGAGGTGCATCGATTAATCAATTCCAACGGGGCCGAGTATGAAAGGGTCACTTTATTGTTCAAGAAAGAAGCTCTTCAATCTTTGCTGCCGGAAGCGGAAAACCTTGACTTGTTTGGCTGCTTCCGTTCGGATTCGAATGCGATCAAGCTGCGGGGCCATGAGCAAAATTTTGTAGAGGAGCTATTTGATAAATTGATCCGTGAAAATACGAACGCAAGCAACCCCGCGAATTCGTCCGCTTCAGCAGAGCTTTACGTGAGGCTGAGGCTGATGGAACTGCTAATCTTCATTCAGCGAAAATGCGTTAACGGGCAAAACGATTATTTTATCGAGTCCAACCGCACCTATCGGCAAATCTCACAAATTATCAACCATATCCATGAAAACTATAATCAGCGTCTGACATTAGAGGATATTTCAAAAAAGTTCTACTTGAGTCTGTCCCATTTAAGTCGCATCTTTAAAGAATCCACCGGTTTCACCTTTATTGAATACGTCAACAATGTCCGGATGAAGGAAGCCTGCACCCTGCTGAAAAACAGCAAACTCACCGTCTCGGAAATCTCCGGGCTTGTCGGCTTCGAAAGCCAAACCCATTTCGGTCGCATCTTCAAGTCCATTGTAGGTATTCCGCCGCTAAAGTATCGGAAGATGAACCAAAGTAAATTAAGCTAAGAAAATAGACCGCCCCCCTATTAAGGTGAACGATCTACTATGTGTTTTACCAGCCTTGCAGCTGGATCAGACTATTTGTGGTTACGTATATATTGTGGCGGATGCACATTATCAATCAACAGCAGGCCGTCATATTGATCTCTGGTCACAAGACTCTCCGGAATCATCCCCCAGCTGTAGGTATACCTTGGTTCGAACATCCATGAATTGCCGCGCTCATTATTGCGATACTTAAGATCAATAAAGGTATAAGGAGATTGGCTGGCTTTGGAGACGATCGATTCAATAGAGCCTTCTTCCAATGGGAGAACATCGTGGATCGCACCTGTATTATCGGCCGTCTTTCCGCTCACCGGGTACAAACCAAGCACATAGCTGTATTTCTTCCACTCTTCAGGCAGGAGCTCTCCCATTTGCTTGACTGGATAATAGGTTCCCATCACTTCACTATGCGCCTTCTGAATATGATCGTTATGCCCCCACACGATGAACTTCTCGTTCGGATATACTTCGGTCGCAAGCCAGATCAGGTTATCCTGCATCGCTTGATCCCGCCATTCCATCGACTTCAGCAGATATTCGGCATAAACAGCATAGTCCTCCTCTTCATAACCGCGATTCGATTTTATAGATAGCTCTACATATTCATCAGCTGCTCGAATTCGATCCTGAAGGCTCCGCTCCAGCTGTTTTATGAGCGCAGGATTAGACGGATACAACGCTTTGATGTGCTCTTCGCTCCCTTTCGCTTTAAGTGTGCGAAGAGTCTCGTTGTAGATACCCATCAAGTGGTTTTTATCTTTCTGATAGCCTTCCAGGTCGGTTCCTCCCGCATAGGCGGCGAGCTTCTCCTCCGCCTGCTTCAATCGTTCAGCCTGCTTCGCATCCTGAAGCCACTTGCCATTCATGAGCGGAAATTGCATCTGAATATCAAAGCCTGTCAGCATAAGCGGATTTTCACTTGTCTGTGTATCTTTTAGATAGTTAAACAAGGGGAGAATCTCCTTGCTCCACCACACGCCAAAGATCGAATCCTTCATCGTCTGTTCTGCGCTCTGACTGGCTGCATTGCCATAAGCAATCGAAGAATTGCTTAGTCCGCTCTCGAAGGCCAGCACATTATAGCCCATCTCTTCATGAAGATATTGAATCAGCCTCGTCTTGGCCTGGTTAAACTCGGCAACGCCATGGGAGCTCTCGCCCAGAAATACGATGCGCTTATCGTGCAGAAGCGGCTTCAGCATGTCAAGATCCTTGAAGCTTCCCGGCTCGATCTTTCCTTCCACCGGCTTGATCGTCTCCAGGCGATAAGCATGATCCCTGGTCCACGCCTCCCAATCAGCCAGCGTCTCCTGGGTGGTCCGGGCAACCTGGTGTGTCGGTGTCTCGCTTAGCGAGTTCACCTCTTGGGCATACACCGGAACCGCACTTGCCCATAATTGTGCGCCTAATACAGCCGCTGCTACAACTCCAGCTACCTTACGTTTACTCATTTGCATCATATGAATTATCCCCTTAAGATTATTGAAGTTACCCTGTTGACTAGTCCCCGCCCTCTGTTTCTCCAACCAATGTGTGTCTTTATACGAATTTATTTCTATATACCAGTGTGTTTTCTCTATGTGTTTCTCCAAACCAATATGTTTCTCCAACCCAATGTGCTTCTCTATACCAGTGTGTTTCTCCAAAGCGATGTGTCTCTCTATACGATTGTGTTTCTCTATACGATTGTGTTTTCTTTGTGTGTTTCTCAAAACCAATGTGTCTCTCTATCCCAATGTACTTCTCTATACCAATGTGCTTCTCTATACCAATTTATTTCTCCAACCCAATATGTCCCTCTCAGCGCACGATTCTCTTCTTTTGTTACGCTTGTTATTTTCATACTGCCATTCACCAGTCACACGTTTTACGCTAGCCGGCCATTATGCCAGTGATGATCGTAATCCCTCAATTGCGAAATTTTTTAAGATAAACTAACGTGCATAGAAGGTCCCGATACTCCCCATCCGGTTAAACTCTAACCTTCCCAAAAGAGATCATCCAGCGTGCGCCCCAACGCTTTGCATATCGAAACACAAAGGCTTAACGAAGGATTATATTTACCAAGCTCAATCAACCCTATCGTCTGTCTCGATACACCAACAATCTGCGCTAGTTCATCCTGGGACAGATCCTTCTCCACTCGCGCCATTTTCATTTTCAAATTTTTCATGATGTCGGTCCTCCACGCTCTTATTCATTAAGATCGTTATCATCAAGATCGCTGGTTGAACGGCGCTTGCTTAGCTTATTCATCACCAGATGGCTGACCGCCGTAAGAATGACGAAGAAAGGGATGTACAAAATCAGACTGGCGGCAAAGACACTAAGAAAGTACTTCACTTGCAGCGCACCATCCCCATCCGCATAAAGATATGCACTCCGGAACCCAAAGAACAAAGCCAGAAACAGGCCTGAAGCAAGTCCGGTCATAAGCTGCTTTTTGCTCACAGAGAATCGATGCGTCTGATCATGCACCTCCACCTCGTCAGAATATACCCCTGAACTGACACTCCGGATCATAGAGTAAAGCCCCGTTGCGATTAGAATAACAAGCTCCACCCATACCGATTGCTCCCCCATGAAGAAAAACGTCTTCACAATCACCGATATACTGCAGATCATCAATGTCAGTACCCATGCTTCCTTCGCAATCTGATTCTTCAGATTCACAATCCGCTCATCCTTCACGGACTTCCGTTGAAACCATTTCATCTCTCATACCACCTTCACAATCATTTCCTCTTTGTGATTTTGAGTATAACGATATACCGGACATTTTGCAATATATATATGTCATTTAGTTCTATATACTATTCTTATTGACATATCACATGCGCGTTGTATAGCTACTGCTCCCCTCCAACCTCCTTGAAAATGGGTCTTAACTAAGCAAAAAGAGTCCTTCCTATCTTCTAAAAGATAAGGAAAGACTCTTTTTTAGGGTTTGCCCTAGTCGCACAGGTGGCTATTCACAGAGGTTTGCCTTATTCGCACAGGTGCCTTTTCATACAGGTGCTTTATTTGTAACACAGGTGCTTAACGCAAGGCCCACGTTTCGTTCGTTTGCTGTCAGCCCTACCCAGCGCCGCGAAACATTCTAACGAAACGTGGTATCGCTATTGGCACCAAAACAGCCCTCTAAAAATTCTAACGAAACAAGGGATCGTTATTTGGACAATTTAGCGACTTTTAGCCCGCATTTCGCCCAAATAGCGATATGGTGTTTCGTTAGAATTTTATTAGCTCGAAATGCGGGGCAATAGCGTTATGGAGTTTCGTTAGAACTGTTTGCCTTATTTGCGAGAAGCACTATCTTCGTTCGCTGTCAGCCCCAGCCATTGTCGCAAAGCATTCTAACGAAACGTGGTATCGCTATTGGCACCAAAACAGCCTACCAAAAATTCTAACGAAACAGGGGATCGTTATTGGGACAATTTAGCGACTTTTAGCCCGCATTTCGCCCAAATAGCGATATGGCGTTTCGTTAGAATTTTTTTAGCTCGAAATGCGGGGCAATAGCGTTATGGAGTTTCGTTAGAGTTTCGTTAGAGTTTCGTAGAGTTCGTTAGAGCTATACAGCTCTGCACCAGCACCCCGGTGTTCAGCACTCGCTATCCTCACCCAGAAGACTAACTCTCTAGCCAAGCAAAAAAGAGTACCTCCTATCTGAGAAACTCTTTCGGATATGCCCTATTCGCTCAGGTGCTTTAATCGTCACAGGTGCTTAACGCAAGGCCCGTGTTTCGTTCGTTTGCTGTCAGCCCTACCCAGCGCCGCGAAACATTCTAACGAAACGTGGTATCGCTATTGGCCGCAAAACTGCCCTCTAAAAATTCTAACGAAACAAGGGATCGTTATTTGGATAATTTAGCGACTTTTAGCCCGCATTTCACCCAAATAGCAATATGGAGTTTCGTTAGAATTTTATTAGCACGAAATGCGGGGCAATAGCGTTATGGAGTTTCGTTAGAACTGTTTGCCCTATTCGCTCAGGTGCTTTAATCGTCACAGGTGCTTAACGCAAAGCCAACGTTTCGTTCGTTTGCTGTCAGCCCTATCCAGCGCCGCGAAACATTCTAACGAAACGTGGTATCGCTATTGGCAGCAAAACAGCCCTCTAAAAATTCTAACGAAACAAGGGATCGTTATTTGGACAATTTAGCGACTTTTAGCCCGCATTTCGCCCAAATAGCGATATGGCGTTTCGTTAGAATTTTTTTAGCTCGAAATGCGGGGCAATAGCGTTATGGAGTTTCGTTAGAATTTAATAATTAGAATTTAATAGTTAGAGTTTCGTAGAGTTCGTTAGAGCTGCGCAAGAGCTGTACACTCTGCACCTGCATCCCCAAGTGTTCAGCACTACAGACGAAAAGAGGCTTTCACGCACCTCCTTACAGCAGTCCGATGTTATTGGATTATCATCCCTCCCAGCATTCCCGTCAGAATCATGAGCAGAACCGGGTTGATTTTCCATTTTCTCAATACATACAAAGATACCGCAAAAAAAGCTACGGCCATCCAATCCACTTTGGCGGCCATGCTTATTTCTGGTATCCCCAGAAACGTGAGCAGCAATATGGTTGCGGCAGCAGAAATAATAAGCCCCAAGGTAACTGCTCTCAAGACGTTTAAGGTTTCAAAAACATAGACAGATCTGTTGAATCTTTGAATGAAACGATACAGCAAAATAGAAATACCGACACCCGAAATCACACAACCGAAGGTAGCAATCATGGCCCCGGGTATCCCTGCTATCCGAAGCCCTACAAACGTAGAGGTGTTCACTGCTAATGGGCCAGGTGTCATCTGCGAAATCGTAATGATATCGGTAAAAACCTGCTGCGATATCCACTCATATTTTTCAACCGCCAGTTCCTGAATGAACGGGATGATTACGTAGCCGCCTCCGATACTGAACAAACCGATCTGTAAAAAGGCCAGCAACAGCTGCCATAATTCCCCCACTATTTCCCCCGCCTTTCGTGAAGCCACACTCGTACAAAGCATAAGAAGCAGCTCGCTATAAGAATAAGTGCCACATTGATCCCAAAGATAAAATTCGCCAAAAATGCAGCCGGTATCAACAAAGTAAGAAATAAAGAACGTTCCTTGATCATCATCTTGCACATATCAGTAACGAAATCTACAATCAGGGCGGCTACACCTGCCTGCATTCCCCTCAATACTGAAATGACGGTTGGATTCGCCGAAAAAGCTACATAGAACATAGAGATAAATATCAATATGACGAACGATGGCAGGACAGCAGCGATACAACTGATAACAGCGCCAGCCATCCCCGCTAACCGAAATCCTACAAGAGTTGACAAGTTGATTGCGATGGCTCCGGGTGAAGACTGGGCAATTGCGGCCATATCGATAAGCTCGGCTTCGCTGAGCAGTTTTTTTCTAGATACAAAATACTTCCGAATCATTGGAACAACAACATACCCACCTCCAAACGTAAATGTGCTGATAAACAAATTGATGCCTAGAAGCCAGACATACAGTTTGGTTCTTTGGCTTATCATCTAACCGCCTCCTGTCGTCCTGCTATTATGGAGGTTGTCAATCGATTAGTAAAATGATAATATTTTGCGATAATGATTAGTTTTATTCATGGGAGGAGAAGCAGCTATGATGACGCTTCGGCATTTTGAAATATTACGGGCGGTAGCGGAAACGGGGAACTTTACACGGGCTGCGGAAAAGCTGTATATCACCCAATCAGCGGTCTCCCATGCCATACGAGAGCTGGAAGAGAAGACAGGCACAGCCTTATTTGACCGACTATCCAAAAGCGTACAACTTACAAGAAGCGGCCGGCTTTTGCTGGAAGAGATTATTCCCATCCTGTCTTCGTGCGAGGTTTTAGAATCACGTCTCAACTGTCTGGAACATCGAGCGCCCCTTCACATTGTTTCCAGCATTACAATTGCTGCGTTCTGGTTGCCCAAAATACTGACCGCCTTTCAAAAAGATTGGCCTGATATACCGATCCATGTTGATGTGGTCAGCGCGGCAAATGCGATTGAAGTTTTGCGAAACGGCAAAGCTGACATTGCATTACTTGAAGGAACTGCGCCCCAAGGGCCGTTTACGTGTTCATCATTTGCAGCCTATCCGTTATTTATTGTGTGCGCTCCTGACTATCTCAGCTCGAACAAGGAGTTGACTCTGCAAGAATTTTGCGCTGAAAAACTATTGCTGCGTGAAAAAGGGAGTGCGATCCGCGATACGTTGGACAGCGTTCTCTATTTGTCCGGGCATACCGTACAACCCGTATGGACGAGCGTAAATTCTCTGGCATTAATAGAGGCTGCCAAGGCCGGGTTAGGCATAACGATTTTGCCCGATGTTCTCGTAAATGAGTCGCTATCACAAGGGAAATTGATTGCCATTTCTGTTCAAGAGCTTGCGCTAAAAAATGAATTGATCGCAGTTCACCATCGGGATAAATATTTGACTACTCCATTGAAGGCCCTTCTTGCGTATATCGAATCCGCCATGTGATCTTATGTTAGCTTTGAGTTCGCATCAGCATTCCCCAAAGTTAGTCTATCTGGCCAAGAGTTCGATCGATTTAGCTCGCTAGGCCGGAACGTCGCCAGTCATATCTCTACAACTGAACCTTACGCGACATACCTTTATGAACAATTTTTTATTTTTAAATGTGAAAAAGCTCCTTTACGATATCGTAGAGCTAGCAATTTTCATCGGCATGCCCGTATTGGGACTCTCCCACTCCCCACCAAACAACAAAAAACCCACGCCCTTGCGAACGTGAGTTTTCGATCATTTACTCCCCAAGAAAGCTCTTGATGAAGAAGTCCAGTTGGTACTCCATGCTGAGCGGGTCATTGAAGTAGAACGCTTTGGCGTCGGCTTCATAGACGTGATTGTTCTTGACTGCCGGGAGGTTCTTATAGGATTCTGTGTTTTGGAATGAGTTGTCCTCATCCGAGTTTTTGCTGAAAATAACGTAGTCGCCAAGGTAGTCCTTGAGCACTTCTGTCGAAAGGGCCATGTAACCATCCTTCTCTGTCGCCTCCTTGACCTTCTCCGGCATGGAGAGACCAAATGCTTGATAGAGAATTTCTGTACCGCGGCCGAAGTTATCACCATAGACATAGAGCTGCTTATTGAATGTCTCAATCACTGATACCGTTGCATTCTCGCCAATCTTGGCTTTAATCTCTTCGCCAGCCTTCTTCGTCCGGGCCTTGAAATCATCAACCCAGGCTTGGGCTTCCTTCTCCTTGTTCAGCAGCTTGCCAATTTCAAGCTCCTGCGCAAGATAATCCAGTTTACCGTAAGTATAAGTTACCGTTGGTGCGATCTGCTTCAATTTGTCAATATTCTGAATATCGGACTGCCCGATAATCAGATCCGGATTCAGCTCAATAATTTTCTCCAGACTCTCATCGGTAACCGTCTCAACGTCCTTTAACTTATCTTTAAAATTCGGGTTCTCTTTGGACATCTCATCCACACCAACCAGAGGTACGCCGAGCAGCATCACATTACCCGTCAGGAATCTTGTGATCACAACGACACGCTGTGGGTTTTTTGGAACCTCGACAGGACCATTTTCAGATTGGTAAGTAAATGTACCGGATTCTCCGCTCGCTTCATTCGCACCATTCGTTGCATTCGCAGCCGGTGTCTCCGCTTGACTCCCTTTATTGCTATCGCCGGCATCGTTCGCCTGCTTCCCGCCACAAGCGCTAAGTGCCAGGACCAGCACAAGGGCAATCGGAATAAACAGCTTCTTCATATGATGACTCTCCCCTTTAATGAATACTATGTGATGAATGATTTAATCTTTGATTATGAAAATCATTCTCAATTACATAGATTTATTATATGGAGCCGTCCACGGTCGAACCATGCCTTTTTGTTGGAAAAGTAGCTTGCACTATTGATAGCTCGTCAATAGATCGACCGCACGTTGAAGCTGAAGGCGAACTGATACCGGATTGTATGGAACCCAATCATCTACATGGAGCACGTCCACTTTCTTCTGCTTGACGGCAGACAGACCGCTCCAATAGGAGGATTCAAAAAACTGCTCCGAATGGACGGTGTTCCCCTTCTCATCAGGATACACAATGACCAAAATTCGCGCCTCCGAGCCCGCATACAGATCCAACTCAGACAGCTCAACGGAAACGGAGTGAAATTGATCCCCCTGCTTGCGAATCTCCGCTTCAATAAGCGCCGGCGGCCGCAAGCCTAATGAGCGATAGAAGACATAACCGACATTACGCGCACCATAGACGAACACGCCTTCAGGCTTGATAACAAAGATCGAAATGATCTCTTCGCCTGCAGGGTTGTTCCTGATTTGCTGCCTCGCCTGCTGTTCCTCCTGCTCGAACTCGGCAAGCCACTGTTCTGCCCGTTCGCTTCGCTGAATCGCCCTGGCGATCAACCGCAAATGCTCCTTCCAGCCCATCTCCATCCAGGCTATCTCCACAACCGGGGCAACCACCCGCAACTGCTCAGCGTTAAGCCCATACTCCCGAAGATGCTCCGTTGCCGCAATGATCAGCTCAACCTGTCGGCTTAGCAGCACCGTCTTCAGCTGCTCTGCAGAGCTGCGAATATCAATGAAATTCATCCCCTGCGGATCTGATTCCACAGTGTGCACATATTCACTTGTCTCCGTAATCGTCACGGTAGGCGCAAGTCCCAGCAGTAGCAGATGGCTGGCATAAGGTGCGAGCAGCACAGCGACCTGCTGAACTTCACCCCTGGTAAAGTCGGAAGGTGAAATGCCCGTATGCTGCTTGAAGCGACGACTAAGGTAAAATTCATCCTTATAGCCTACCTTCAGCGCGATTTCCCGGAGCGTGCCCGATCCGCTGATCAACAGCTCCTTCGCCCGGTGCACACGCAGTCGCGATAAATATTCACTCGGTGAAAAACCTGTATGCTGCTTGAACAGAACTGAGAAATGAGAGGTGCTAACGCCGGCCGCCTTGGCCAGTTGCTCCCGCGTTATTTTCTCGGCAAAGTGGTGCTCGAGATAAGCGATACTCCGCTCCATCGACGGTTGCTCGTCGCTCTCCAGCTCCGTATTCTGACGCTCTAATATCCGATAAATCAACTGATGGAAAATAATCTGATTCTGCACATGACGCATCTCGCTTACAGGCAGACGATGGGTGTACAGTTCTTCGATGTCGGCCACGATGCCAGGTTCATCCGCATAAATTTGTACAGCGGCAGTCGAGGCAATTTCGCTGCTTCGCATCATAGCTCCTGCAGCCGAACCCGAATGCTGCTCGACTCCTCGAATCACCAGCTTGTAGGCATGAAGCGGCTGCGGCAGCTCCGCGACCAGAACAGCATCAGCGTGCGCCGGCAGAACAATAATACTTCCTGTCTCCAGCTTATACGCCCGCTCATCGATTCGCAGCGTCCCCTTCCCTGCCGCAATAGCAACCAGCACGGTCAGCTCATCAATCATGTTATGCTCCGGCAAATTCGAAGTGCAATATAGCGAATGAATGCTGCTGACAGCATATAATGGGAAGCGGGACTCTACCCACTCTGGAACAACTTTATCCACTCCAAGGCCTCCATTATGATAAAAAATCCTACAAAACAAAAGCGCGCTTGCCCGCAACTATCAATGCATCTACTCATGCAACTAGTTCATGCATCTATTCATGCATCTATTCTAATCATGTACCTACCCATGCATTTATTCAGTATCTACTCATGCATCTACTCATGTATCTGTCTCATAGCTTTGGACTTTTGACTCACAATATAATCCGTTTCCGCTTAAAACAAACTTTTACCCGACAGTAGGTTTGTCGCCAACCGGCAGATCCGCTAGGTCCAGCGTGCGGCCCACAGCTTCATCTCATGGCAAATCACGTGAAGGTCTTGTCCCTTTGGGGTTAACGAATATTCTACAGTCACGGGAACCGTCGGATAGACCTTCCGCTCCAGAACTCCCTGCTCCTCCAAATGCCGTAAGGTGCTCGTTAATGCCCGCGGGCTGACACTTGGAATTTTGCGCTGCAGCTCACCGAATCGAAGAGTGCCGCAGAACAGTTCACGAATAACAAGGAAAGCCCATTTCCCCCCTAGCACATCCAGTGTTTTTTCGATATTGCACTCGATATGCTCCGGTGTCTTTGGAATATAGCTGCTTGCTTTTTTAGCCGTGCTTTTTGTTGTGGTCATCGTCTTAACCTCCAATATATTAACTATACATTATATAGTATCTATAGCTGATATAATTAAGTGAAAAACATTTCACTTCTTTAAATTGTATATGAAATTCTATAGAATGAGAAGTGTTGGAATATTTACTAAAATGAGCGTTTAAAAAAGGAGGCCTTTGCAATGAAATACAGAAGACTAGGCGGAACCGGATTAAAAGTCAGTGAGATCAGCTTGGGAAGTTGGCTTACATATGGCGGTTATGTCGAACGCGAGAATGCGGTGAATTCTATTAAGACCGCTTACGATCTTGGCATTAACTTCTTCGATACGGCCAATGTATATGAGAGAGGCGCGGCCGAAGAGCTCGTTGGGAAAGCGCTTAAAGAGTACCCTCGCGAATCTTATGTGCTGGCTACCAAGGCTTTCTGGCCTATGGGCGATGGACCGAATGACCGCGGCTTGTCCCGCAAGCACGTCATCGAGCAGGCCAATGCCAGCTTGAAGCGGCTCGGCCATGATTATGTCGATATTTTCTATTGCCATCGTCATGATCCGGAGACGCCATTGTATGAGACGCTTCGCGCTATCGACGATCTTGTCCGTCAAGGCAAAGTGCTGTATGTCGGCGTAAGCGAGTGGCAAGCTTCGCAAATTGCTGAGGCGCTTGGCGTAGCCGATCAGCACTTGCTCGATCACATCGTTGTAAACCAACCGATCTACAATATGTTCGAGCGCTATATAGAGAAAGAGATCATCCCGCTCAGTGAACGTCATGGCATCGGTCAGGTCGTATTCTCACCGCTGGCACAAGGCCTGCTGACCGGTAAATATACATCGGCTTCCGACATTCCTGAAGACAGCCGTGCAGCTAAGCTGGATTGGGTTCGCAAGGGCATTACCGAAGAGAAGATCGCCAAGGTGAAGCAGCTGGAAGGCATCGCGGCAGAGCTGGGCATCTCCGTAGGCAACCTTGCGCTGGCCTGGATTCTGCGTCAGAGCAATGTAGCAAGTGCGCTAGTCGGTGCGAGTCGTCCTGAGCAAGTGACCGAAAATGCCAAAGCATCCGGCATCGAGCTGAGTGAAGACGTTCTGAACCGTATTGAAGAAATCTTGAAGTAATCCTCTTACAAGGAGATTCATATATGAAAAAGGTAGTCGTTACAGGCGGAAGCGGCATGCTCGGACGCTGGGTTGTACGCCATTTTGTGGAGCAAGGATATGAGGTATTGAACGTCGATACACGTCGGCCGGAGGAAGCGCTATGCCCGACGCCCATCGCCGACCTCGAGAATCTCGGCGAGACCTACAGCGTGCTGAGCGGTGCCGATGCGGTCGTTCATCTGGCGGCGATTCCGGCGATGCATATTCGGACGCCAGACGTTACATTCCGCAACAACGTCATGTCGACTTATAACGTGCTGGAGGCTGCTGCAGGACTGGGTATCCGCAAAGCAGCCATCGCTTCCAGCGAATCCTCCTATGGAATTGTATTTGCCGCGCATCGAATTACGCCACAATACGTTCCGCTGGACGGGGATCATCCGCAGCTGCCGCAAGACAGCTATGGCTTATCCAAGATCGTCAATGAGAAGACGGCCGAGATGTTCCATCGGCGAACGGGAATGCAGGTCGTGTCCTTGCGGCTCGGCAATGTCATCCCGCCGGAATGGTATGAACGCTTCCCTTCCTTTATCCATAAGCCGGAGGAGCGTGAACGTATTCCCTGGAGCTACATCGATACCCGCGATGCGGCCTCAGCCTGCCGTCTGGCTATTGAGGCAGATGGCCTTGGAGCAGTAGCTCTGAATATTGCCGCTGACGATTCCAGCATGGCGATCCGCAGCCGGGAGCTGGTGGCTCAACGCTATCCGGAGGTTACGGACTTCAGAGCGCCGCTAGAGGATTACGAGACGCTGTTCAGCAATGAGAGAGCCAAGCGCCTGCTCGGCTGGCAGCCTCAGCATCAATGGCGCCACGAGGTGCAAAGCTTCAAGTCATAATATCAAGGCCGCCCCAAGCAAATTAGCTTGATGGGGCGGCCTTTCTAATATACAGCTTTATAGCAGGCTGTTAGATAAAATCCATTCTGATTAATTCCTCTATACTTGAGGGATGATACAGCGCCATCCCCGTCTTCATCTTGCGGAAGCCTTGCCCTTCGTACCAGGATACCGTATTCGGATGGGTGTAGAGCACGACGTTGCAGCTAGAGGTCTCTTCCAAAATCAACGAAATGAGCTTCTTGCCAAGCCCTTGATGATGATAGGATTCCTCAACCGCGATATTATAAATTGCTGCCTGGGAGATGCCATCGGACAACGCTCTGCCGCAGCCGATCACCTTGCTCCCGTCCAGGATGAACACGTTCACGGCACTGTTCTCGAACGCCGTTCGGGTCTGTTCCGGCGTGAAATCAGTGAGACCGAAGCCGTTCAATATATTCGTCACTTGCACCCAGTCGATATTTTCCCGGTGCTTCTGAAAAGTGTATGCCATAGAAAACCTCTCTTCTATATAGCAAATTCAGGCTCTTGATCCCGATAATAGTTGGCCAGAAATTGCTTCGTCCTCTCCGATTTCGGCTGGGAGAATACCTCCTGCGGCGTGCCGTCCTCTACGATCAGGCCTTGATCAAGGAACAGTACGCGCGTAGCAACCTTGCGCACAAAATTCATCTCATGCGATACAATTAGCATCGTATTTCCTTCCTCCGCTGCCTTCTTGATCGTATCAAGCACTTCTCCGACCAGTTCGGGATCAAGCGCCGAGGTCGGTTCATCGAACAGCAGAATCTTCGGCTGCATCGCCAGAGCTCTGGCGATAGCTACACGCTGCTGCTGACCGCCGGAGAGCTGCTTGGGGTAATGATGGGCTCTCTCGGACAAGCCTACCTTGGCCAACTGAGACACTGCTATTTTTCGCGCTTCTTCCCTCGCCAGCTTCTTGACGACAATCAGGCCTTCCATCACATTCTCCAAAGCCGTCTTCTGCCGGAACAGATTGAACTGCTGGAACACCATCGCTGTGCTCTTCCTTAGTTCCAGCACTTCCTTCTTTGTCTTTCTGGCTGTATCTACGCGAAGCTCATCAATCCTGATCGTCCCTGCGTCAGGTGTCTCAAGCAGATTGATGGATCTCAGCAGGGTGGATTTGCCCGCGCCAGAAGACCCTATGACCGCAACGACATCGCCTCTCTGAATGGTCAGATCGATATGATCCAGAACGGGATTTCCATGAAAAGACTTCGTTAATCCGCGGATCTCAATCAAGGATAACCTCTCCCTTCCGTTTTCTCAGACTCTTGAAATCGATGTCCAGCCGTCTCTCCAGCAGCGCAATCGCCCGTTCGATCAAAATCGTCATCCCCCAATAGATCAAGGCCAGCGAGCAATAGGATTCAAAAAATCTTAAATTATTTCCCGCTAAAATTCTCGACTGCGCGGTGATCTCCACCACGGAGCAGACAAATGCCAGAGAGGTCCCCTTCATTAGGCCGATCAACGCATTGCCCAGCGTCGGAAGCGCCACGATAAAGGCTTCGGGAAGTATGACCCGCCGCAGTACCTGGCCATAGGTCATCCCCAAAGAGTGGGCCGCTTCGATCTGTCCTTTATCCACCGACAGCAGTGCAGCACGGATAATTTCCGAGTTATAAGCAGCTTCATTTAGAGATAAGGCCAGCAGCACATAGAAGATCGAAGGAATCGAATTCACGTTGAGGCTCGTATCATGATAGAAATTATAGTATTTCAGCAGGAGCGGAATCCCTGCATACGACAGGTATAATTGCACCAGAATCGGCGTTCCGCGAATAAAAGAGATAAATACGACGCTTAACTGGTACAAAACCGGGATCTTCTTGATTCGGACAATAGCCAACAGCAGGCCGAGCAAAAGTCCTGCCAGCATCGATATCGCGGTCAGTTCGAGCGTAACCGGCAAATACTTCAGCAGCTTGGGGATGAGTGTAAATACTAGCTCAATATCAAATATGTTCGGCATAAGGCATGCATCCCCTATTGTACGTCTGGTGCAAAGTCACCGTTCAGGTACTTCTCGCTAATTTTTGACACCGTCCCGGCTTGGACCAAGGCTTTGATCCGCTCGTTGACATCCTTGGTTAATTGCTCGCTGTTCTTCCCTTTGCTCAGGATCAGGTAGCTGTAAGGCACACCGATGCGGTCCGAGTCCTCCTGCGAGAGCGGAATGGCTTTCAGCTTCAGGCCGTACTCTTTAATGTAGAGCTGCAGCATGGCAGCGTCGATCAAGTTAAAATCATCGGCCCCGCTCTCCACATTCTGCAGTACAGTGGCCAGCTCCGCCTCAGAGTAATTCAGGATCACCGGTGTTTTGGCATGGTCCTTGTTATAATTTTCAAGAGCGACCGTGTAGTTCACGCTGGGACTTACTGTTGTCTTCTTGCCTTCCAGATCCGCGAAAGTTTTAATATCGTCCCGGCTCTCAGCAACGGCAATTACGAATTGATTCTTGAAGATCGGATCGGAATAAATATACTTCTCCTTCCTCTCCGCATTGCTGGCGAAGTTATTGGCGCCAATTTGATAGCGGTCCGAGTCCAGTCCGGCGAAGATCGACGGGAACTCCGTCTTCTCGATATTAATTTTGTACTGCGGCAAGCCTTCGAAAATCGCTTTGACAATCTGAATATCATACCCGTCAATCTCATTGTTATCGTTGACATAAGAGAACGGTTTTGGTGAACCGCCTGTCGCAATATTTACGACAATCTGATCAGTGCCAGCCGCATCGCTGCCTCCATTCTTGGCGGATGAATTCTCTTTGCCGCAAGCTACTACTCCAACCAGTAAGACTATTGCCGCCAAACCCAACCCTACTTTTCTCCATGCTGCCATGTTCTCTTCCCCCTATTTGACCTAGCCAATTTTAAATTTATGCTCCGGATCGGAGCTCTTCTCTTTGCGGTGATGCGGCTGTGACCAAATTCCCTCATAATCAATCTGATCCCAGAACCGGGTGTTATAATCGATAAAGATCGTATCTTTATTGCCGTTTGACTTCGCTAAATCCCGCAGGTAAGTATTATTTTTAAACGCCGGGATCTCGTATAAATCGCGGGCATACCCCCAAATATTAGGGAAATCCACGATGCGATTGCGAATCGGACCAAGGTTCTTAAAATAATAAGTGTCGAAGCGAGCCAAGGTTACAAAGAGCCGCACATCGGAATCCGTCACATAATCTCCGAACAGGAAGCGGTTAGACTCCAGCCGGTCCTCGATGGTATCAAAGGCGGCATAGAGCTTCTCGAACGCGTCATTATAAGCTTCTATGGATTGGGCGAACATCGCTTTATACACACCGTTATTGACGTTATCGAACAGGAAGTCATTATACTTGTCGATCTCCGTCCTTAGCAGAGCCGGATACAAATCGGGAGCGCCTTTTTTGTGAAAAGGAGCAAATTCGTTCTCCAAATAGTTCGTCAGCCAGACGTAGTCATTATTCACGACTTGCTTGGTGGTAATATCAATGACCGCAGGCACAGTTGGCCGGCCCTGGTAATCAGGATCGCTGTTCGCATACAATTCGCTCAGGAACTGCACGCCCAGCACCGGATCAGTATGGTCCTCGTCATCGATAAATTCCCAGCCCAGGTTCTGCACATGCTGCCCGCGACCCACCAGATTAATGCTGATAGCCTCCTCCAGTCCTAACAACTCTCTGACGATCGAAGCCCGATTCGACCAATGGCAGCCTTTCGCCCAGATCAGCCGATAGCGTCCGGCTTCAACAGGCAGCTTGCCTTCCCCATCTCCAAACGGCGTCGTAAACCGATTCTTCTGCCGTACAAAATAACCTCTTTCATCGATTTCATGCTCGGTCTCTTTCGGTCTGATACGTACATTTGCTTCCTTTGTCATGGCTTCCCCTCCAAATCTATTGATTTGCTTATCTTATTTGAACCTTTCTGCTCTGCCGTGGTCCGTAAGCCACCCAGACAAATCCGGGCCCTTGGGCAGCAATCTGGAAAAGGTATAGTTTGGATCATGAGTGATAGATAGATGATAGTGCTTCTTGATCGCTGCAAAATCCGTGGTATCTCCAAATCCCGGAGTTTGATACAGATCTCTGGCATAAGCCCATAAATTCGGAAATTCAACGAGCCGATTGCGATTGACTCTAAAGGCGGTATAGTAGGCAATGTCAAAGCGGGCAAGCGTAACGTAGAGGCGTATATCCGCATCTGTGATCCGATTCCCAAATAAATAACGCTGCGAGTCCAGCCTTGCCTCCAATTCATCCAATAGCTCGAACACACCGTCATAGGCTTGTTCATAAGCTTCCTGGGAACGGGCGAACCCCGCTTTATAGACGCCATTATTAATTCCATGGAAAATACGTTCGTTCAGCTCGCGAATGTCCCGCTGCAGGGCCTCCGGAAATAAATCCGGCGCCCCCTCCTTATGGAATGGCTTCCACACCGTCTCTAAATAATAGGTCAGTTCATGATAGTCGTTATTGACGACTTGTTTGCTGGCGATATCAACGATTGCGGGCACGGTTGGCCTGCCGGCGTATTCCGGGTCTGCATTCAGGTATACCTCGCTGATATAATGCACGCCAAGCACAGGATCTACATCGTTATCATCCCAGGTAAAGGCCCAATCGACCCGATCGATTCGCGGCCTCAACGGGTCTGCCGTCCCTACGCTGATGGCCTCTTCCAGACCCAGCAGCTTCCTGGCAATCATCGCCCGATGCGCCCAGGGACATACCGGGGCCCACAATAAGCGATACCGATTGGCTTCGACCGGAAGCTCTCCGTCCTGATCTCCAAATGGGGTGACAAAGCGATTGCTTTGCCGCTTGAAGCTGCCATTGTTCTCGATCTCAGCCGATTTCGTTGTCATTGGGCTCCCCCCTGGAATCTGTCTCTGTCATGAGCCTCTTTCCATATTGACAGATCCGGTCCTTTGGCCAGAATCTGATACGGATTCTCCGCATGGTTGCCAAGCTGATAACCTCTCTTGATCGCGTCAAAATCCGTGGTATCGCCAAAGCCGGGAGTTTGATATAAATCCTTGGCATAATTCCAGATGTTTGGGAAATCGATAATCCGGTTGCGGTTCGTTCGGAATACGGAATAATAGGCCGCATCAAACCGAACCAGAGTGACATAGAAGCGGACATCGGCATCCGTAATTCGATCGCCAAATAAATATCTGCTTCCGGACAAGCGCTCCTCCAATTGGTCCAATCTGGCGAATAACGCATCATAGGCTTGTTCATAGGCCGTCTGGGACTGGGCAAATCCCGCCTTATATACCCCGTTGTTCACCTCGTGAAATAAAAGATCATTAAACTCATCGATTTCTGCCCTCAATTCGACCGGATATAGGTCCGGCGCCCCTTCCTTGTGGAACGGCTTAAACGCTGTTTCAAAATCGTTAGTCAGTCTAAAATAATCGTTGTTAACGACCTTTCTCGTCTTCACATCCACCACGGTTGGAACAGTTGCTCTCCCCGTATATTCCGGATCGGTCTCAGCATAGATTTCAGGCAAATAGCGGATTCCAAGCACCGGGTCAACACCGCCTTCGTCAAGGGAAAATTCCCATCCATTCTCTGTACGAACTGGGCTTGCCGTACCCAGACTAATTACGTCCTGCAGGCCCAGCAATTCCCGTACAATGACAGCCCGATGCGCCCAAGGGCAAATCCTGGCCCAGAGCAGACGATAGCGTCCCGCTTCTACCGAAAGTTCCCCCGGCTGATCGCCAAAAGGTGTGGTAAAGCGATTCTTCTGACGGTTAAAAGCACCCTCCCGGGTCATTTCATGGGCAATCTCATGATTGGCAATGTGGGTGTCCAGTGCGGTGGTCTTTTGTGTCATTTTGATCTCCTCTTTTCACAAGAATTCTTTCTCGGTATAGACGACAGGAATCGTAGATTCCACTCGAATATCCGGTCTGGCAGCATACCCCAGGCTTTCATAGAATCCCACCGCTTGCTGCTGGCTTGTAATGACAATCTTGCGGTATCCAAGCTCCCTAATCCAACGTTCAGCCGCCTCAATAACAAGCCTCCCGCAACCTTTATTCTGAAGCTCCGGAATGACGGCGACCCTTTCGATCTTGGCATAATCAGCATGACTCGTATTAATGCGAGCCGCAGCAACAGCGGTGTGATCCTGCTCAAGCAGAATGTAACAGTATACCTGACCATAAATTTCGTCGAATTCAAGCTCTTTAGGTATTCCTTGACCGTAAACAAAAGTCTTCGTTCGTACTTCATAGACGCCGGCCAATTGCCATACTGAATCCACTCGGTAGATCTCTGCCATCTTAAAGCCCCTTTCTTCAGTGCATCCCTTGCGCTTCGACCATAAACTCTTTGGAAGGAGCAATACCGTTAATCCGCAGGAGGATGTTTTTCCGTTTGAATTTATCCGGTTTATTCTGTATATAATACATTTCCCATCAGTTAACTCGGATATTTTTTCATCATATTATATGTATTGTTATTTCTTGTCAAGATGATTTTTCACATACAAAAAAATAGAGCGACCGTCTCCATAGCCCCGTTGGCTAAGCAAGGTCTTTCGCAACTACACTCAGTCTGGTATATTAATAGGAACATACATTCGAATAGTGAGGTATAACCGCAATGCCAATGATCTGGAATACAACAACGATATTAACCGCCGCGATCCTCGCTTTGCTATTGGTTCTGATCGTAATTCGACTGGTCAGCAACAGGCGGCGCCGCATCCGCCGAGAAGCCAACCCGCGCAAAATTACCCTTAAGGACATAGATCTGATGTCCGACGGTTCGGAGTTTGAGCTATACCTGTTCCATTTGTTCCGCGAGCTTGGTTATGAAGAGGTATATCAGACGACGGGCAGCCGGGATTTCGGAGCTGATCTGGTATTCAGAGGACTTGATGGAAGAAGGAACGTACTGCAGGCCAAACGCTACGGGCAGAGCAATCCGGTTGGGCTCGGTGCCGTTCAGGAAATCTATGCTTCCATGCGCTATTACGAGGCGGATCGAGCACTAGTGCTGACTTCAGGCCGCTATACCGAAGGTTCCCGTACCCTTGCCGCAGTGAACGGTGTCAAGCTGTTGGACAGAGAGGATCTTGAGGACATCATTCATTTATTCAAAAGCCGCCGCTTGGATGAGGCGATAGCCATTATCGAAGAACCTGCCGAATTTTTGGAATCTCCTTGGAATCCAAAAGTGAAGAAAGCTAACTAAAGCTGGGGTATCGCTGTAACGGACATTCCTGTCCCTTAAAGGGAACTTTCCAACAGAATTGGTGGCTTACGGACATTAATGGCCATAAACGTAATAAAATCCTCTGTAGAAGACTGCTGTCAGCCGCTAAGAGACAAAAGTGTCCATTAAAATGAAGGAATATCGCATTTTCTGCTCTAAAGGGCTAAGTAACCATTAGAATGAAAGAACGTCGCGTTTTCTGCTCTACAAGTCATAAGCATCCGGCCGATGCAAGGGAATGTGGTCAACATCGCATGCAGCCTATTATGCAAGCCGCTCATTTGCCACTCCACTTGCCGCGGGTAAGCTGTACGTGACTAGACCCAGAAGGTTTGCCAACTACATTCTTAATTCTCGCTGGCGCAGCCATATATAGTATACATAGTATACAAAGAGCCCTGAGCTAAATTAGCCCAGGGTTCTTTTATAACCCTTCTGCGTAGTCCAATGCGATAGAGTAGGATCACCATTGCCACTCACTGCGCTCCTGCTGGCTAATGCGTAGGCAAGTATAACAATAGGAGCGGACATGGCGTAAATATTGCATACAGCACACATTTTTGATGGCCAGCCGCTTGCCCTCTGCTAGCGGGTGATCGATCCAGCGGACCTTCACCCGCAGCGGGTTCCGGCTTCTGCCGAACCACTCAGCGTCCAGCCCGTTGCGCACAAAATGCTCATCCTCCCCATACTGCTGCAAGGCAAGCTGATTTTCTTTAAAGGCCGCATGGAACCTTTCGCGGTGGTTCTGCAGCGCTGTAGGCAGCTGCCCCCAGAGTAAGCCTGCATTTAACCCCGAGGCCTCGGCGAGACACTCGATCAGCGCCCGGACGGTCCGGCTGTAGAAGCCGATGAACACCGTTTCACGCCAAGCGGCCCGTTCTGCCGCATCCCGGGGCGCCTGCTCAAGCTCTGCCAGGGTCAATTGAAAGCCGAGCCGGGTGTAGCCAGTCTCCGGGATCAAGTGAACCATCAGCTTCTCCGCGGAAAAGTCAGGCGCGGCATGATGAACCGACACCGCATAATGAAGTGAAGCGGCGATATCGCCGAACCAGCTGCTGAAATAAGCTGCGGCTACCGTAGTATCTATCCCTTCAATCCGGCGATTGTACAGGTTCAGAAAAATGGCCATGGCCTCCCTGTCGTAGAGATCCGTCCCGCCTAAAGATGCAACAGCTCCGCTGCAGTGCTCCAACGAAATATTGTAAAATTCAGCAAGCCCTTCCCATAGTGTCGCAGGCATCACGGGTTAAATATCCGGTTGAGATCATCCAGCATCGAGCTGGCCGCATTCGGACCGTAACCTCCGAACCAGGAATCCGATGCCACCCGGTACACCTGGTTATTCTTCACCGCATTTAAATTTTTCCAAATTCCCAAACCCTCCAGCTTGTTATAGAGCTCCTCGTTATCATTGATAAGCAGGATGTAATCGGGATTAATCTCCGGCAGCTTCTCGTTCGAGAGTACCTCATAGCGGCTATCCGCGCTTGTCTCCGGGAACACGGCCGGTCTGGAGAACCCAAAATCATCATAAAGCCACTTATAGTCCATATCCCCGTAATAACGGATATCATTGCGGATTCGCAGCACCATCAATGTTTTCCCTGCCACTTTATCATGGATGCCGGCGATGGACTGCGCCTTTTTCTCGTTATAATCCTGAATGATCTTCTCCGCTTCATCGCTCTTGTCGAACGCAGCAGCTGTCCAACGGAAGGCTTCCTCCCAATCCGGTGCCATATAACCGTTCTCGAGCATCGCCGTCGGAGCAATTTTGGCGTATTGATCATAAATATCCTCACTGTTCGTATCCGTAATAATCAGATCCGGCGATAGCGACAGGAGCTTCTCCATGCTTACCTTGCCCTGTTCTCCAATGATCTCCACATGGTTCAAATAAGGCTGCAAATATTCCGGAAAATCTTCATTCTGAGATTTTACCGTGGAGGCAGGGGTCATTCCGAGAGCGATCATATGATCGGTCAAATAAGTTACGGTTGTAGCGATCCGCTGTGGCTGCTCCTTCAAAGTCTGTTTCCCGTTTTTATCTTTAAATGCAAAGGCACCGGCTGCAGTTTGTTCTGTGGCGCTCTGCTCCTGTCCAGCCGCAGCTCCGTCCGAGTTGGCTTGCTTCGATTGCTGACTGCATGCAGCGGTAAGCGACAGGGCAAGAAGCAGTATAGTTAAAATAAACAATTTTCTTTTATGTGGTTTCATGTTTGGTCAGTTCTCCTTATTTCGGCATATTGAATTTTTATTTCCCTGTTATCCGACAGGACCCGGGTGCTGGTTATCCAGCCTCTGTCATTGGTCAGATTCATAAAAAATTTGCCCCGTGCTTGAGGCAAACTGACCCGGGCACAATGATCCTCCTGCGATAGACAGACGGCGTATGCCTCCCAGCTCGCATTTCTCCAGTCCACCTCATCTTCGCACCAATACAGTACGGCTTGGACAACGGGAAGCAGCGAAGCATATCGCACGACAAGCCAATCCCCTCGCTGCTCATATTCCAGCACTTGAATCAACGAAGGGCCGTCCTTGACGATGCTATCGGCAAATGCGTAAAGCTTCTGACAGGTCCAAGCGTCCGCATAGGAATGGTTAAGTCCACAATGCAGGCTCATCATGCTTTTCTGTGTATGGCCCCCTTGTTGAAGCGCAAATGACTTATCAAAAATAGCCAGCGGAAAGTGAGTATCGTTGCTGCTATTCAGCCATAACATGGGCAAAGCGCTGTTCGTCAAATAGGACGACGGGTCCCAAAGCTTGCGAATTCTCTCCGCATCCGCGGGAGGCATCGCCGCAAATCCCCGTCCATACAAAGTGCCTGGCTCATACAGGAATCCGCAGCCATACACGGGCATAGCAAAACAAAGCCTGCGGTCAATACCTGCCACCAGACTTGTGATGATCCCGCCCCAGGAAATACCCGTTAAGCCCACCTTGCTCGAATCCACCTCCGGCAGCGAACCAATGACCGTATGAGCAAGGATGACCGCGGCGACAGCATGGTACATCCATTGATCCTCTACCGGCAGCTGATAGTCGGCAAACACGCCTTGCTTCACAGGCCCGCTCCAGGGATGGACTGTGCATTGATCCACATTCACGAACCTGCTTTCTTGCAAAGGAAGCTGCCCTTCAAGATCCATCGCGATAGCCGCATACCCTCGCTCCATCCAGCGCTGAACCCATTCCGGATAAGCTGTCCCTGCCCCGCCATGGACCAATACTACAGCGGGAACCGGCTCTCCCGCAGATGCGCTGCGCGGAACCCCGTAACAGGCAAATACCCGAGTTTCTTTCCCGCGATAAGGCAATCCTTGATAGAAAATCGCCTTGACTTCCGGATTCTGATCCTGTTGCAACGGATAGACGGCCGGTAAGCGATATAATTTTTCCATTTCCCATGGCAGCATAATCGGAATAAAACAGGTCACCCCTTTTTTTCTATTGATAATGATTTTCTTTCTCAATAAGGAGCATAGCATTCCTCCGCTTTGCTTAACATGGATTTAAAGATACTATCATCTGGATTTTTGATTACTAAGAACCTTGCCCAGATAAGAGACAGCCCTGTCATGGGACCAGGCCGAATATTCAAACAGCTTCTCCGTTCCTATTACATGTACCCGGCTATAGCGCACAGCCGTCAATTGATTCCACTTTCGGCTCGTCTGCAGCTCCTTCCATTGCCGGGCCGCCTGCTGCGTGGAATCCACCATGATCAGGAGGATATCGGCATCATAGCTGGGCAATTCCTCTCTTGCAACGGGTTGAAACACCTGAATCTGATCCAGCTGATGCGTAGCCTGTAAACCAAAATCGTTATAAATGACAGCGCCGGCATTGCGCCTCCCATAGATTCGGTATTCCGTGTCCGTTACGCGTAAAATATTGATCGTAGCTCCGCCAATGCTGTTTCTAAGTTGGCGACCGGCTTCAGCTGCCTTATGATCATACTCCGCCAGCCACTGACCGGCTTCCGCAGACTGCTCCATCACCTCTGCAATCATCCTCAAATGCTCCCGCCAGTCAGCGGATAACCAGGGAATCGCCACCGTGTCCGCAATTTGCTTCAACTGATCTTTGGCTTCAGCAGGCAGGGTGTCCGTGCAGAAAATCAGCCCGGGTGCAGCCGTCTGCAGCATCTCCAGGTTTTTCTCCCAAATCGGCCCCTCCCCATATTCGTAAGAGTGAAGCCGGATCATGCGCCTATACAGCTCATGATGGGGATAGAATGCAGCGGCTTTCGGCAGGATATGAAGGGCAAGCAAGCTGCCGGAGAGCGGATCGGAGATACTGGCGATACTGCGGCGACGGCTTTGCACAAATGCCGCCGGAGAGCTGCCCGTCTTCAGTTTAAAACGGCGGCTAAAATAAAATTCATCCTCAAACCCGAGCCGCGACGCCGTCTCCTTCACACCGCTGCCGGACAATAGCATCTGCTTCGCTCTTCCCATTCGCAAATCCATCAAATAGGCCGTTGGGGTCTGACCTGTATACTGCTGAAACATCCGTGTAAAATAGCCAGGGCTGAACCCCGCTAATCGGGCCAGCTCCTGTCGTGTCAGCTCTAGCTCCGGATGCTGGTCCATAAATCTGGATACCCGGGCAATGGCTGCCGCGGTCGTCTCATTTTCTTGCGGCATCGATGGCTCTTCTATAAGCAGGGACATCAGCTTGTATAACTCCGCTTGCGCGACGTAGAATTGTGCTGTTCCTTCTTCCTGCCATTGAAGCAGGCTTTCAGCCAGGGCTGCAAGTTGTTTGAAATGACGGCTGTGGCGCGCCCCGACGATAAATGAATCCATCCGCTGCAGATCCTGCTCATCAGAGTATTCATAAGCCTCGAAACAGATCAATCTCCCGATCAGAGGCTCATCGCCTGCGAATAATCTGAGCGAGCTTCCCGGCCCAAGAAAATAAGCTGTGCCCTCGCCGAATGCCCTTATTTCTTCAACGGATGCAAGCGTGCCCCGCCCACTTAAACCCAGGACAACCGCCTGCGAATCGAAAGCCGGATAGATTACTTCGCCTCCGATCGGGAGCGCGAAAGAATGGATACCTGCAAAGCGAAGCATCCGGGAAGCCTGTTGTCCGATATTGTTCATAAACATCCTCTTTTCAGCGTATATAGATTCAGCGTTTTATCCGCTGATATATTATCATTGATAATCATTTTCAATTATAATATAAAAATGCCGTCCTGTTCATAAAAAAGAAGAGCAAGCCTGTTAACAAATCAAGCCTGCTCTTCTTCAATTAACATATGTTTACTCATTTCATAGATTCCAATGGCTACTATGATGGGAGTATGTCATTTACGGTTATGCTGTTAAGCGGATTATATTACGGATATTGCATCACTAAGATCACCGAAAGGATAACGGGTTATCTCTCTGCCCCCGGGTGTTGAGAAATTCCTCCAGCGCCTGACGAACGGCTTGAGGTGTATCAAGGCACAAAATGCGCTTTGCCAGCTCACGGCATTCCTGACGATCCAGGCTAGCGAGTCTTTCCTTCATCCCGCCGAGACGGCTTGCCTCCAAGCTCCACTCGTCAAGCCCCAGACCGAGCAAGAGCGGTGCGGCCAAAGGGTCACCTGCCATACTGCCGCACATGCCAGTCCATTTGCCGACCGCGTGGGAAGCCTCAATAACCCCATGGATCAAGTGCAGCACGGCCGGATGGAAATAATCGTACAGATGCGCGACGTGCTCATTCATTCGGTCTGCTGCAACCGTGTACTGAACGAGATCGTTAGTGCCGATGCTGAAGAAATCGACCTCGTTCGCGAACATTCCTGCCAACACGGCGGTGGACGGAATCTCCACCATGATGCCAACCTCCATATTCTTGTCATACGACACGCCATCCAGGCTCAGCTCAGCCTGCACTTCCGTAAGGATGGCTTTAGCCTGCCTCCATTCTTGCAGGCCGGAGATCATCGGGAACATCACCTTCACCGTTCCGAAGGCGCTGGCCCGCAGTACCGCCCTCAGTTGGGTACGCAAGAGCTCCTGGCGATCAAGCCCTATCCGTATCGCTCGATAACCCAGAAAAGGGTTCATTTCCTTTGGCAGCTGAAGATACGGAAGCTCCTTGTCACCGCCGATGTCCATCGTGCGGATGATCACAGAGCGGCCCTCCATGCTCCGGGCCGCCTCCTGGTACGCACGGAACTGTTCCTCCTCGCCCGGCATCGCCTGGGCGTTCATGAACAGGAACTCCGTGCGGAACAACCCCACGCCGTCCGCGCCCTGCCGGACGGCAGCTTCGGCCTCCGCGGCGCCGCCGATGTTCGCCGCGAGCTCCACACGCGTGCCGTCGGCCGTCACGGCCGGGCGTGCCGCGTACTCCTCGAGCGAGCGATTGCGCTCGAGTTCCTGCCGCATGCGGAGCCGGTAATGCTCCGCTTCCGGCACTTCCGGCCGGACGATGCAGAGTCCGGCTACCCCGTCGAGGACGAGGGTATCCCCGTCCTTAATCTCGCCTACGCCGTAACCGGCCCCGACGACAGCGGCAATACCGAGGGAACGCGCAAGAATAGCGGTATGCGAGGTAGCTCCTCCGGTACGGGTAATAAAGCCGATAACGATAGCAGGGTCCAACTGCACCGTATCCGACGGCGCCAGATCATCCGCAACCAGTATCGCCGGACCTTCGATTTCGGCCAGGCTCCCGGTTTGCCCGGGTGACAGACAGGCAAGAAGACGACTGCCGATATCGCGAATATCCGCCGCGCGCTCCTTCATGTAATCATTATTTATGCCTTCCAGCATATTAACAACCTGGCGAACTATTTCGGCAACGGCCCGCGGCGCAGGCTCCAACTGCTCTCTTATCCTGGCTTCCATCTTCGGATAAAAGGCGGGATCGTCCAGAAGTTTCCGTTGCCCCGCCAGAATGCCGGCTTGCTCTTCGCCTACGGCTTCCTTTGCTTTCCCGATCAGCTTTTCCAATTGCTCCACGCAGTCGGCTTTAGCCTTCCGAAGCTTCTGAAGCTCGGCTTCAACAGCAGAAGGATTGCCCGGAATACAATCTTCCGGGGGCACGCCCTCGCCTATAACTGCCTGTACAGGCTTGTAAATATATGCCTTTGCGATGCGGATTCCCTCCGAAACACCAAGTCCTGGTATGTGCAGCCTCTTCATCAGCCTTCACCGAACTTGCTTTCGATAAGCTGCACCAAAGCCTTGACAACCTCTTGTTCCCCATCCCCGCTGGCTTCAATGGTCACGACGGCCCCTTGTTCAATGCCGAGTGTCATCAGCTCCAGCATGCTTTTGCAATCCGCCGCGCGTCCTTCGCCTGTCTTTAGACGCACCTCTGCTTCAAACGATCCTGCTTTTTCTGAGAAGAGCTGAGCCGGACGAACATGAAAGCCCTGCCCATTCTGTATGGTAACGGTTTGTGCGAACATGTCTTTCCTCCTCATCCTGTCACCGCCCCGGGCGGAGAATAAGATCACTTGCAGCTTGCAGCGATCATAGAATCTCAAGGCTTCTCGCTGCAGCTTTCCTCCCGGATGTCATCCATCCTTGCCAGGCCGGCTTCTTTTATTTGTTGTTGGAGATCATGCTCCATAATCTTTCGTATATCATTAACGGATGGTTACCCGCCGTAAATTCTGATCAGGCCAATAAAGCAATCCGTTCTTTATAAGCCTCAATTAATGCCTGGTTGTGTTTGTCGGAGCCATCGATGTTGCCGCTAAGAAACACGGGAGGATTGAAACCTTGCTCAATCATCATCTCAATGGATTCCGCGAATAGAGCATTTAAAATCAGGGCGCCGATAACCGTTGAACTGGGTGTGAACGGCACCTGGAGGTCTGGATGGCTTAATACGGCATCTCCTTTGACCGAGAAGTTATCGATGACCAAATCAACGGCATCTGCCAGATGTTTGCCGCTGCTGTGCCGGGACGGTTGACTCCTGGAATATTCTAGGGAGGTAATCCCTATTGTGAAGGCTCCCTTCTCCTTCGCCATCAGAGCAACATCCACGGGAACGGGATTGCGACCCGAGGTGGATAGCACAAATACGACCTCGCCCTTGCGGATATCCTGCTGCTTCATAAATTCGGCAGCAAGGTTGTTCTGTCTTTCCAGTTCAGACGAGCGCACCGCACCCTCATGCAACATCAACTTCTCTATAAGAATCGGGCGAATCGGCACAAGTCCGCCTGCGCGATAGAAGACTTCCTCGGTCAATATATGCGAATGCCCGCAGCCGAACAAATGGATGATACCGCCCTGCTGAATGCAGGCTGCTACTTTCTCCGCCGCTTCATGAATCGATTTGGCTTGCTCGTTTCGGACTTTTTCAAACAATCCGTCAATAACATCAAAATAGGTATTCATCATCATTGCTTTCACCTCGTTGTTCTTGAGTAGACTTTCCAATCCGTTATTTTCCGGCTGTGAACAGGGTTCAGTTCATAATGCCCTTTTTCGCCCGAAGAACGATCTCTGTCATAACCTCCAGGCTTCGCTCGATTATGGCCTCCCCCTTCTCCCTCGTGGCCAGCGTTGCATCCCCGAGTACGGCGGAAGATGTCATTTCCTCCCACGGCGTAGGTGTGAAATCGGCTTCGAACGGGATCTGCGGAGCCCCATCAATCGCCTTGATCATATCCACATATTCGTCCGCAAGGTAAAGCATATAGGATGTCTCGATTTCATCGGCATGCATGTAGGTGCTGTGAGCTGCCGTGGCTTCCCGTACCTGCGCGGTGATTTCCTTAGTACCCGGATAAAAGAAATAAAACACCTTCAGCTCGGGTACCCGTTCGTATAGCATTCTTGCAGCTTCCTTCAGCGCCACCGCATTGCCCAGATGGCCGTTCAGCATAATAAAAATACGAAATCCCTGCTGATACAAACTTTCGCCGATATCGGCAAGCAGCCGGATGAGCGCTTCGTTGGAGACGTTGATGCTGCCCGGAAAATTGCGCAGGCTCCATACCTGACCATATGAGAAGGGCGGCAGCACGAAACTTTCCGTCCGCTCCGCCAATTTATCCGCCAACCGGGTTGCAAGCAGATTATCCGTGCCCAGCGGAAGATGAGGACCATGCGCTTCAACGGCCCCAATAGGAAGTATGGCAGCGCGGAAGCTGCGAATTTTATCCTTCACCTCAACCGAATTTTCAAGCTCGAATTTCATCATGCATCCCCCCTTACTTCTTAAATGAGAAACAGTTGGCCGGATTGGTTACAAAAAACTTCTCTACCAGCTTCCGTCCGTCATAACCGCTGCGGTTCGCTTCATCCTCAAAGCGCGGGACCCATTTGGATATAATGTACTCCAGCCCCAGGCCGTGATCGTAATGCTTGTAATAGCTTTTCCGAGCTGTATCTCCACTGATCAGGATTTGGTCTTCGTACCCTTTGCCGACCAGCTCCAGGATGAGCGAGATGCGGGTGCTCTCCGGTGCATACTTGATTTTGCCGATGCCGTCAAAGCTCAGGTAGGCTCCCGTGGCTGCAATCTGTTCATGGTAGTACGGATCGGGATTCCGGTCCATATGACCCAAACTCAAGTAGGACAGGTTCACCCCTTCGCTTCTCAGCAGTTCAATTTGCTCTAGCGCCATCGTGCCCACCTCAGTGTGGGAATGGATGGGAGCTTTTGTCTCGTGATGGGCGCGGGCAACTGCACGCAGCGTCTTCTCCTCCAGGGGCGTAATGCGGTTATAGCCTGTCCCGAATTTAACCTGGCCCGCTTTGAAAGGCGTGCCCTCCAGTCCTTCTTCCACCTCCCGGATGACAAAATCCGCCAGCTCGTTAATGCTCTTCGCTTCGATCCACTGCGCGTAGCTTCCATAATCGCCGATCAGCGGTTTTAGCTCCTCTTTTATTTGGGCATCCCACAAAAAGCTTTTATTAAAACCAGCTGTCCCAATGATGCGAATCCCGCTTTCTACCGCGATCTCCTGAACCGCTTGAACATCCCGTCCGTAATCAACGGCTGTAGCATCCACGATAGTGCGCCCGCCGTGCTGCTTGAAATCAAGAACGTCCTGCTTGGATTTCGCTTTGTCGTCCAGCAGTAAATCGTCCACTCCCCGTTCCTGCCAATACGCCGGGCGGCATACGATATGCTCGTGGGAATACGTAAAACCCAGATCCTCTTTGCTGATATCTCCATGTAAAGTACGGATAAAACCCATATCGTTTCTCCCTCCACTCATTGTTAGACAAGCAACCGAAGGAATTGACCGCGTTTAGCAATAGTTGATCTTGCGGCTGCAATTCCTCCAGCTCCTCTGTATCTGTAATCTTCAGACAACCAAGTCGATAGGCCTCCCATTGGATTTTGCAATAGGATGGTCAAAAGAACAGTTTGGCCAGGAAATGCAGAATCGGCCCAATGATGAACATATCGGAGTCGGCGGCCCACATGGCCGTATCCGGCACTGTGGAGGCGATAAAGAACCGGACCATCAGGAACTGTCCCCAGGCAACAATCGTCGAAGTGATGAAACCGCCGATAACGGCCCCGCGAACACCGCCTGTCGAATTTCCGAATACCCCTGCTGTCGCTCCGTGGAAGAATAATACAATCATCGTTGGTACAAAAATGTAAGCAACGGTGTTGCCAAGCACCAGCAGCCAGATAATCGCACCCGCAAAAGCTCCCAGGAAACCGAGAACAACCGCATTTGGCGCATAAGGATAGACAACCGGCGCATCCAGTGCCGGTTTGGCACCTGGTACTAGCTTGGTAGCTATCCCGTTAAAAGCTGGCACCAGTTCGCCTACGAACATCCGGACTCCCATCAGAACGATTGCGATTCCGCCTGCGAAAGTGAACGATTGGATGATGGAGTAAATTATAAAGTTCTGGTCACCGGATTGTTGCATCAGTTCCGCAGCGGCCGGCGTGCCCTTCATCGATAAAATAATGGCCCCGATGAGGAATAAAACTCCCATGCTGAGCGCAGTAATGACGTTGGAATCGCGAAGAAACTCGAGGCCTTTCGGCACTTTGATTTTCTCGGAATCGTTGTTTTTGTTGCCAAACCATTTGCCGAACAAAGCTGCCAACAGCGCAACCGAGGCTGAGGTGTGACCCAGCGCAATACTATCGTTGCCTGTAATTTTACGCAGGAACGGCTGAACAAGCGCCGGCTGGAACGTCCAGTACACACCAAGGACAACAGCGATCATCAGAACCAGCTTCCAGAGGGATATACCGCTGGCAGCATGAACGACAACGCCGGCAAAGATGGTCGACGTCCAGAACATCATGTGCCCGGTAAGATAAATGAATTTAAACCGGGTGAAGCGTGCCAGCAAGACATTGATCAAAAAGCCGATCAGCATCGCAAGCGTGACCGCGCTGCCGAATTTGGCATTGAACGCTTCCTGTCCGATGAAGGTGCCCAGGGTGCCGCTCTCCAAGCCGAACACTTCTTTCCACATCGGCTCGAATACGTTCAAAGCTTTCACGATGACATCAGAACCGGCCCCGATGATGAGGAAACCGATAATCGCTTTAAAGGTACCGCTTACAAGTTGGCTCGTTGATTTCTTCTGGAGCAGCAGCCCGATCAGAACGATAAATCCGAGCAGAATGGCAGGCGTTCCAAAAATGTTGGTGGCAATCCAAAAGAGTACGTCCATAAGCCCTCTCCCCTTCTAAAATGGTTTATTGCAACTCTTCCAATTTCTGTTTGATTTCGTCATTATCGAAATAGTTGTTGACAATAAGGATCTTGGCTGCATGTCCTTGAAGCCCTTGTGCCAATTCATTGCTTGTCAGGATATAGTCGGCAGCGGTTCCCGAGGCTGTTGAGACGTCCGTATGCTCAACATCGGCATGAATTCCCATGCCCCTCAGCACATTCTCTACATTCATTCTCAGAATCAAACTCGTTCCTTGACCCAGACCGCACACGCATAAAATTTTCATAATTCGCTCCTCCTAATGAGTTGTTGGATTGTTTCCACATCAGCTGCAAGCTTGAATTGTTCAACATTATCCGGACTGCTAAGCAAAGTGGTCAGCTTGCGCAGCATGGCGATATGCTCCGAACTTGAGGAGCCGCCGAGCGCAAAGATAAGCTGTACCGGATCGTTGGCAGCATGGCCAAAAATAACGGGCTTTCTCAAGCGAAGCAGCGAGACCGACGCTTCCTTCACCCCGTCCTCCGCGCGGGCATGCGGAAGCGCAATATGTGGCGCAAGCACAAAGTACGGGCCTTTGTCACGGTAAGATTCCACCATGGCGTCAGCATAACGTTCTTCCGCTGCTCCCGCTTTTGCCAGCAGCCCGCCTGCCAAGCGGATCGCTTCCTCGGCCGTTTCGGCCTCAACATCCAAGGCAATGAGTGACGGTTCCAAAAATTTCATTCTCATCTCTCCCGAATCCGGTATTCTAATTGGTGCTATGACCGGTTTGTATTTGTTTCAGTATCTGTTCTGTGGTCTTGGCCTCTTGCAATCGGATCAAATTTTTCTCTACTCTGAGCAGGCCCGTCAGCTCCGCCAGGGCTTTCAGGTGGGATTCGCCATCAATAGCCGCCAGTACCAGGACGACCCGGACCTGGTGGCGGGCTTCCCCCGAGAATGCGACGGGGCGTTCCAGCCGCAGCAGGCTGATGCCCAGCCGTTTGACCCCATCCTGCGGCTTTCCATGCGCAATCGCGATGCCTGGTGCAATGACGATGTAGGGACCCAATGCCTCCACCTTAGAGACCATTGCATCGATGTAATTTTCATCGATGTACCCGTCTTTCAGCAGCGGATCAGAGGCTTCACGTATGGCG
Source organism: Paenibacillus sp. 79R4 (assembly GCF_013393165.1). NCBI lineage: Bacteria > Bacillati > Bacillota > Bacilli > Caryophanales > Paenibacillaceae > Paenibacillus > Paenibacillus sp. 79R4. The sequence goes on along the minus strand of NZ_QJOT01000002.1, from coordinate 306,466 downwards.
CTTCGCCAGTCCTTCGTTTCTTGTCTCAAAGTGATCATCCGCTCTGTGAGCAGGTCTGACAGAGCGGGTTTGCGCGCTTCGCTAAGCCATGTTTTCCCTGCGGACAAGTAGTGGCCTAACTCCTCTGCAAGCCCCGATTCATCCTTCACAGCCGCGTATTTATGGACAATGTCCAGCAGCGCTTGTACCGTGTGAACCTGAGTCCTGGATTTACGGCCGGAAACCATGTTGATCCGGTTCAGCAGATGCTCCTTATCCTTATCGCTAAGAATCGGATTCACCAAGAGAACCGGCACTTTGCTGTCCGGCAGTGGTACCGTTGAGAAAATAAAATCCACATCTTCCTCGGAGAACGATTCGAATTGTCGCAGCGACATAACTGCCGTGATATCCACAGATGAGAACAGGTTCTCCAATTGCGATTCCAGCATCCGCGAGGCGGAAATCCCGTTAACGCAGACGATGGCTGCTTGCCGCCTTACGGCCGGCTTCGTATTCTCTCTGCGCAGCCAGCCGCCGAAATGCATGGCGAGGTAGCCGATTTCGTTATCGTCAAGCTTGCGTCCCACCAGCTGCTCAAACGGTGCCGCCGATCGGCGGGTCAGCTCGAATACTTCTCTGTACTTGGACAGAATATTTTGAAGCAGCGGATTCTCCAGACCAAGCCCGTACAAGATCCGATAATAAGCCGGTTTCAAATGAACAAGCAGATGCTCCTCCATCACTTCCCGATTCGGCAGAAACACGCAGGCATACCGTTGGAAATCATCCGTCATCTGCCTGGTTGCGTTACGAAGCTGCTTCAGCACTTCTTCGGAACCGGTCAACTGGTCCATCCGATTGACCCTTGCTCCGAGCAGATGCATCGTAAAGTAGCAGACTTCCTCATCCGGAATCGATACACCGAACATTGGGCCGAGCGCTTCTGCCATATGGACAGCAGCTTCATACTCAGGCGTCCTCCGAAGCACGCTTCGTTCATCCTCGTCTATCGAAATCAACTGCCGGGCCTGAATCCGCCGGATATACAACAGGAAGCGTGCTGTCAAATGCTGCAGCATCTCGTCCGTCAAATCGGCTCCGAGCGTCGTCTCGCTATCGGAGATCAAGAGATAGACCCGCTTCAGGTCTCCGGCTCTCATCGGCGGAAACAGGATCGGGATAAGATCGGGGCTCCCTAATTGCTGGTTCAGGCTAAACGACTGCTCCCAGTCCGCGTTATCGAACATTTGCCCAAACTGATAACTCAAGCTCTTCCGCTTGTCCCGCTCTGCCCCGTGAATACCATACCCCTGCTTGCGGTCATAGGTTACCTCAAGTTTCGCCGCCTGCATCTCCGATCGGACCTTATTCAGATCCTTTAGTGCGGTTCCTCGGCTCACCTGCAACAATTCGGTCAGATGATGAACGAAAATCGGTCCCTCTGCAGCCAACAGATAAAGCGATGTCCAGGCCAGCCTTTCTCGCGGGGACAAATAGTACTGCTGGGCTTGGGGTTTAGCCGTCAGCTGCAGAAGATCGGCCCGACTTTCATCAGGCAAATAGTAGCCTGCCGTCCTGACATATTTGACAGGTGGAAGATGAACCGCTTTTAACCAATCGTTTATTTTTTCCATATCATAGTAAACGGTTCGCCTGGAAATACCGAGCTTCTGCATCAGTTCCTCCAGCGATACATAATCGGCAGCCTCATGAAGCAGTGTCAAAATCTTGGTGCTGCGTTCATCCAGAATACGGCATCAACTCCTTTGCCGTTTAGTGTCGTGCTTATTGCAACTTGATTATACCTAGAGGCTATAAAGGAAGGACAGTTCAATTGATGGAGAGCCTTTTGTGCAAAAGTGGACGCAAGTGTTTAATACTCCCCGGTAACAGCACTCTTGGCCTTGGCTGGATTCTTTACTGCCATCCCTAGGAATGTTGAGCTGCGATCGAAGACAGCACTCCTTCGAATGATCAGGTCGACAGCCATCTAAGCCTGCGCCGTACACCCATTGCGCGCACAAGGAGAAATGTGCGATGTACGTCTGTGGATATCCAATCCTGCACATGGCATATCGCGGTGGCATATCGTGGGGGCAATCACGGCAGCATTCGGTTATTCACTTATCCAGCAGCAAAAAAAGCCGCCGGCGTACAATATCTGTCAGATTGAAAATGCGGAACCATAAGAAGCCACTTTAAGGCTCATATGTCAAAAATGACATTTCAATTTTAGAGAAAAGTAACCCAATTGCTTGCCAATGTGACTATGATGTAGACTATGAATTGACATAAAAATACATGTATCTTACATGGCTAAAGGAGTGGATCTACAATGAACTTGAATGTTTCAGCCAAAAAAGCATGGGCCTCTATCGCGATCGCAGGTGTTATCGGCATAGGTACAACAATGGTAAGTGGCCTGGTTCCTCCAGCACATGTGGCACAAGCCGCAGCGGCGGCAAGTCAGAATAGCGAAGATGCTGCACAAGCCCTCAAAACATTGAACAGCTTCTATAAACCTGCCTTGAAAGGCCAGTTCCCCGGATCTGTAAGCAATCTGACGGTGGGAAAAACGACGCGGAAAGAGGTTATTAAAGCGATTGGCGAGCCTTCGGAAGCGCGCAAAAATGCCAGCGGCTATGACATTTACAATGCAGAAATGGGACATCCCGGCTACGCCTTCTCCTATAAATCCGATAAAATCCGCGAAATCCGTTATTTTGGCACCAATGTAGAGCGGCAAACAAATATCGGTGGAATTACTATGAGCATGCTGAAAAAGAATTGGTTTGCTCCTAATTCCACAACGACCATCAAGAACGGCAAGCTAAAGCAAACGAAGCTTACTTATATTCGTGGCGAATATAAATTGGAATTTATTTTTAACAGCAGCACTGATCTGGATCACATCAATCTATTGGCCAAATAAGTGATGCCTATGGGCAAAATGTATTTTGACCCTGAATAAGTGCTATAATATAGGCGTTTAAGATAACTTCCAAATTTCACTACCGGGAAAGGAGAGGTATTTATGAATACCCAACAATTTGAGAGAGTTCATTCCGGGAAAGGCTTCATTGCAGCCTTGGATCAGAGCGGCGGCAGCACGCCCAAGGCTCTTCTGCAGTACGGAGTTCAGGAAGAAAGCTATTCCAATGAGGAAGAAATGTACGTATTGGTTCATGAGATGAGAACGCGGATTATTAAGAGCCCGGCCTTCAACTCAGAGCATATTCTGGGTGCTATTCTGTTCGAGAATACGATGGATCGTACGATAGACGGGATGCACACGGCTGACTATCTTTGGGAAAAGAAAGGTATTGTACCTTTTCTGAAGATTGATAAAGGACTGGCTGAGCAAGAGAACGGTGTTCAGTTGATGAAGCCGATGCCTGAGCTGGACAAGCTGCTGAAGCGGGCGGTTCAACGCAATATCTTCGGGACGAAGATGCGCTCTGTAATTCATGAAGCCAATCCGGGCGGAATCAAGAAGGTCGTCGAGCAACAATTCGCCGTCGGCAAGCAGATCATTAAGGCCGGATTAGTACCGATTATCGAACCGGAAGTGGATATCCATAGCAAGGATAAGGAAGTGTCTGAACAGCTATTGAAGGATGAGATTTTGACTCAATTATCCAAGCTTGATCCAGATGACAGAATTATGCTGAAGCTCTCCATTCCAACGCAAAATAATTTCTACAGCGACTTGATGTCTGATCCGCATGTCGTAAGAGTCGTCGCCTTGTCCGGCGGCTATTCCCAAGCCGAGGCTAACGACAAACTGGCCCATAACCATGGACTGATTGCCAGCTTCTCTCGCGCTCTGTCCCAGGGATTAACTGCACAGCAGAGCGATGAGGAATTTAATGCGATGCTTGCCAAATCGGTTCAGGACATTTACGAAGCTTCTATTCAATAAATACCCTATCAATCATTTTCTTATAGACTCAATCACAAAGGCCGGGCATACCTCTAGAGGCATACCCGGCCTTTCATCTTTAGATGATATTCGGTTAATTATTAGTAACCCAGGATACTCTTCGTATTATTGAAAACCTCATTAGCCATTTGGGTGTAATTCGTACTTCCATTGGCTTCCGTAGTGGATACGAAATTATCCCAGTTCGTTAGAGGCTCTTGACCCGTAATAAACTTCAGGGTCATTGTACTGATATAATCCATCAGCGGAGTCGAGATCATATTCATTTGCTCGCTCTGGTCAGCCGTTGCCATGATCGGCGGCTGGATCGGACGCGGCTGACGGTATTTAAAGATACGGTTATAGTAATCCTTTTCTCCGTCTGTGAACTTCGACCATCTCAGGTCGTTAGAACCGCCATAAGCAAATACGCCTCCACCAAAGCCAAAGTCAACATTCAACTTCTTGGGAGCGGTAGGATTTATTCCATTATAAGTAATATCCGGATTCAGTACGATAGTACCGTCCGCATCCTTAGTATAGGTTTCCCCTTCAACACCCCATAAGCTGAGCGTCTGTCCTTCATCAGAATACCAGAGCCAATCGACAAAGCGCAGCATCTTGATAAACTTTTCTTCGCCCAAATCATTAAGCGCATTTTGTGAGATCATAATACCGTTCTCCAAGCGGGAGTTTTCAACCTGCAGCAGGCCTTTCGGTCCACCCGGCTGAACAATCATATACAACTCAGCGTTCGGGTCCTGCATTTTGGCTTGATAATCGACCATTAATTGGTAATTGGCATTAATCACATAGCTGTCGCCTTTGAAGAACTTGGCTTGAGCTTGATCATCTTCTTGTGTAAAGGACTCAGGATCCATCAGCCCTTCCTTGATCAGCTTATTGAAATACGTTACAAATGCTTTGTAATCCTCCGAGGCATCCGCGAAGTAAAATTCCTTCTTGTCCTCGTCAAATTTCAGGCCGTTGGCTTTACCCCAGCCAGCTGTTACCCCGTATTCTACAGCAGCAATATTCAGGCTAGAATCGCCTTTGAATGCATCGGAGAATACATATTTGGCCCCGGTATACTCTTTTACTTTCTTCAGAGCTTCATAGAAATCCTCATAGGTCCAGTTCCCTTCCTGAGCTGCTACATCAACGCCCGCCGCTTCAAAGACGTCTTTCCGAATAGCGTAGGAATATCCGCTACCCGCTCCTTCCCACATGCCAGGAAGAACATAATATTTACCGTCTGCCTGCAGTTTGGATTTTAAATCCGCTTCAAGTCCCCAGTCTTTTACAGCCTTCATATAGTTCGGCATATATTGTACATAATCGCTAATAGGTACAATTTGTCCGCCAGCAACAAATGGAGTCTCATCATAAGTTTTAGGAATGATATAAGGAGCATCGCCACTGTTGATAATCAGTGCCTTTTGGTTATCATATTCTGTTCTGGCTGTAAGCGACAAATCAAAGCTAACATTCGTTTTTTCCTTAATTGAACTCCAGAGTCTCCAGTCCTTTTGGTAAGGATAGTTCTCGTGGTCGCTATACATCATGGAATAGGTGACGGGTTCGTCGGAATGGAAGGTTTGATCCTCCCCAAATTGGTAATCCAGCGTTGCTTCTGTACCTTTATTGTCAGCTGAATTGTTTGGTGTGTCTGTAGCCGGCGGCGTATTGGATGCCCCTTCGTTTTTGCCCCCACCGCAAGCGGCCAAGCTGAACGCCAAGACTATCACCATAAGAACCCCTATTGCTCTGTTAAACTTTTTCATAGCCTTCCTCCTTCATTATTTTTGAAGCTTAACCCGGCTTTATTTTTCTGGCTAAGTTAAGGCTCCCTTTATATTACGGAGATTACTGCAACGCGAGGTTTCACGTGTGCAGAATTTCCGAACATAAACCGCTTACCCTTTTACAGAACCGATCATCATCCCTTGTACGAAGTATTTCTGCACGAAAGGATACACGCAAATGATCGGCAATGAGGTCAGAACCATCGCGGCAGACTTTACCGTCGCGGCTATCTGATTTTGCTGTTCGGCGGTCGCTCCGACTTCCGTTGGGCTGATTGCATTCTCAATGAGCTGGCGCAAATATAAAGCTACAGGCCATTTATCCTTCGTCTGCAAATAGAGGGAAGGTCCGAACCAGCTGTTCCATAACCCTACGACGACGAATAACATAATCGTTGCCAGGATCGGTTTGGATAGCGGAAGCGTAATTTTCAGGAATATACCAAATACATCAAGTCCGTCCACCTTGGCTGCTTCCTCCACTTCATTGGGAAGGCTGGCAAAAAAGGTCTTCATCAGAATCACGTTAAAGGCGCTAATCGCTCCCGGAATGACGATCGCCCAGATGGTATCCCGCATTGCCAACGTTTTTGCGATCAAAATATAATTGGGAATCAACCCTCCGCCAAAGTACATGGTAAAGATGACGAAAGGGATGAAAAATTTATTCATTCTCAACCGATCCTTCGACAGCGGGTAGGCCATAACTGCCGTGGCAGCTACTGAAATCACCGTCCCTACTACGGAGTACACAATGGTATTGCCGTAATAACGGAAGAAATCCGGCTTGCTCAAAATAACCTGATAGGTTTGAGAGGTGAAGTCTACCGGATAGAAGCTTACCTTGCCTGCGTATACGGCTGCTTCCGAACTGAAGGACTGGGCAACCAAATAAACAAAAGGATATAAGGTCATAAATACGACCAGAGTCATAACAATGGCATTAAAAATTTGAAACGCGCGATAGGAAAATGATAGCTTCAAGTCGTCCGCCTCCTTCTACCACAAGCTTGATTTTGTCGTCTTCTTGGATATTTGGTTCGCTGTTGTGACCAAGATCAAACCAAGGATGCCTTCGAATAACCCGACTGCGGTAGCGTAACTAAAGTTACCGCCCTTAATCCCGAGCCGATAGACATATGTGGAGACAACATCAGCTGTTTCATAAATTAAAGGATTGTACAAGAGCACAATTTTCTCGAAATTCGAGCCTAAGATGCCGCCAATATCCAAAATTAATAACGTCATAATCGTTGGCAGAATTCCGGGGATCGTAACATGCCAGGCTAGCCGGAAACGGCTTGCGCCATCTATTTTGGCCGCTTCATACAGCTCTGTGTTTATTCCAGTCATCGCGGCCAAATACAAGATTGTTCCCCAGCCAAGTCCTTGCCACAGGCCCGAGGTGACATATATTGTCGGGAACCACTGCGGCAAAGAAATGAAAGGAATCTTCTCAAAACCGAAATTAGCCAGAATGGCGTTAATCGGTCCGGACATCGAGACCATTTCCTTGATCATACCTGCGACAATAACCATGGAAATGAAGTGTGGCAAATAAGACACGGTCTGAACGAATTTTTTCAGCCTCAGCTTGACGATTTCATTAAGCAGCAAGGCAAATCCAAGCGTTAATGGAAACTTGAAGATCAAATAGGATGTACTAAGCACCAGATCGTTCTTGATCGCTCTCCAAAAAGATGGATCCTTAAAGAACATTTTGAAATAAGTAAATCCGACCCATTCTGTTCCGAACAGATTAGGTCCCCCCCTGTACTTTCGAAAAGCAATAATATTGCCGAACATCGGGAGATACTTGAAAATAAGAAAGTAGATGACCGGGATCACCAGAAATGAATACAGCTTCCATTCCTTTCTAACATGCTTCCATAACGGTTCTAAATCCACTGTCTTATTGACGTGCTTCCGTAGTGGCTCTATTCCTGTTTCATTGTTACGGAATGCCATACCATCACCTTTCCTTCATGCATATTGTCGGTTCTATCACCCAGATTGAAGTTCTGTCTTGCTCTTAAACTTCTATATTCAGCTCTGAGGTCAGCTTGAATTCCGCCGGTTGCTTCCCTGTAAGCGCACAGCTTCTACTATCCGGACCAGAGCTGCCTACATATACGGCATATGATCCGGGCCGCACTCTTCTTCTGCCCTCCTCATCGTACAGAGCAAAGGCCTCAACGGGCAGGTGAAGTGTTAATTCCATACTCTCCTGCGGCTGCAGGTGAACTTTGCGGAACGCTTTGAGCTGAGCATTCGGCGTTTCTTCCCACTCCGCCTTGACATATACTTGCAGTACTTCACCACTCGCCATACTACCTTCATTCTTGATCGTAGTCGTTATCGACACACCTTCTTCCTTAATCCTTTCTTGATCCATTTTCGTATTTAAAATGGTGAAATCTGTATAGGACAGTCCGTATCCGAAAGGATACAACGCTTCTTGCTCCATGTAGCGGTAGGTCCGATTTTTCATCGAATAATCCGTAAATTCCGGCAATTCCTCTGTCGTCCTGTAGAATGTAATCGGCAGCTTCCCTTCTGGCGAGAACTCCCCGAAGATCGCTTCGGCTATCGCGCGGCCCCCCTGTGCACCCGGATACCAGCCCTGAAGAATAGCTGGCACATATTCATCAGCCCATGGGATGGCGAGGGCGCTGCCGGATAATACAACCAGAACGACCGGTTTGCCGCTCTCATAGGCCGTTCGCAGTACCTGTTCCTGAAGTCCTGGCAAGTTCAAATCCCTCTTGTCCCCACTGGCATACTGGTTACCGGTATCGCCCTCCTCGCCTTCCAATCCGGCATCCAGTCCCAAGCAGACGATAACGACGTCGCTTTCCTTGCAAACCCCCTTCACTTCGGCGCTCCGGTCATTCTTTAGCCCCAGACCACTTATTTTTTCATGATGTAAATGACAACCCTCGGAATATAACACACGGGCACTATCCCCTACATAATCCTGTATACCTTCAAGAATTGTGATATATCGAGATGCTGTTCCTTCGTAATTGCCTTCGAGCGCTCGCCGATTATTTGCATTTGGACCGATAACCCCGATCGTAGTCAGCTTCGATTTATCTAAGGGCAGCAGCCCATTCTCATTTTTCAGCAGCACCAGCGATTCCCTCGCCGCTTTGCGGTTTAATTGCTGCATCTCCGCTGAATCCACTTCAGTGTATTTTATCGACGCAAACGGAACTATCTCCTGTTCATCGAACATCCCCAGCTTCATCCTTGTCGTGAAGAGGCGGATAACCGCTTGGTCGATTTGGGCTTCGTTTACAAGTCCTTGCTTGACCGCATCGAGAAGGAATACGAATAGACTTCCGCAATTCAGATCACAGCCTCGATTTACCGCCAGTGCAACTGATTCAATCGCGTTAGCAGTAACCTGATGATGCTCGTGGAAATCCCGGATCGCCCAACAATCCGACACGACATGACCATCAAATTGCCATTGGCCTCTCAAGATTTGCTCAAGCAGCAGCTCGCTGCCGCAGCATGGTTCACCGTTGGTCCGATTGTATGCGCCCATCACGGCCTCTACCTTTGCTTCTTCAACGCAGGCCTGGAACGCCGGCAAATAGGTTTCATATAGATCCTGAGTGGAGACCACGGCATTGAATTGATGGCGCAAATCCTCAGGTCCCGAGTGGACGGCAAAATGCTTCGCGCAGGCAGCAACCTTTAAATAATTCTCATCATGGCCCTGCAGGCCTTGTATAAAACGGACTCCTAATCTTGAGGATAGATATGGGTCCTCTCCATAGGTTTCATGCCCTCTCCCCCAACGCGGATCACGGAAAATATTCACGTTTGGCGCCCAGAAGGTCAGTCCTTTATAAATATCCGTATCCTCAAATTCCTGCTGCATATTGTACTTCGCTCGAGCTTCCGTTGCGATCTTATCTGCGACCTCTTCCAGAAGCTCCTCATCAAAAGTAGCTGCAAGCCCAATTGCCTGTGGAAAAACCGTTGCAACCCCTGCCCTCGCAACCCCATGAAGCGCTTCATTCCACCAGTTATAGGCCTTCACATTTAAGCGCTTGATCGCCGGTGCGGCATGCAGCATTTGATGCACTTTCTCATCAAGGGTCATTTGCGCGACCAAGTCCTCGGCTCGTTTCTTAAACTTTAAAATTTTATCGCTGTTATTAACCATTTCTGTCATAGCACACCATCTTTTCCCGTTTTTTAAAGTAATCAAAATAATTGGCAAAAACAATATTTGCATGTTATGATTTGCTTGCTAAACAGTCATTTTGGTGCTTTAATTCATTTTAGATTTAAATGTATGCGGTTTCATAGGCTATATTATAACGACTTTATGTTTGTGGTTCTTCGTGAATTTAGCTCTCGACTTCTCAAATATTGCTAAATTTGTGCTAAGTTCACTTAAGCAATTGTTGGTGGGGTCTCTTTGATTGGATTAGGTTTGTCAATTATCTGACCAAAGTAAAGGATGGGATGCTAATGATTGAGTTTCTGAACGGAGCCAAAGAAACCGTCTCATATCGCGAACATTTTGGAATACGTATTTATTTGAACCAGGAGGCTGAGGATTATCCAATCCATTGGCACACGGCTGCGGAAATTATTATGCCGCTCGAAAATGTTTATACGGCCGCTATCAACGGTACGAAGTATGTGCTTCATCCCAATGATATCCTCGTCATCCCTTCGGGGGAGCTGCATGAACTTTTTGCTCCAAAATCGGGCAAACGGATCATTCTTCAATTCGACTGGTCCCTGCTGTATAACTTGGCCGGATTTGACTCGACATTCCATTTGCTTCGCCCTTGCCTAATCGTTACTTCCAGTGAGAATGAAGAGCTGCATGGCGTTTTGAGACCGCTTCTGGAACAATTAATCGATGAATATTTCAGCAGCTCGGTACTGAAGGAAGCCTCTGCTTATTCTCTGTTAATTCAGCTCTTTGTAGTGCTTGGACGAAACTTCATGAACCAGGAACATCGCCTTTTAAACAGCAGCAGCCAGAAGCAGCACAAATATATCGATAAACTTCTGCAGGTTTGCAATTATATGAACGAGCATTGTACTGAGGATATTCAGGTCGAGGATCTTTCGAAGCTGGCTGGCTTCAGTAAATTTCACTTCATGCGCTTGTTTAAGCAATTTATAGGAATGTCTTATTACGACTATCTCAACCAGCATCGAATCATGCATGCGGAAAAACTGCTGATTGACCCTAATTTATCCGTGATGGAGATCGCTATGAGCTCAGGCTTCGGAAGTCTGCCCACTTTTAATCGGGTGTTCAAAAAATATAAGAAGTGTACTCCCACTGAGTACAAATGCCTCCAAGGCAACCATCCGCCGCGGTAATAGATGCCTAAAATACACTGGATAAAGGAGCTTAACTCCGATGAGTCAGAATACAAAATTCAACAATGACTGGTTTTTTGCCAAAATGCCTCTTCATACAAAGCTTGAGACGGTATTGTCCGGCAGTATAAGTTGGTCCTCTGTCACCCTGCCCCATGACTGGCTAATTTATGACACACATCATCTGTATGAAAGTGGAGAGGGCTGGTATCACAAGACCTTGTTACTGAACGAGTTAGTGCCAAATAACTACATGTCGCTTTGTTTTGAAGGCGTCTATATGGACTCTTCTCTCTATGTTAATGGCCATCTTGCCGGGACCTGGAAATACGGATATTCCACTTTTGAAATAGACATCACTCCCTACATAACTTCAGGCAGCAATGAAATATATGTCCGGGTCGTTCATGAATCTCCTAACTCGCGCTGGTATTCAGGGGCGGGAATCTATCGAAATGTATGGTTGAAAACTTATTCCGAAGCTCATATCGTTCCTTACGGGATTTATATCTCGGCGCAGAAGCAGCAAGATGACAGTGGCTCCTGGACCGTAGAGATCGATACTGAACTGAGATTACGCGAGGTTTCAAGTCCGGCAGCGATGAGGAAGACGATGATTCAGCATACGATTCGGGATGAAGCCGATGTGAAAATTGCCCAGATAGAGACTGAAGTTGCATGGGAAGACGGACAGACAGTCCCCATTCCCTCTTCTATTTCCGTCCGTAGGCCAATACTTTGGGATCTCTCGCAGCCCTACTGCTATACACTGAAAACCGAGCTGTTTGTCGAAAATAAACTGGTGGATACCGAGATCAACCGCTTTGGCTTCCGAACTATGGAATTTGACAGCCAACGCGGCTTCTTCCTCAACGGCCAGCCGGTTAAGCTTCACGGCGTTTGCCAGCATCATGATCTCGGTTGCCTGGGCGCTGCTGTGAATAAAGCAGCCCTGCAGCGACAGATTTCACTCCTGCAGGAAATGGGTGTCAATGCGATCCGCACCGCTCATAATATGCCTGCCGTTGAGCTGATGGAGCTAGCCGATCAAATGGGCGTGTTGATCGTCTCGGAAGCTTTTGATATATGGGAACGCCCAAAGACAACCTATGATTATGCGAGATTTTTCCCGGAATGGTGGAAAAAAGATGTAGCGAGTTGGATTCGCCGGGATCGAAACCATCCGAGTATGCTCATGTGGAGCATCGGGAATGAAATTTATGACACCCATGCCGATGAGCGAGGGCAGGAATTAACGCGGCTTCTCCGAGATGAAGTGCTTCTGCACGATCCGAAAACCAATGCGGTGATTACGATTGGCTCCAACTATATGCCTTGGGAAAATGCTCAGAAGTGTGCCGACCTGGTCAGGTTTGCCGGCTATAACTACGGGGAGAAGTACTATGATCTCCATCATAAGGAGCATCCGGATTGGATTATTTATGGCAGCGAAACCTCATCTACAGTGCAGAGTCGCGGAATCTATCACTTTCCACTGTCCCAGTCGGTGCTGTCCGACGACGATGAACAATGTTCTTCCTTAGGCAACAGTTCTACCAGTTGGGGAGCGAAGAGCACCGAGCGCTGTATTATGGATGACCGGGATGCCGTATATTCACCGGGTCAATTCATATGGACCGGCTTCGATTATATTGGCGAGCCAACGCCCTATCATACGAAGAATTCATATTTTGGACAGTTAGATACAGCTGGGTTCAAGAAGGATTCCTTCTACATCTATCAGGCGGAATGGACGGATTACAAAGTAAGTCCAATGGTTCATATTTTCCCGTATTGGGATTTCTCCACAGGTCAGATGATCGATGTTCGCGTCTGCTCGAACGCTCCGCGGATCGAATTATTCTTTAACGAAGTATCGCAAGGCATCGTTGATATTGATCATAAGTACGATCACAAGCTATTGGGAGAATGGCGGATTCCGTATCAAAAAGGGGTTCTGCAGGCGGTAGCCTACGATGAAAATGGCGCTCCGATTGCAACGGATATGAGATCCTCCTTCGGGGATGCGGCATCCCTTGTCATGATGCCCGACAGAAATACGATAACGGCCGATGGCTCTGACCTGATATTTATTGAAATTTCAGCCGTCGATCAGGATGGGATTCCGGTGGAAAATGCAAATAACCGTGTACATATCACGGTGGAAGGTTCCGGAAGACTTGTTGGCCTCGATAATGGCGATAGTACCGACTATGATCAATATAAAGGGACGAATCGCAGACTATTTAGCGGCAAGCTGCTAGCCGTCATTGCCAGCACCGCTGAGACCGGCTCCATTAGGGTTCATGCTGAATCCAGGGGGCTGAATCCTGCCGAGCTTGTCTTGATGGCCACTCCCCCGCAACCTTCAAAGGGTATAGCTCATGAATTATCGCTATATAGTTACACAAATGCAAATGCCGAAGAGCTGGAATCTCAGGCGCTGTCTAAGACACATGAACTTCTGACTTCTGAAATTCCGATACGCAAGCTGGAGATTATTTGCCCGGCAGGGAATCAATTATCAAAGGATAACCGATCCCTGCCGGTTAGGGTTCAGATCCATCCGAGCAATGCTACTTATCAAGAGGTTCAATGGAGAGTTACCAACGCAGGCGGTATAGATGCAAATATTGCTGCCCTAGATGCGAACGGGCACGAAGCGGTCATTACAGCTCTGGGCGATGGGGATGTCTATATCCGCTGCGCGGCGACAAATGGCTCCGATCATATCCGCCTCTACGCCTTGATGGAGTTCCATATCAGCGATCTGGGTCAAGCCTGCTTAAATCCATATGAGTTTGTATCCGCTGGCTATCATAGCGAGTCCAGCCTGAATTTGACAAACGGCAACGATCGTGGGGTTGCTACAGGTAGAGATGGAGAAAGCCGGATTTGCTTTGACAAGATCGACTTCGGAAGCTTCGGTTCCGATGAGATCACACTGCCTATCTTCTCGCTTGATGATACGGAGTTCCCTATTGAAATATGGGAAGGCATCCCTGGCGAGGCCAATGCGGCCTTGTTGACTACGGTAACCTATCAAAAACAGTCCATATGGAATGTCTATCAGGAGGAGACCTACCGTCTGCCCCGACGATTAAAGGGGGTTACCTCCCTCTGCTTCCTTCTGCGGCGTAAAATTCATCTCAAAGGCTTCAAGTTCAAGAAACCGATGAAGGCGTTCGAACCGTTAAGCGTGCTTGAGAATGATCGTATCTATGGTGATTCCTTTGCCCTAACGGAAGATTCGATAGAGAAGATCGGCAACAATGTATCGCTGGTGTTCGAGGATATGGACTTCGGGGAAGCGGGAAGCAACAAGCTGGTCATTTGCGGGCACTCCCCGCTCGACATGAACACCTTGCATATTCAATTCAGCGGTCAAGATGGGGATAGCAGGCAGATTGTGGAGTTCGCTTATTCCGATGATTATTGCGAGCGGGAGTTCATTTTGGAACGGATAACGGGTTTTCAAACAGTAACCTTTGTATTCCTTCCAGGCAGCCAGTTCGATTTTAAGTGGTTCCAGTTTCATCGATAAGCTTTTATTTAGGTTGATTCGAATTCTCCAAAAGGAGGATGGTACAAGAGAGGAATTGTGCAAAGAAAGCAAACTGGCGGAATACGAAATTGAATCCATCCATATGAATATATTCACATTTGGGAGACACCAAACCGGTTGGCCCGTGAAGCATACAAACGAAATGAACCGCGGGGAATTTCAGCAAGTATACGGCAGAAGCCCGAACGGTCAAAAATATAGGCAGCCTATCCTCTCGGGCAAGCAAAGGGGTGTCTCCAAGCTGAAAAAACAGCTTGTGAGACACCCCTGCAATTATTAATTCACCTTAGTAAAATACCACTTCTGCGCATCCGTTCCATTATCGTTCCATTGCTGCACGACTGCTCCGTCAGCCGTTGAGGATCCGGATACATCCATTACAAGCCCGCTAGCTTTAGACACTAGCTTGTAATAACCTCCGCCGACATCAACCAGCTTCCATCGCTGCGCGCTGGTGCCGTTGTCCGTCCATTGCTGTAGCTGTACGCCTCTTGTGGTGCTTGAGCTAGGCACATCCAACACCTTGCCGCTATGCATAGCCGTGAGTTTATAATATCCATCCCCTGTACTCTCCACTTTGAAGCGTTGGTTGCTCGCGCTGTAATTCGTCCATTGCTGCATTTTGGCGCCATCCGCTAAGGAGACATCGGTTACATCCAGCACCTTGCCGCTTACCTTGGAGGCGAGCGTGTAGATGCCGCCGCTGATAATATTCGATGAATTGGACTGTTGATATACCCTTACATAGTCAACAAGCATTTGGGACGGGAAAGGCGTTGATCCGTTCGGACTACCTGGCCAGTTGCCGCCGACGGCCATATTTAACAGAATGAAGAACGGCTTCTGAAATTCCTCGGTATTTCCCGTTCCGTTCTGAATGTAAATTTCGTTGTACTGGTTGCCATCTACAAACCAACGGATGTAATTGGCATCCCATTCTATGCTGTACGTATGAAATTGCGAGAAATCCAGATTGCCCGATATATTCCCGTAACTTGCATAGCCGTTCGCATCCCAGTGTACGGTTCCGTTCACATAAGGATTGTTGTTAACCCGCTCCATGATATCGATCTCACCGCTTGCCGGCCAGCCGACAGAAGTTATGTTCGAGCCGAGCATCCAGAAGGCGGGCCATAACCCTTGACCTGAAGGAAGCTTGATGCGGGCCTCCACCTTGCCATACGTAAAATTCTGCAGGCCTTGTGTCTTGATTCTTGCCGAGGTATAGTTCATTCCCCCATACGATTCCTTCTGCGCAGTAATCACCAGATTACCACCCGTTACCTGCAAATTTTGCGGCCGGCTTGTATAATACTGCAGTTCATTATTGCCCCAACCGCCACTGCCGGTACCAATCTCAGCCGTCCAATTGGCGGAATTCAAGGATGAGCCGTTAAATTCATCGCTCCAGACCAGGTTCCAATCAGCTGCACTTGTCTTCATCGTAGGCACAAAAGCAATCAGGAGAGTAAACACCAGAAATAAACACAGTTTTTTCCCATGTCTTAACATGACACTCGCTCCTTTGTTTGGAAGATTGCCTTGCTCATCTACACACACGCCCGCGCAGCGTGTTTTGGACCCTAAACCGGTTTCGAATTATGCTAAATGATAGCGCTATCTTTAATGTCATTTCCATTATAAGGGTATAACTGTTGCTATTTCAACTTATTTTTTATATTTTTGGTAAAATAGAGAAATCTATTTCAAACGGCCTCCAAACGGATGGCCTCACGTATAATACACACTGCTGTCCCCTCATACTAACAATAGAAATTCCAACCAGAAGGATGTGGATCATATGAACGGACTAATGCAGTTCAATTTTTGGGAAATGATCTGGAGGACGACGATCACTTTCCTCGTCCTTCTCACCCTGGCCAGACTCCTCGGGGAAAAGCAGCTCGGACATCTTACCTTTTTCGATTATGTTACCGGCATTACGGTGGGCTCTATCGCAGCGGAGATCGTCGTTAGAAGAGACACTCATTTTCTCAACGGCATGGTAAGCTTGATATGGTGGGCTATTCTGGCGATTCTCATAAGCTATATAAGCTTGAAATCAAGTAAAGCCCGGATTTTAATGGACGGACAGCCGAAGATTATTATTAAACAAGGAAAAATCATGAGGGAAACGCTGAAATCGACCCGATTAAATCTGGATGATTTATGTATGATGCTGCGGGAGAAAGATGTGTTCAGTATACAGGACGTTCACTACGCTATCCTCGAACCTGATGGAAAAATCAGCGTGCTTAGAAAGGAGTTCAAACAGCCTGTAGCCAAGGGGGATCTGAACCTTCCTACTCCAAACTTCACTTATTTGCCTTCCGAGATCATTTCAGATGGAAAAATAATTAAAAAGAACTTAAAGGAATTAAACCTCGACGAAGCTTGGCTGCAACAAGAACTGCAGATAAAAGGAATCCATTCTGCCGAAGAAGTGTTCTATGCCGAGGTGCAGAGTGACGGATCTCTGTTTGTTGATCGATATTAAATCCCCTCTTTACTTTTGCTATTTCCGGTGTATAATGCGGATACAAGTTTAATATTGCCTTTAAGGGACGTCGTTTACGATTATGCGTAAACAACGTCCCTTTATTTCGTGTATGGAGGTTAAAACCATGCTGGAGCGTCCAGGGCTTACGCTTATTGATCGAGCTATTATTATCAACGCCGATGACTTTGGAATAACACATAGTACAAATCAAGCCATAGCGGAATTGTTCGAAAATGATTCGATCACCTCCTCTTCCCTCATGGTGCCGTGTGCCGCAGCCAACGAGGTACCTGAATTATGTGCCATGAATCATAAGATCAAGGTCGGAATCCATCTGACGCTGACTAGTACAGAGAACTATTCATTAAAGCCTGTATTTCAAGAGTATAATCTGGGCAGTCTGGTTACTGATGAAGGCTTCTTTCCAAAGATCTTGTATCTGTCGAGAAGAATGCAAATCCCATTCAGGTAAAGGCAGAATTGGAGGCGCAAATATTATGGGCCCTTTCACATGGAATTGAGGTTACCCATTTGGATAGCCATGCCGGTTCAGTGATGGGTCTGGCGACAGGTCGTGATTTTCTTGAGGTTGTATTCGATTTATGCGAGAAGTATGAATTACCTTTTAATTTACCTTTACGGATAATAGATCAGCCTTCCTTCAGCAGAAGTCAAAAAAAAATTTTTGAACAAAGGATTCTTTCTGCGAAACGTCGTGGAATCGAATTCATTGATGATCTGATATCGCTCCCCTATTCTCTTGAACCCCGAGAAAATTACGATCAAATGAGAGACTGGTTGATCCGGCAGATTAAGTACTGCAAACCAGGTATTACACAAATCGTAGCCCACCCCGCCAAGGTGACAAAAGAGCTTCAGTCTCTGACTCCGCATTTCGAAAAAAGAGGGCTTGAATTTCTCCTATTTAACGATCCGCTAATCAAGCACACGCTTCAGAATAACCACATAAAACTAATATCATGGGAATATTTACGTTCCCTGCAGCGATCCAAGAAGCCGCCGTATTGACTTATTGGCAAATATACGTTAATTTTCAGACTAGCAGCACTGAATAGAACGCAATCGGAAAGGAACACGCACATGATTATATCTGATTATTCCGTAAAGTTTGAAGCTTTGCCTTCTTATAACCCTGAGCTTAAAAATGTGGTCGTTCTGGCGACCGGCGGGACGATTGCCGGCAGCGGAGAAGCGCATAAAACATTGAACTATGAGCCAGGTTCATTGCCTATAGAACATCTTCTGGACAGTGTGCCACATCTGAATGAGATCGCCAATTGCAGCGGCTTACAGATTAGCAATCTGTGCAGCGCTGACATTACTGGCTCGCACTGGCTGACCCTTGCTACCCTCATCAATGATCTGGCCCAAAGGGAAGATGTTCATGGTTTCGTCATTACCCATGGGACGGATACGCTTGACGAGACATCTTATTTCCTGAATCTTGTCGTCAAGACTGACAAACCCGTCATTATTACCGGTTCCATGCGCCCGGCTACCGCGATTAGCGCGGACGGTCCGCTGAACCTGTTCCAGTCCGTTGCACTGGCCGCGAATCCGGAGGCAATTGGCCAAGGAGTCATGGTCGTATTTGCAGAAGGCATCTACAGTGGCAGGGATGTGCAAAAGGTGAACACCTTCAAGGCAAATGCTTTTGACGAACGGGACTTCGGCTGCCTTGGCTATATGCGGGACCAGCAGGCTTTCTTCTACACCCGCTCGCTGAAGAAGCATACAACGGATGCCCAATTTGATATTTCGCAAATATCGGAACTGCCCGCAGTCTCTGTCGCTTATTTCCATGTCGATGCTGATCCGGGAATTCTGGATTATCTGGCTACGATCTCCAAGGGGATCGTCATCGCCGGCGCTGGCGGAGGCATTTACAGCAAGCCTTGGATCGATCGGGTCCGGGCTCTCAAGGACAATAATATTCCGGTAGTTCGCTGCTCGCGCATTTCCAGCGGGATTACTCTCAAGGATGCATATATTGACTTATCTGCCAATTCTATTCCTTGCAATAGCCTTGTGCCGCAGAAAGCCCGGATCCTTCTCTCTCTTGCGCTGACACAAACGACAGAATATCATGAAATTGCAGCCATGTTTGATGAATATTAATCGGGTTATGATCAATAAAATATACAAAGGCAGCCCTAATTTAAGCGGGCTGCCTTTTTCATTTACATAAACTGTTAATTGCGAAAATACTCTCTTAACGTAAATCTCCTACTATTAAACTTGTAGAACATACCTTAGGAGGGAAAATATGAAATCACATAAGACCAAATTGAAGCAAACCCTTGCAGCGACTGCCGCAGCAGCCATTCTCATCTCCGGTGCGATTTCCACACAAATCGCAAACCATGCAGATGCCGCATCCCCGCTCACGAAAAATGTCATTCTATTCGTTGGAGATGGAATGGGTACGGCCCAGCGCAATGCAATCCGATTGGCAACCGTTGGCCTTGAGGGCAAGCTGGCCATGGATGATATGCCTTATACGGGTCTAGTTCATACAAGCTCCACCGTTCCGGTAACAGATTCTGCTGCAGCCGCAACCGCTTTTGCCAGCGGCGTTAAGACATACAATGGCGCGATCGGCATGAACGCGGACAAGAAGAAAGTCAAGACGATTATGGAATATGCCAAGGAAGCCGGGAAATCGACTGGCGTCGTAACAACCAGTCAGGTAACGGATGCAACGGGCGCAGCCTTTGGCGCACATGTGGAGGATCGCTCCAAGCAGAGCGATATTGCTCTGCAGTTCATCACCGAGAGCAAGATCGACGTCATCCTCGGTGGTGGCGAGGACTTCTGGTACCCTGCCGGAAATCCCGGCAAGTTCAAGGATGAGCCTGCTGAAGATCCTTCCGAGAAGAGCAAGGGAACTCAAGGCAACCTTGTTAATAAAGCGAAGCAATTAGGTTATACCTATGTTTCCAGCAAAGAGGAGCTGCAAAAAACGAAGAGTGGTAAGCTGCTTGGCTTGTTTGCCAATGAGGAGATGTTCCAGCAAAATCCGGAAGGCGAAGGCGATATTTATAATCCGGTCGTCTCTCTGCCTGATATGACGAAGAAAGCACTGGATACCCTCTCCACCAACAAGAAAGGATTCTTCCTGATGGTTGAAGAGGAAGGCACGGATGAATTTGCGCATGCCAATAACGCAAAAATGACGATCAAATCGGGCCAAGAGCTTGATAAAGCCGTTAAAGTTGCTAAGGAATTCGCCAAGAAAAATCCAGATACGCTCGTCCTTGTGCTGGCCGACCATGAGACAGGCGGCTTCTCGATCGAACCTGTGGACAGTGAGGATGAATCAGGAGATGGCATTTCTCAGGAGGACGGTCCTTTCGCTATCGCTAAATCGAAGCAAAACTTCGTGGTGGACTGGACGACATCCGGACATACGGCTGTGGATATTCCATTAACGGCAACAGGTAAAAATGCCGAACTATTCTCTGGAATCTACGAGAATACAGAGGTATTCAGCAAGCTGATGCAAGCTCTCGGACTAAAAGCGAAGAAATAACTGTGACGGACTCACTTTGAATAGCCCCTATGACAAATAGCCCTTTCGTCGCTTGAATGACGCGAAGGGCTGTTTTTTATGCTTATTTAGGCCATAATGTGATATGTACATATATTTTAATCAAAGGATGAACACGCCATGAATCTTGCATCACTGCCAGCCACCCTTACAGAACTGAAGCTAAGAAGCTGTCTGATTAGCAAGCGGGGCCAGCTTATATTCGAATATTACAAAGACACGAACATCCGGGGCCAAATCGCCAAGATCAACTCCTGCACCAAAAGCATTTTATCCGCTCTAATCTGCATCGCCATGGATCAAGGGGCCGTTCCTCCTCCAGAAACGGCGATCTCGAAATACTTCCCGGAGCTTGTCGTCAAGGCGAAGTTTGATGGCATCCGGATAGACGAGCAGTCCAGCGGGGGCAAAATATCAAATGCTCATAAGCTTGAGATCACGATCGAGCATCTATTAACGATGTCTGCCGGTTTTGATTGGACAGAGTTTGGCGGGCAAAATTCATTTCCGAAAATGACCCGAACGCCGGATTGGATCGATTTCGTGCTGAATCAACCCCTCTCTGACCTGCCCGGGGCAAGAATGGAGTATAATTCCGGAGTCTCACAGCTATTGTCCGCTATCCTGGTCCAAGCCACCGGCTTGTCCGTTGCTGAATTTGCCGAGAAGCATTTATTCAGTCCGCTCAGGATCGAGTCCTATAAATGGGAGACCGACCCTCAGGGGTTCCACACCGGCGGCTTTGGATTATGGCTTCGACCTGCTGATATGTTAAAGTTTGGACAGCTCTATTTACAGCAGGGAATCTGGGAGCATCAGCAGATCATCTCGCCGGAACTTATCGCCCGATCCGTCAGGCCTGCTCTTCCTGCTGAAGCGCCGCGGCGTGGGTTTTATGGCTGGCACTGGTGGGCGGATTCCTTGTCTTCGCTGGATTACTTCTATGCACGCGGCTTCGGCGGCCAATTCATCCATGTCATTCCCAGCCTTGAAATCGTAGTTGTACAGACGCATGATAATCGCAAGAAGAAGGAACAGCCGGATATTTTTCGCGAATATATTTTACCGTTGTTGATCGAATGACGCTTCCTTGCTGTTCACCTAATGCCCCTGACTATGCGTAGTTTGATCAGCCGAATGGCTCTTGAGGAAAGATACCCAGGCTCTCCGATTCGTAAATAGCAAAATGGCAAAGTTAATCCCCCAAATGTATAACAAGGGCATGGAGAAATGGATTAGCGCAATATAGATGAGGATTATAAGAAATCCGGCAACCACCTGGAAGCCGTCCGCCTCCCTTGGGTTCGCCCTGCGGCTTGGTAGCCATCTAAAGCAGAGCTTCATTAAAGCTAATACGAGTGCATAAGCCAAAGCCCCCTCAAACCTGGTCAGTGCACTCCACACCCCAAAGGTCACAGCGATCGCTTTGCCGCCCTTGAATTTCAGAAATGGGGAGAACACATGCCCCAAAATAAAAGCGGGAGCGACATAAACCGATTCATAACCTTGAATTAATCCGGTCTGCAACATTAAGAGTAAGGGAAGATACCCTTTGGCAAAATCGAGCACAACGCCCAGCAGCCCGAGCCTATATCCCGCCGCATGCCATAAATTAAAGGCACCCGGATTGCCGTCCCCTTCTCTTCGTATATCTTTGCTGGCTGCCCTCCCCAGCCAATAAGAGAACATCAGCGAGCCGGACAAAAATGCCGTAACGGTCAACAAGATGGTCATGGCTAGGACCTGCCCCTCACCTGGATTGCCCTGCCTTTCCACGACACAGCCCCAATAAATACAACCTGATAGGCCGAATACAGCAGCACAACCAGAAAGAACAAGGTTGATAAAATATGAATGAACGGCATCAGCTTTCCGAACTTCCCTACGTACTGAATTAAGTAAAAAATTTGCAGTGTATATATCACATAACCGGCCAGTGCAGCCAAAAGCCAGGCTTGGTTGCCCCAGAGAAACAGGAAGCTCTCGGACACGATGAGTCCAATGAGCCATAACGCAACCAATACGGTGGTTGATGCAGCCAAATTGGCAGTGCTGAGAACAGCCCCTTTTCCAAAACCCTGTAACTCACTTTTGATCCCGCCCGGATACATTCTGAAGGAGACAAGATCATGCCCCAGGAAATTGACCACCGGAATTCCCGCGGCCCGATATTTTGCCCCTAAGTTCAGATCGTCCAAAATTTCCGACTTGATTCCGTCATGTCCCTGAACCGCTTCATAGTCCGCTCTGGTCGTTATGATACAGGAACCGTATAACCCGGTTTGTTTGCTTTTGCGTTCAAAAGGAGACGTAAAGGCGAACACGCCGAGCACATTTGTAATCATAGCTAATCGCTCATAAAATTTCTCCGTATCGTGGTATGGGACAACAGAGATAACCCCGCCGGATTTGCGGCGTATTCCGAGCAGCTTCTCCAAGGCATCGGGAGCCAGCCGAATATCCGCATCCAGAAAAACGATCAAATCACCGGTACTATGCAGAAATCCGTTCCACACGGCCCAGGTCTTTCCGGTCCATCCAACGGGCAGCTCCGGATTATCGACCACCTTCACGCCAAAACCAACTGCAATTTCTCGAGTTCGATCCTCTGAACCATCATCGACAACGATGATCTCATCTGGTTGATAGCTCTGCTTAAGTAGGGAGCTGAGAATATGCGGCAAGTTCGCTTCCTCATTTCTGGCCGGGATAATAACGGAAACCCGTTCATCTCGTGCATAGGTTTCTGTGCTTTGCGGGACTGTGTTTTTTCGGAACAGCACAAACCCTGAGATGCATCCCAAGACAACAAAAATACAAATCGCTATCACCAAATCGATCCCCCCAATCAGACAGAAACTACTTACTGCTTGAACAAGATTAGTTATGTATACGCGACATGGCAGTTATCGATGCTAGAGTATCTATACAGCAAATAAGCCATGAACCCCCCACCTGCTGAAATATAGTGAGCTCTTCTTGGCTTATCGTCTGTAAGGCTAATGAAATAATTAAGTCGTTGCTTCTTTATAAGGGACTACTGCACCGCAGAAATCGCACTTTACCGCCCGATCCGGTGGAACCGTAGCTACAGCTCCGCACCCCGGACACTCGACGGATACAGGTGCTTTTGGAGCCCCTCCCGCTACTGAAGCAGCCCCTCCCGGAAAAGCGTTAACGGGATTTCCATTCTCCGTCGATGAAGTATATACATAACTGGTGGTAACGGTTCTAACCCCCTGACTACTTGCTTGTTTGAGCTGCTCCTGTACAAAATCATTGACCGACCTGGCATCAAGCGGATCAAAACCTTTATTAACCGTTCCCATTGCAGAGGGACCCGGTTGGTTTGAATTAGGAATCCCATACGGTCCACCATTTGGCATTCTGTTATAGTTACCGGGATTGACCGGTCTACCTTGAGGATAGCCTGAGCCTGCCATATTAAGCGGGGACTGCTTCTTGGCATCAACCATCCTGACACTCATCACCAGCAGCAAAATGCCTGGTACAATTAATATAACAATAGCAACGATGCTAATCGCTATTTCAGAAGATGCTAAACCTCCAAAAAAACCGACGATTCCAATAAGCAGCAAGCCTATTGCTAATACCATAAGCAAGACACCGGATAATTTTTTCACGGTATAACCTCCTAAACCTGAATCATTGATAGACTATTTCGATATGAGCAGCTGACTGTTGCGTCTGGCAAGTGTACCCGAGAATTCATTTAAGCCTTGCAGAATAAGCTCAAACGATAACTCCTGGTCGCCGGAGAGCATCGGCGTTACCTGCTCTATTAGGGAATGAATCTGCTGATACAAGGATTGATCCATGTATGAAAGGGATTGTGGCGTAACCGGATCGCTGTAATGAACCTTGTCGATCAGCTTGATCATAACGGACTCCATCTCAGAACGGTGCGGACTATCTACGGAACGAATTTTTTCGTGTAATTCCTTTAAGGCCATCTCAATAGCATGCAGGTTGACAACCCCTGTGCTCGTCTCTTCTTCATGAGCGATAGCTGATCTTAGGAACAAGAGAAGCAGCCCGCCGAGCATGACCGCTATGGCAAAGGTCAACACGTGCAAGAGGATGAACCAGCGTAGGGCCATGTCAGCAAATCCGGTTAAAAAGGAAAAAGCAAGTACCGCTACGAAATAAGCAACAATAACGATGCCCAAAGCCAGATAACCGGGAACCATTCTTTTAATGGTATCGACATGACCGCACCAATAATCCGCATAACGCCACAGAACGGTTTCCGCCAATAGCACTGAGGCCAGTGAAATCCAGAAGGAAATCGTCATTACAAAGCCCGTATATAGCGCCAAAAACGAGATTAGCGTTGAAAAGACTGCTACCAGATATAAACCCAGCAATACGATCTTTCCTAAAGGTAACCGATGGGTTGCCACTAATCGTTGCCCCCTTCCAGTAGGCCGGCCCCGCATTCCAAACAGAATTTTTGATTTGGCCCCACCTCATGTCCGCAGCTATTGCATCTTAGAACGACCTCCGTACCGCAATTCCCGCAGAATTTACTGCCGCCCGGCACTAATTCACTGCACTTTGGACAACGGCGAGGCAGCGGTTCTTTGCATTTTTCACATTCCAGGCTATTCTCCGGATTATCGGTGCCGCATCTTGGGCAGGCAAAATATTTATCCCCGCAGTTCGGACAGAACTTGGAATTCTTCTGAATCGGAGAGCCGCAAACGTTGCAGGTTGCGACGGTCTCCTTAGCAGCGGCATGCTGCATATTCTCCGCTAACGGCTGGCCACAGCTGCTGCAAAAGGCCGAGTTCCCCTCATTAGCATGCTGGCAATTCGAACAAATGCGGTAGGCGGCAGCTTGCTTGTCTATCGCTTTGGTATTCATAGCTCCGGCAAGCTCGGACATCGCATTTCCTAACGGCCCGCCAATACCTGCTCCCATTCCAAAGCCAAGTCCGCTCCCCATCATTCCAGCCTGCATGCTTCCTTCATTTTTGGCCGCTCCCTCTAATGTATCAAAGGTCCGCTCCTGCTGATAATTGTATCCGAGGATGTCCATTTCCGCTTTGCGTGCCAGCGCATCTCTCAAACGCTTTACAGAAGGATCTGATTCCGGTAGATTTACGCTCTGTACGTATAGATTCAGGACATTAATCCCGTATTCTTCCATAGAAGGGGCTACTGCATTTTTGAAATGATCCGACATTTCACTAGTAAATGCGTTGATCTCCAGCACACTGATTTTTTTATGTACAAGATAGGAAGTAATGAGTGAGTTTATGTTCATTCCTATTAAGCCGCGGAAGTACTCGATCAGCGTATTTTGGGTAAATCCGCGAAGGGTTCCTACCAATTTGGTCAGGAATTTACGTGAATCCTCGATTTCAATGCCCAATTGCCCAAAAGCTCTGACAGGAACAATAATATTATACTTCGGGTCCTGGAGTTGAATCGGGCTGGACGTCCCCCACTTTACATCCAACGAGCTTACCTTGTTGATATACCAAACTTCAGCCGAAAACGGAGATTTTCCTCCAAACGGCAAATTGATGATATTGTTCAATATCGGTATATTTGCCGTACTTAACGTATGACGACCGGGGCCGTATAAATCAAGCGCTCTGCCATCCTTGAACAGAATCGCTTCCTGGGATTGATTTACAATGAGTTGAGTCCATGTCCCTAATTCTGTCTCGGGATGCTTCCATACGAGAGCGTCCGGGGAGCCGTCATACTTGATTACATCGATTAATGCCATTTCTCTTTCCCCACTTATCAATATATTTATTTAATTATGTATTCTACCAGATGCCATCTATTTCCTCCTGATATATAACAAAAGGACTAATCTAAAAGTCACCTCCAAGCACCGGCAAGTTAATCCGGCGCGTCCTAGTAGCGGTCTAGTGACATGCTAGCGGCGGTCTAGTGGCATACTAGTGGCGCGGTCTAGTCATGCTAGCGGCATGCTTGCTAGTAGCGGTCTAGTGACATGCTAGCGGCATGCTTGCTAGTAGCGGTCTAGTGGCGCATATGCCAGCAGCGTCCTTAGTAGCGGTCTAGTGACATGCTAGCGGCATGCTAGTAACGCCCTAATTGCGTCCTATTGAGGTCTAGCATAGCAAAAGTTGCAAAACTCATAACCGCGAGTTACAATTATGTAAATTGGCCATAAAGTAGACGCCGCTTCGATGCAACTAATCGAAGCGGTTTTTTTGTCCTCACATTGGTGGAATCCTATTAGTTGCCCAGCCTGCAAGTGGTTTTGCTTAACCGCATTTACATCGCCCAGGAACTTGGCAGTATCATAAACCCATTGAGTATAGAAGACGAAACCTTAGTGTGGTCAACGTACGTGTAACGCTTGACCCACCTGTGGTGTGCGGGCAACGTGCGGGGTTCGGGGGCTTCACCTGTGTTGTGTAGGCAACGTGCGGGGTTCGGGGGCTCCACTTGTGTTGCGTAGTAACGTGCAGGAATCGTGGGCTTCACCTGTGGCCTGTCGCGTCAACGCGCGGGGAATCGTAGGCTTCACCTGTGTTGTGTAGGTAACGTGCGGGGTTCGGGGGGCTAACGAAACTACGTATCGTTATTTAGACCAAATAAGGCCTCGTAAATTTCTAACGAAACTGGGTATCGCTATTTAGTGAAAAATGCAGGTTTTCTCCCCATTTTCGTTCAAATAACGATATGGTGTTTCGTTAAATCTCTCGAGGCCTCAAATTCGACCAAATAGCGTGTCACAGTTTCGTTAGCTGAGATGCGCCAACTAAAGCTGCCACGTTTCCTGAATGCAGTTCCGATTTTTGCTTAAATAGCAATATGAAGTTTCGTTAGAACTCTCGTGGTGGCCTCAATTTTCCCCAAATAATGTGTTACAGTTTTAGTAGCTGGGGGATTCCGACTAAGCTGCCACGTTTCAAGCCTTTTTTCCTCACACTGAATTCCTATTAGTTGCTTTGCCTATAAGTGCCTAGAACCGAAAACCGAAACCTTAGTAGGGTCAACGTGCGTCTAAAGTGTGGTCCACCTGTGGCTAACGAAACTACGTATCGTTATTTAGACCAAATAAGGCCTCGTAAATTTCTAACGAAACTAGGTATCGCTATCTAGTGAAAAAAACAGGTTTTCTCCCCATTTTCGTTCAAATAACGATATGGTGTTTCGTTAGATCTCTCGAGGCCTCAAATTCGACCAAATAGCGTGTCACAGTTTCGTTAGCGGGGTATGCCTATTAAAGCGCCAAGTTTCTTGGTGGAATGCTCCAGTTACTATTAGAGGAACCGCTTTTCCCATGGCTAATTAGTTAGTGGCTGGCATTCCAATTGCGTGTGACATTGTAGTCATCTAACGCGGAGGCGCCCACCGAGCTGTCCGTACATATGGAATTGTGGTTTGGCATTGCAGTCAGCAAACGGAACTAGTCTAATAGTTGCCAAATACTAGGATAGAGGTTAAACTTGTTAGTAATGTGGTCGTAAAGCATACGCCGCTTCGGTACTTTGTATCGAGGCGGCTTTTTTGTTACTAAAAATTCCAAATCGGTGGTGAAGCAGATTGACAACATTTGAGCAAATGTATGAGGAATGGCTGGAGAAAAATATTGCTCAGGAAGAAAATCAAAGGAGACGCGAATTATTAGTAAAAGGACTGGGGCACGGAACAATTGAATTTTTACGCACCATTTGGTATCCCGCCGTTCAACATTTCGATCACTTATACCCTGAGTGGGAAGTACGCGATTTTCATAACGGGCATCGTTACGTCGATCTTGCCTACCTTCCCGGAGCCATGAAGGGAGCCATCGAAATTCAAGGCTACGGCCCTCATGCCCGGGATCTTGACGTTAGACGGTTTAAGGATCTTTGCTGGCGGCATAGCTTGTTGGCACTGGATCATTGGATCATTTTGCCGATTGCGTACCTTTCAATTAAAGATGAGCCACAGCGATGCCAACAGCTCATTCTATCCTTTATTGGCAGGTTTATGGCTGTTGATGCATCGCCCGAGTTAGATTATCTTGAAGCGGAAACCGTACGTTATGCCCTACGACAGTTCTGTTCTTTTAGTCCGACAGAGCTTGCAAATCACCTGCGAATCTCAGACCAATACGCCCGGCGTATCCTGCATAAGCTGGTAGATGCGAATCATTTGGAGATAGCCACCGGGAGCAAAAGATATCGCAAATATCGTTTGCGGATGTCATAATTCAACCATTTGGTGATCGAACCCCAAGCGCTGCAAATTACCTCTATATATTCTCTAACGAAACTACATATCGTTATTTAGACCAAAAAAGACCCCGAAAATTTCTAACGAAACTGGGTATCGCTATTTAGTGAAAAATGCAGGATTACTCCCCGTTTTTGCTCAAATAGCGATATGGTGTTTCGTTAGAACTCTCAAGGCCTCAAATTCACGCAAATAGCGTGCCACAGTTTCGTTAGAGAGGTGTCGGGGTGTGTTTGTTTAGCGGTAAGTACTATTTCCCCACATGTACGGATTGCACTCTAACAGCCATATTCCTAAGAACCATAGCTCACAATCACGGAATGCACTCATTCATTAGTACTATGCAATCCCGCCATGCGGTCCATTCGAGACGCCGTGCAACAAGAAGCATTTTCTTTAATCAGCAGCGCATAACTCCGGCCCTTGTGACAGATTGGAGTCTGGGCATGCAGGTGATGCGGTGAATGCGACGAGCAGTCTATATGCTTCGGCCCCTGCGCAAGCACCCAACCAGTCCTTTAAACACAACATTAAGCGTGCTGCCAGAATGGCTGGTAAAATGCCCCTCCCTCCCCCTACTCCACTTCAACCGATTGCAGAGCCTGTTTTGAGCCTTTTTTTAAAGTTAACATCACAATGAAGGAAATACAGTATAAGGCAGCTAAATAGATCATTACGACCGTCATATCATAGCTTTGAAGGATATAACCCACAAAGATTGGCGAAAACCCTCCTATAGCCCTACCGAAGTTAAAAATCGTATTTGTCGCTGTACTCCGAATTTGCACAGGATAAAAATCACCAATTAAAGCCCCGTACCCGGCAAACATGCCATTCGAGAAGAAGCCGACGATCGCGCCGCCGAGCAAAATAGAAATACTTCCCGTTGCGTAAGAGTACAAGAACACAGCGCATGCGGATGCAAGCAAAAATATACCAAAAGCACGCTTGGCACCAAATCGATCCATAAACCGTCCAAACGCAAGCATCCCAATAATCATGCCAACCGCCGTACTAATCGTCCATAAAGCGGAGCTTGAAACGGATAAACCTTGAGATTTCTGCAACATCGATGGCAGCCAGATCATTAAGCCATTGTAACCGGCAATTTGTACAGTAGCCATAATAATCAATGAAATGGTCGTCATCGATGTTCTCGACGTTGCAAAAAGTCCCGCTAACTTCCCTTTATTGGCCTCTTTTTTATTTTTCTGAGCTGCCAGCCATTCCGGTGACTCCTCAAGATTCTTACGTACAATGAATGCGAAAATGACAGGTAACACACCCACGAAGAACAAAGCTCTCCACCCTAATGTCGGTAGAATCACTGCACTAAGCAATGCTGCTAAAATAACTCCGTACTGAGCCCCTACACTAACATATGAAGAAGCTCTTCCTTGCTTATTCTTCGGCCAGGCCTCGGCAACAAGAGCCATGCCTATTCCGTATTCGCCTCCTGCGCCAAGACCTGCGACAAATCTATAAATATAAACTTGTTCAATATTCGTTGCGAGTCCAGTTAGCGCTGTCCCTATTGCGAACAACAAGACGGTGTACGTAAACACTTTTACCCGACCATACTTATCAGCTAAAACTCCAAAAATAATACCGCCTAACAGCATACCAATATTCGTTATGGATGAAATCAGTCCACCCGTTGCGAGATCAATGTTGAACTCTGAAATAATCATTGTCATCGCGAAGGAAATAAACATAATGTCCATCCCTTCTAACGTTAAGCCAGCCACTGAAGCTACCACAGTTTTCTTACGATAATCCATTTTGACGCTCCTCCAATTTCTTGTTGATAAAAGCCTCTTTTAGGTGTTTGAGGGAATGGATTGCATCAATCTTTTCCATTCTCTTTTGAAGCCTCACGGGACTTCCTTTAAAAGAGTCAGACCAAAAACATAATAAAAAGCCCTTCTGGCACAGAGGACAAAAGGGCATGTAAATACATAGATATTATTAAGCTTATAACATCAAGTACCCCTTTTCAGCCTCTCTGGACCGTATTAAAGGAAAATTATTTCGTGTTACATAGTAGCAAAATAAAATAGGGGATGTCAATAGCGAAGATGATTTCGCTAACGAAACTACAGATCGTTATTTGGTCCAAAACAGGGCGCAAAAAAATCTAACGAAACTGGGTATCGCTATTCTGTGAAAAAAGCGGGGATAAACCCGAATTTTGCTCAAATAGCGATATGGTGTTTCGTTAGATTTAAAAAGGCCTTCATTTTGCCTAAATAGCGTGTCACAGTTTCGTTAGCGTTACATACCGCTAGGAGTGGAGCCCGCCATCGGGCTAGCAAATGGGTAGGACATCGGCTGACCATAGGGAGACCATAGGGAGACCATAGGGAGACCATCAAGCTGACCCATCGGATACTCCAACAAGTAGGACACCAAGTATGCCAGCCAGTGGGGCACCAAGTACGCCAGCCAGTAGGACACCAAGTACGCCAGCCAGTAGGACACCAAGTATGCCAGCCAGTAGGACACCAAGTACGCCAGCCAGTGGGGCACCAAGTATGCCAGCCAGTGGGGCACCAAGTACGCTAGCCAGTAGGACACCAAGTATGCCAGCCAGTGGGGCACCAGACTGGCCATTGGACTAACCCACCAGGCAGACCGTTAGGTAGGCCATTAAGCTGGCCGTCAGATATATCCCTCGGCAGACCATTAGGTAGACATCGGGTAAACCAACAAGCTTGACACCGGGCACGCCACCGAGTAGAGCTCCAAACGGGCTGGACATGGTGCTAGCCACCAGACACGCCGTCAGTTAACCCTCCACCAGGCAGCCCCCCAAGCCAGGCTGCCATCGGATACAGGCCACCAGCCTGGCCGCTCCCCCTTATAGCTGCATCAAAATTTGCGGATCTTTGATTTTGTTGTCTTCGGCCAGCAGTACTACCTTGGACAGGACTTCGGCCGTTCTCGGATCCTCATCCATAAACGGCAGGAAGAGACGTCCGCGATGCTGGGAATGTACCGGGATAATATTCAGCGCCCCGGTGCCTTGCTTGTAAGCTATGCCGCTGCCAAGATGCACAGCGTATTCCCCAAGCTTCCCTTCGATCCGGGCAAAGCTGCCATCCAGTTTCACCTGATTCAGCTTGAGCAGACGCAAGGATTCCTCCACGATCACCTTCCGCAGCTCGATCGTCGTCAGGCTCGCTTCCGGATCGACACCTCCGACATGGGCCGTGCTAACGACAAGGTCGATGTCCCGCATCGTCTCCGAGAACAAGATCGGCGGGACCTGGACTATTGGAATATGTTCGTACGTTTTCCGGTCGAAGAACTCCACCGCCTCCAGCGTTGGCGCCTCCGTGTCCGCAGGTGAGAACCAATCCGCCATGGCATAAACCGTCGCGATAATGTTCTCCCGGTAATGTACCTTTTGCAGGCCCGATTCATAGCTGACCGTCCAGCCGCGTCCGCGCAGCAATACCACCGTCTTGCTTGGCTGCACCTGGTGTCCGGCATAACGTTGCGACCCGGTCTTACCAGCTCGTTCATCCTCGTTCACGAGATACAGCTCGCGGAACACCTGCTTGAACGGCTGGCGGATGCCGCGGGTGAACAAGTCGCGCTGATACGCACTCCACGCGCCGCTCTCATAGAGATCGAGCGGGTGGGCAATCGTCAGCTGATCCTTGTCGGCCAGCACCCAGGCGTGGCCGCTCGGCTCAACCAGCCGCAAGGTGCCGTCCTCTGCTGCCGTGAAATATCCAAGCTGTTGATCTGCTTTGAATACCAAGGCGGCTACCAGTGGACGCAGCACCGGACTCGCGGTCAAAGCCGCCAGCTCACTGGCGCGGAAGCCGCTTTGCTCAGCCATGGAGCGCTCCAGCTCCCGTTTTGCACGGCGATACTGATCCGTCAACTCTGTCTTGGCTTGCTTGAGCTGCTCGATATAACCGTTCTTCTTGAATCTTGCCGGTACAGATTTTAGCAATTTGCCTTTGCCGGTCACTTCTAACTCGGCCTTGCCTTCTTCGTCTACGGTCAGGCGTACATGGGTATCTGCATCCAAAGCATATGGCTCAAACAGACTTGCCAATTGCTCCAGCATGCGCGCTTCCATATCCCAGGTCAATCGAATCACATCGGTGTACCCTGCGCTGCGTGCCAGGTTGCCGAGCGCAATCTGCCCAACTGTACCTTCGCTCGCTCGCCGCTGTGCCCCAAATCCCCTGCTTTGCTTCAAGAACTCCTGAATAAAATGATATCTCTCGCGCAGATCCTGCTCCGGATTAGAAGTAAACGGAATTAAGCTGTACGCAAGCAAATGCTCCTTGTTCCGCTTATCCACGACAGATCTCTTCATGTCATCGAGCCGCAATTGCCCGAGCACTGCATCGGCAAACAATTGCGAACGACGATGGTTAGAGCCGGCAGAAATGTACTTTGCGCAATCATATAACTGACGGAAGCGCTCTTCCCCTATAGTGCGGTATGCTTCGTTAAACCAATGGACATCAAAAGCTCCATCGTTAAATTCCTGCGGCGTAATCGGCGAATAATGGGCAACGATCGTCTCTTTTTCCGCTGAGAAGCTCTCGTTGATGTGAGCATGGAAATACCAAGCCGTACTGCGGAGCCCCTCCCAGCCTAAATACCTGGCTACAATTTCAATCCATTGCGGAGCGTACATCGCGGCTTCCAGCAGGAGCTTCTCCGTAATTCCCGTCCCCTGGAGCAGCTGCCCCAGCTTCCCTTCATCTTCTCCATCACGCGGGTAACAAACCTTAAGAAGATGGCTAAGCGACTCCTTCTTCGTGATCTGGTTACCGTAACCATAAATATAGCCGCGGACAAAGGTCTCACCGCGCAAACTCGTCAGTATACGGATCAACGGCGCCATACCATAAATCCGCTCAAAGGACATCGTATACGTGGTGGCATCGGTTGTTAAATCACCACGGGCAAGTTCGATATCAAGCAACCGTGATACGATCCGTTCACGCAGTTCGATCAGCGGTTCATGTCGATT
This sequence comes from Paenibacillus sp. 79R4, assembly GCF_013393165.1. Classification (NCBI taxonomy): domain Bacteria; kingdom Bacillati; phylum Bacillota; class Bacilli; order Caryophanales; family Paenibacillaceae; genus Paenibacillus; species Paenibacillus sp. 79R4. The sequence continues at coordinate 272,517 of NZ_QJOT01000002.1, read as the reverse complement.
CACCAGTGTATCCCGGGGCGAGGTCAGCTCACGCATGTGACTGCGCGCGTCCCGGCCCAGCAATTCCTTGCACAATTCGTTCTCCCCAATCAGTCCCAGTAAAAATGCCCTGAAATATTGGTTTACATGAAGAACCGAATAACGATGCTGCTCATCTTTATCCGCTCTCCGCAGATCATATTGAACCGCCGTACGGAAGAAAGAGCGGAATGATTGCAGATCATGAACACGACTTTGTAAAATTGAAAATAAAGGTTCTGCCGCAATTAACCATACCGATTGATCCCGCTTCTCCAGCTGCGTCACATCGCTCGTCATCGCTTTGATCAGAGCGGCTTCCACCAAATCATAGGTGTCGCTTCTCTTGCTGTCGGCAAAACAGGCAGGCACCAGCGTCATCACCTGCTGACTGTAACGCAGACCATCCGTTATTTCCAATACTTCCAAAATGCTCTCCAACGGAATAAGCTGCTCCAGGAATTGCCGTCGTCCTCCCTCTAACAGCTTGGTTTTCCTCATTAGGTCGTAATCATAAACATCGGCAAAATGGCTATAAAAAGAATCCAAAGTATACTTCAGATTTTTCATCTGCAGTGCGAAGTGAAGTCCCAGCAGCTCCTGAGAACTTAAACCGCTCTCTTCATAATATTGCTGCCACTTCTCGGCCAGCGGGTACAACTGGAGTTCACTTTCTGCCTCGAAGCGATCGTATTCCAACGCCTCCATACGATACTTATACGATAGAGGCCTTAACTCGGCTCCGATAAGCTTTGCTTCTTTGTGTCCGCTATAATATTCAACCTCATATTCGGTATCGCGATATTCATGCACCAGTTCATCCAATCCCTGCAGGAACTTGCCGGCGCGTTCTGTCGAGATCATCAATATTTGCTTCATGCCTGCCCCGGATACGTCCCGCTGCTCCAGAAGCCATGGCTCCGTCTGCCGCGGATCGTAAAGGCCAAAGCCGATCTCGGCGCTGAAGCCGCTATCCTGCTTCAATTTATCAAGAAGCTGTCTTTCCTTTGGCGTCGGGCTCGCAATGCGATCCGCTGACGGCTTCAGCTGCTCATATTGCTCCGCGCGATCCGGATCATCTTTGAGTTCCGTTAACAGCTCGAGTCCGGCAAGACGCTGTAGCTCACCTTTGGCAGACAACAGCCGTTCCAGGCTTAGAGACAGTAATTCCCCAGGCTGATGCAAAAGGATATCGATAGCATTCTGCCGCAGTGAGCCGGTCTTTAGCTTGAGCAAGTCTTCAACCAGCTTCAGTTCACTCTCTTGCAGCGTCAGCTTCTTCACCTGGCGCAGCGCATGCTCGCGGTTCGTCATGCTCTTATCGGAGAGGGCAGCAAAAATAAAAGCGCGCTGCTTCCCGGAACTCGGATCAGCCGTAAAGTAATTGATCAAATCGCCTCGCAGATCGGGGCTCATTTGCACCGACATGTCGATCAGTTCTGCGATCCACTCCACGTCCATATCATAAGCGGTCAAATATAACAATTTGCGCAATACCAGGTCAGAGGAATAGCGGAATTCCGTAAAATCAAGCACGGGCGATACGCCTGATTTCTCCTTCACCGGAACCGCTTTAAGAATCGCTTTGAATCGCTCGTATTCTTGACTTCTTGTTGACTTGTCTTCCAACACAGGCGTTCGTTTAAGCTTCAGCACACGTTCCTGGCTTTCCCCAACCTGCCATTCATATTCATAATCGTAGCTATAGTTCTGCAATATCCAATACAGCAGTTCAGGATCATCATTCTCATTCAGACTGTTCCGGGCGATTTCAAACTTCACCGCTGTGTTCTGACTGTTTGCCAGTACATATTGGGCGACTACCTTCTGGTAGTGCTCACCGTTCTCCATCAGATACCTAATCTGTTCTGGAAGTGCCTCTTCCTCATGAACCGCTGAAGCCCAGAGGCTCATGTATACCTGATTGGCACTCACGGAAGCAAGCCATTCTTGACGCTGCTTCTCATCGGTAAGCACGGTGTATGCCTGCTGTAACAGTTGGCCGGCCACACGTTGATTCGCCGCATCCAGCCCCATGCCAGTCCAGGTCCCAAGCGCACGCACAATCGAGCTGAACCGGTACAAGTCGTGATCCAGAATCACTTTCAACAAATACAAATTCGCCTGCAGCGTACCCGCATCCATCTGCTCGGCAATCGATTGGCGAAGTCCTTCCTGCAGCCGCGCCGCAACAAGCAGCTCGCCAACCATCGTGTAGACATCCTCACGGTGACTCATCAGAATCCCCTTGATCATCTCGGGCTTAAGAAGGGCCGTCTGGTTATCGCCATAAATGATCTCTCTCAGCGCCGCCTCGACCCAGCCATCCCCATGATCCAGCTCATAAGCCAGCAAATCCGGAATTACCCGATGAATCCAATAGATCCGCTCGATGGTATAATCCGGTTTAGTCAGATAATCACGTAGCGAAAACTGCAAAGATTCAGCAGCGAAGAGTTCCTTGATTTTGCCCAGAATCATGTTCAAGTGAACTTCTGGCCGCTGCGTTCTGAACGGTCTTCGGTAATACCCGTTGGCATACGGAAACTCAGCTGCATGCCGGGTTATGTACCTTACCATTTCCACCGTCTTCTCGCCAGCCAGAGCAAGCATCGTTTGCTCAAGCGGAGCATAAAAGCGATCTGGCCGCGTGCCGCAGAGTCTGGACAATTCCTTGTACAGTGCTTTGTATTCATCGCTATCGGAATTAATATAGGGCTGGCGAATGAGCTTGTATAAATCCCGAACCCTCTGATCCCCGCCTGCTTCGGCCTCTTTGACCCTAGCTTCGATAGCAGTCCAATATTGTTCTTCCTGAGTCAGTTCCATCATCATATCCCTCCATGTTCACCATAGTCCTCCCGCCAGCATCGTAAAGCGCATAAATACGATTCGATCCCCTTCTCGGGTCACAAGCGGAGCATCCAAATCCACGATTTCCGTCTCATTGATAAACACCCGATACAAGCCATCTGCAAAAGCCGTCAAAGCTGCACCCACCGCTTGCTCTGGATCAGCCTGCCTGTCATCATAAACCGTTCCGAAACCGACCTTGCCCTGTTCTGCGCTTTCCCCAATCTGCGCCTCTGTTATGTAGGGAATTACATTTTTCTCGAACTGTCGTTCCTTAAACGCCTGTACCCCACCTTCCACAACCCCGGCAATCAATTCTCGGAGGGTTTGTGGAATGCCAGGCAATTCAAGCTCTTGGGCTGCAAGCTCCTTGCGTTTGCCCGGCTTTTTCACCGATACGATCAGCTTCATCTGCATTTCCCCCTCGCTTACATATCCTGCTGACACACGATCCGATTCCCTACCTGGAACCATATGTATCAAAAAAATTCATATGCACGATAATTCATGACACCCTTATTCCTATAAAAAAAACATGATGTTATTAATTCAAAAATAGTATAAAGCTTGGCAAGTTCTGTAATCAATTTCTATCATTCATGGGAACCTTAAACGCTCCTTTGGGCCCAGTCCGATTAGTTGGATTTACCTAACCTTCAATTGCAACTGTTGTCACAAATAATCGTAATTAACTATTTTTCTTTTTTTAAAGCCAAGGGAGATTTTCGAGAAAATACGTAATTTCCAGTAAGAATGTATCCTTTAACACCATGTGCGGGTTTCTAGTGCAAACTCTCTATCCGCAAACTCTCTGCCTGGGAGCGTCAAATCGTATATTTTCAGAAACTTTCTTGAATAGTAATACGTTAAAATAACGAGTTTCCTGGAAATCACGCTTATTTCTTCTTTGCGGGCGATTCCCTCTTTGCTCAAACTGCATATCTTACATACTCGAAAGGAAGTATAACGATGAAAAAAATGATTGCCTTATCTCTGTCCGCCGCTCTTTGCACAGCTTTGTCCACCATGTCGCTCGTTCCCGCTTCTTCCATAGCACATGCTGCCGCTACAAAAGAATTAATTCAAATTTCGGAGCAAACCCAATACTATGGGGAAGTCACAAACGGGGCACCTAACGGACGCGGTACAATTCATTGGGGAGGCAGCAAGCAATACTCGGGTGATTTTGTGAATGGCAAGCGCGAAGGCAGCGGTAAATATATCAATGAATATACGCAGGACGGCGAGAAGCATAAACTTGTCTATAACGGAACTTGGAAGCAGGATAAAATGGAAGGCAAGGGAACTTTGACTCACAAAGTGACCCAGGAAGACGGCGAGGTCATATGGAATGAAATCCAGGCGGGTACATTTAAAAACGGAGTGCTTCAAAGCGGTTATGATGTGATTCACGCTCAGGCAGACCCGGATTATAGCTTTACCTACAAAAATGGAAATGAGAAGCTGGAAATCCTCGGTACAAATTCCGGACTAAAAGAAGCCTTGCAAAAAGGCACACTATTCAGCATTAAATACCGCAACGGTTCGGTCAATCAACTATATTCCAGCTTTCCAGCGGACACTAAATCCGAACAGCGTAAATTAGACAAGGCGTTAAAGTACTTACAGGGAATCCAGAAAAAGCTGAACCCTCACATGGATGAATTCGAACGTTTGTCCAAACAAGTGCCGCTGAACTAGCAATATAACCAGATCTACAGTAAAGAAGCTGCGCAATCAAGCGCAGCTTCTTCTATAGCTTCGGATACCACTATGTTGCACTAACAGTGAATGGAAGCCAAATAAGGCTATCTTTCTAATCCAGCGCCGCTGCTGTAAAGATATATGCACGCCCATCCACATTTAAAAGCTGCGGACCATCTGCTAGTTCAGCCAGCGCTTCTTCCCAATGAATATGTCCACAGCATACGAGTGGGACAGAAGCTCCTCGCAGCTCTTGGTAAATAACCGGGTTGCCCGGCAGTCCTTGCGCCCCGATCTCCGGACTTTCATGAAGCAGTAGAATATCAGGCCTCCGCCTGACAAGCCGGCGCAAGCTTTCCAGATAACTTGCTTCCGCCATGCGGTTAGGTTTATCCGCTCTGCCAATGATTCCGCCCAACCCTGCTATAGACAGCTCTCCATATGTGATCATTCCTGCCTCAGAGAAAAAATGCACTCCTGCCGCAGCGGATAATTCATCTATCCCCTCCTGCGTCAAAAGATCATGATTCCCCGCAACGCCTGTTACGAACCCGAAGTATTTACGAAAAGCCCGCCATACAGGAAGCGGATCGCCGCTGGCCCCCCTTTGGGCTGGATCCGTAAAGAGATCTCCGCATAAGCACACCATCATCTTGTCCGGGTTCAAGTCCGGCAAATGGATTTGCAGCAAAAGCGCCAGCGTATCCGCCAGCTCTTCGCCCAGCAGCTTTTGCCCCCCTCTCGCCGATCCTCCCACATGATCTGCTTCCTGGGTCTCTCCGCACCCATGCCCGGCAATTCCTTGCAAATCAGAAGCGATAACCACCGCATCCAGTTCTTCTGGCATTCCGAGCATCTCGCCCCAATAAATGGGCAGCCATTCGTAAGATATTCCTGCCCCTTGGGTAGCTGCAGTAATATAAGGGATTTTCTCCAAAGGTTCCTTAGCGATGTCTACGATTTGCAGCGATCTCTTGCTCTGTTTCTTCATCGGATGCCTCCTGCTAAGCTTACTAAGCCCTGTTACAGATACCCTGTCACAGATAGCGGCCGAAGTAGAACTCTACTTTTTCATGTGAATATCCGTCTTCCCCTCTCCAGGTGGCCATCGACATATAATCGGTCCCCCGCCCGCGCTCTTTACGGGAATCATTCTTCGATTCCAGCAGGCCCGCATATCCCCAAATCTCCATAATTACATCACGTTCATATTTATTCGCCGGAAAAATATCCTTCCAGCGTTTCTCCAGCTGCCGGGCGGCATCCTTGTCTGCACAAGAGGCAATGGCTTCAAGCATCCGCTTTAAGATTTCCACATCCGCTTCACTGACGGTGAACGGCTCTTCCCTGCTAAGGCATTCAAGGTCCAGCAGGCAGTATGCCAGCCAGTTCAAGCGGACGCCGCCCCATTTTACCCGTTCGAAATTCAGAACATTCAGATCCTCGTTGACATATGCTTCATCGGACATCAGCTTATGGGCGTTGCAATCCCCGCAAGCACTGTACGACCGTTGTTCTGCTGGCCGCTCCGCATAAGTATGAACGGGCAAATCACGGGTAAGCGCCCAGCTGGACAAAGCGCTTCGCAAATAGACTTTTCGAGTAGACAAACTATGTAAAAAAGCCTCAACAACAGCCTCTTTGGTGAGAATTTCTTCATGCAGCTGCCGCAGCCTTTGCACACATTCATCGTGGGACCGGTTCAAGGGGTCGAACATAAGCCCGCGGCTCTTGGCATACAGAAAATCTTCCTCCGTGCAGGTATATCCCCCTCTTCTCCAACCTCCGGATTGCCAGAAGGTTTCAAATAGGATTTTTTTCGCTTTCCGATCCATAGATAATAAATATCCCCTTCCTTCACACCGTTTCGCCTATATTTCGCATATAGATCCGATTCAGCTTTGCTGATACGTTGTCGCCGTAATCCGGTCCTTGGGACAAAAAAACATATAATAAATTCCTTCACCGTAATCCTCCAAATCCGACCAATCCAGCTGTCCGATAAACAGCATGCTCCGGCCGCAGCAGGGACAATCCGGATACTCGGCATCTTGTACCCAACCCGGATATCCGCCGAATTTGGAATGGGAATCCAACTCCCATATCGCAGCGTAGCAAGCGGAACGAGGAATGTCGGATAACGTCAGTTGCGGACCGACCTGCAAATACTCCCCGCTGTATTCTTCCGATTTGATGTCAGGCAAGTAAGCTGGCTTCCGGTTATATGCACTCCAGCTTGGCGTACCGCCTCCATCCAGCTCCATATAAATAATGCCATAACATCCACAAATCACACAGGTATCCACCTGCAGCCTCTCCCAAGGCAGATTCAATTTGGCTAGTGCCGTATGGGAAGTGTCCACATCGACCAGTCTAGTTAATTTTCCGCCGCACCATGGACAATCGGCAGCGGCATATTTTAAAAATCCGGAGGACATCTGTTGAACTGAGAGATCACGCGGGTCTTCCCTTTTCAACAGCATAGCTGCTCCCTTGAAACAGATCGCGGCGTTGCCCAGAATCCGACAGCTTCCAGCCCGCTTCCCGGGCGTACAATTCCGGAACAACGTGCAATTGCTCTGCCCACTGCGGAGGCTTCATCCGCCATTCATGAAAGCGGCGAACGACCTGCTCGTCCCCAATCCAGGCTAAGGCAAGCAAAATATAATTTCTATTTTCGTCATCCCATTCTACCTGATCGAAGAGCCGGTCCCGAACCTCGGGTCCAGCGTCTCTATACAAAATTCCCGGATAGTATACCTCATGTTCCAAGAGAAGCGGCAAGCCATCGGCAATCGATTCATCACGGAAGCACATAAGGGAGGATAAAATATCACGGCTCGTATCTTCATCTCCTGATCCTAATAAGTTCAAGGCATAAACAGCCATGCTTTGCGCTTCAACGGGGGATAGCGATGCGTAAACCTGCTCTTTGCTGCGAGGGTATGCAGTGTATTTAATCAACGGATCATATTGCCGGGGGCTGTGGATGATTTTCAAAATTTCCACCGGATCATTTAGCCCTTCATACAAATTCACCGTCTTACGATGCTGTAGAATATAAGCTTCCCGCTTCCTCCGCTCTTGCTCCTGGTGGCAGGGCATGCAGTATCCTCCCGTTTTAGCGGCCGTTGTTGGCAATATCATTGCCGTGCAGCCTTCGCTTTGGCAGGGAACCTTTTCTGTCATACCTTCTCCTCCCTCCTCCTGGTTGGTAACCTGGGCAAATTCATTATTTCACGGCTGCGAGCCATGCTTCCTTGACCGGGATCGCACGTTTGCTGCTGCTCTCTCCATCCCCCTCTGCCGACCATAGCGGTGGATAATAACTCAGCACCTGATCAGCCTCAAGCTGCCTGACTTGCTCCTGCCAGCCTTTCCAGCGGAAGGTCTGGTAGAACTGCTCCAAATCTCCGCTGCCCAGCCAAGCCATAAATCCGGAATAAGCCAGCTCGGTCGACTCCCATTCCAGCGTATCCGGTGCAAAATAATAGATGCGTCCAGCATCTTCATATCGTCCTGTATTCAAGGCAAAAAAACCGCCAGCCGCATCATAGGCTACAACCAGCATTCCCTCCAAGGGAGCAAACTCTGGATCATTCTTATGAAGTCCATTCCAAGAAGCCAAGCTGCCGCATATTTCCGCTCCGCCTGCGCCTAGCAGAGTGATCCAGCCTTCGTCAAACAAAATCCCTCCGGTCCGATAGGCAACACTGCCTAAATAGGATCGGGTGCTCACTTGCAAAGCGTATAAAGTCTCCTTAGCCGCATCTAGCTCCGCTGGTATAATCCTGCAGGCATTTGTGCTGTTTTTTAGCATTTCACTAAGCTCGGCCCAGGAATCATTCGCGGTATCTATAAGTTCTTCGATGGTTATAGGTCTAGCGGGTGTATTATCCATATCTCCTCCCGTTGATTGACTGATTTGCATGCTGTACGAAGTTCGTCTAAATTCAGTTCAGCTAATTCCGCCTTGTTCCAGATTCCTTCGGTCGGACGTTTCCAGCTTACTTACCTCATCCAAGCCAGCAGCTCCTCCAGCTCGTCCTTGAGTGGCGATTCTTCCTTCCTCACACGCTGCGCAAGCTTGCTGCGGCTGCCAAAAATCCGATAAAGCACGTATTCACGCTGATAGTCCTGCTTTGCTGCCAGCTCATGCACCAGTGCGACCGCCAGTTCCGGACTGTCGATGACGATATTTTTGACCCCCCCTGCCGACTCATTGCCTCCCAATAGGATGGATATCAAGACCGGCATTAACTTCACGGAAAGCCCATGTGCTTCCACAAAAGCCTCCGCATATCCATCCTGAACCGATTGATGCTCCGTATCCACCAGCTCCATATACCGCTGCACGAGCGGGTAATAGGCATCGCTGTACAATCCCAGTCCAAATACCGCATAAGTTCCCGGCATTGCCGACTTCTCGCCAGGCTCGACATCTCCGTACCAGGCGAATTCCTCCATAGCAGCTTCTGCATATTCCGCTATACGCGGAAACAAGCCTGGATACAGGAGGCAATTGGCAAAAAAACGATGCTGCTGCGATTTCACCAGCTTTTTGACCGGTAGAACGTTTTTGGCTTTGCTTCGCAACGTAAGCTTATAACCTTTAGGAAAACCTTGCTCCAACAGCGAAATCACATAATCCAGCGCTTCGCGGTAAGCGGCCTCCTCTTCAGAGAGGATTCGAAGATCGATCGTCTGCAAAATATCATTCGCTTTGCCTTGGAACAAGCTGCCCTGCCGCATGCTTTCATACCGCCCGCTGCCCTGCTGCAAATAATTCGCTGCCTGTTCCGATCCAAGCTGCTTGGCAAGCTCAAGATATGCCTTGCGAGTGTCCGGCTCTTTATAGCCTATCTGCAGCGCCGCATAGAGGAAAAACTCCATTACATCAGCCTTCGGCGGGCTGGTCATGGCCCCCTCTTTTATCAGCCAGGCTTGCCCGAAATCCCCGCTGCGGTCAAAATACGGTTGCAAAAACTGTTCTTCCGCCCAACCTTTAAAGGCCGATGTATATTGATAGCACCACTGCTCCAGACGACTGCGGTTCGTACGATGCTTATCATTCAGACGTTGAATTAGCGGATCTATAATGTCAGACTTCTGGGCAAAAAAATGCGGATTCAGCAAATGGCGCGCAAAGAAAAATTCATCATCTTTGTCCGGCCGCACGGGCAGCTCCGCCAATACCCTGGATTGGATGAACACAGCCAGCTCCTGCTTCAGCGCTTGGAGTTTATGCTGATTGATTAGCACCTCTTGGCGGCGCAGGGCGGCGGCAGATTCCGGCTCCAATTCCAGAATCAGCTCCAGTCGGTAGTCGAAAAATCGGCTGCCGTATCGATCGGATTGAAAAACCTCCTCCACTTGACCACGCAATGCGCAATAAAGTTCCTCCAACAGCGCTTCAGCATTCATTTCCATCAAACCTTCGATATAAGAACCAGCTTTCACCGTATAAGAGCTATCGCTCCAATCAAAGGGCTCGTATAAATCGATATATATCGTTCCATATCCGCCGCCGTTTTGTTGTCCGCTCTTCCATGAAACTTTAAAATAATCGTTTACCCCAGCCTGAAGCCGGCTACGATTTTTCAGTTCCTGAATTCTTTTGCTTTCCCGCTCATAGACCGGGTTAATCTGACTCCATACATCGTCAAGAAAAGCTTTGACATATTGATTCAAACAAACTCTCCCCTTATAGACCTACGTATAGGTTCAACTTCATCCTCTGCCTCACCCTGGTTATGTTAGCCGATCGTCTCGACGACATGGCCCTCTTGATCTTTAATATGAGTCTTGACGATTTGGAACGCCAGCCCTGGCAAGGAAGGCAGTACAAACTCGCTTTCCAAAGGTACCAGCCTTTGGCTAAGCTCGGCGGCAGCTTTCTGATTCAAACGGATACTGACTTCCTTATCCTCCATACGAAACGCTGCGCTTTCTCCGGGCTCAAATACAACGCGGATTTCTTGACTAACAAGGGTAAGACTTCTTTGCTTTAATATCCGGCCGCGCAGCAGTTTGCCAATGATTCCGGCCTGCTTCGCTCCAAGCTTCACATGATCCGGCTGCTTGTTGAACCATCCTTTCTTCCCGGGCTCCCAGCCCAGCTGATCCACGAACAAAAAGCCAGTATTCGAGCCTTCCTTCTCCATCCCCTGTTCAGCTGCCTCGGCAATCGCCGGAACCTCTAAAAGAGAATCACGCGCTAAATCTGTAACATAGCCTGGGATCTGCTCCAAGCCTGCTTTCAGCACGCCTAAAGTATTCCAAGTCTGCATGGCCTCAAGCTCATCGGCTGTAATGCCGACCATTTGAATAAATTCCATTTGACCGTTCGGGGTCTCGATCGCCGGCAGTTCCGGGTCGAGTGTAAAAGCGAGCGCAGTGAGCTTCGTGTCTGCGCCGAGGCAGATCGGGCCATTGGCATCCAAATAATCACCGGAGCGGAATACATTGCCGCTGCCGAACACGTATCTTCCCATATTTTGCAGCAAATTGAGCGCCCATGCTGGAGGCTCTTCCTCGTCTTCATTCCGCACCAGCCGGAACGTAAGTTCAAACCCGTAGCCGCTATACTCTGCATTGTCCAATTCCTTTTCATACAGTTCCGAGAATCCGTACGTAACAAAATGCCAATGAGGCACCGGCGTCTCGCTTTTGTAGGCGCTAATACCATCAAGCGGATCCTCGCCTCCAAGTGAATAAGGAACCAGCGTCCCGAAATGCTTCGGTTCCTGCTGCCCATAGATTTTGCCTACTTCCTGATCAATCGCATCCCAGCCGGGTGCATTTACTTCTTCACTCATCCCTTTGCCTCCTATGTATATATAATTGCGGAGCTTCCTCCATCATTTACGGTAATTTTCGCATGCTTGCTTGGCTATTTTCAGGCTTCCAGGCCACAAGAATTCCGGCTTCACCCAAGTGCTGATTCACGGCTACAAGATGTCCAACGGGCCACTTCCACTTCCACTTCCCATATAAAATGACTGTCGATCGGACGAAGCACCCAACAGGTACTTTCCTTATAAAAGCCGGTCAGACGAAGCATCCAACAGGTGAATGGGAAAAGTTTGATAAAGCGAAACTCCTGTGCACCAAATGACCACCTCCTTTTCGGACGCATTGGTTTTTCTAACGAAACTACAGAACGCTATTGCCGCATTTACAAGCCCAATTCCAGTCTAACGAAACTGATGAACGTTATTTTCGATAAAAGCGAGCTTTACGCCCTCATTTTCGTCCAATAGCGATACCCTGTTTCGTTAAAACTTTCGCACTCTCTATTCGGCCTCAATAGCGATATCCAGTTTCGTTAGAACTTCCTGGTTTTTCTAACGAAACTACAGAACGCTATTGCCGCATTTACAAGCCCAATTCCAGTCTAATGAAACTGCTGAACGTTATTTACGGTAAAAGCGAGCTTTACGCCCTTATTTTCGTGCAATAACGATACCCTGTTTCGTTAAAACTTTCGCACTCTCTATTCGGCCTCAATAGCGATATCCAGTTTCGTTAGAACTTCCTGGTTTTTCTAACGAAACTACAGAACGCTATTGCCGCATTTACAAGCCCAATTCCAGTCTAATGAAACTGCTGAACATTATTTACGGTAAAAGCGAGCTCTACGCCCTTATTTTCGTGCAATAACGATACCCTGTTTCGTTAAAACTTTCGCACTCCCTATTCGGCCTCAATAGCGATATCCAGTTTCGTTAGAACTTCCTGGTTTTTCTAACGAAACTACAGAACGCTATTGCCTCATTTACAAGCCCAATTCCAGTCTAACGAAACTGCTGAACGTTATTTACGGTAAAAGCGAGCTCTACGCCCTCATTTTCGTGCAATAACGATACCCTGTTTCGTTAAAACTTTCGCACTCTCTATTCGGCCTCAATAGCGATATCCAGTTTCGTTAGAACTTCTGTTTAAGGTACTTCTACTCGGAATTACATGATCAACACCGCTTTCTTTTCTAAAATGTTTATTAAGGCTTATTTTCCAAGCCTACTTAGTGTCGCCGCTTCGCTGACCTGGAGCCACTCCGTATGCCTTCTTTCTACTCCGCCGCTATCTCGGCAAGCAGGTTCGGTTCAATCGGTTTGCTTAACCAATGTTCATCGGTTTGAACATGGTTTTTGCGGACGAATTTGGCTACGGACCGTTTGAAATCCTCATACACAAAGGCGGATGCCAGCCTGACAACGTATCCTTCCTGCTCTCCGCCGCAGCGAGACTGTGTCGTATAACACGCTTTGGCCGCTTCCTCGCTCCAGATTCCCCGATATAGCACAGGAACTGTCGATAAATGGAGCCGTGCCGCCCAATCCACCGTCTCATCCCAGGACAGGCAAATATTGCGCTCATTCCATACGGAGAACAGCATGAAATAACTTGGCAATGCCGTATAGTACAGGGAATGCTTCGCATACACATTCTCACCGCATAATCGATATCCTTCCGGAATCGAATATTTGATGCCGCCGTGCAGCGTTTTGACGTAATGCCGGGACGGGTGGTCCTTACTGTCCAGCGATCTGGCATGAATGAGATCCGGGTACATGGTTGTATTTTCACCGTCCATTTTTTCGGTAATAACAACTTCTTGCCCTGCAAAATGATCGGTATGTCGCAAAATCTTATCGTCATCGGTATACCCGCGCGACCATGGCAGGTGCATCGTTTTTGGATATTTGATTTTCATGGATCAAACACCTCTTTTCTATTTAGAATGCTACGGCATCCTCATTTAGCAAAGGAATCCGCCTCAGCAAAAAAATACAGCTCCGCCAGCCGATCCTCGCCAAGTAAATGATAAATTCGAGACGCACCGGCATCACCGCCGTGCAAAATCTCCATATGGAAGCTGACTATATCCACGACATGCAGAATAAAATTCTCCTCATAGCCGAGCTCCTTCAGCGCATGGCAAGCAATCATGGCAGACACATGCTCGTGCCCGAAATAGGAGTAGTACCCGCGCATCTCTTTCCATACTTTGCAAAACGGTTTACCCGCATCGTGGAATAAAGCTGCCAGCTGCATCGCCAGCAAGCTGTCGCCTTCATAGAAGACATTGATATAATCCAGGACAGCATAGGTATGCTCGGATAAGGTCTTGGAATGATACGGATTCTCCTGATCATATCCCAGCATGACGCGGAAATGCGGCGAACTTGCCAAATAAGCAAACAGTTCATCATGCCCCGCCCGCTCCTCCAACAGCTGCTCTAGTCTGGACCGACCGAGACCGATTTCTGCCGCAGCATGCACCAGCTGTAAAGCTTGAAACCCTTCGCCTCGAACAGGGAATTCAAAGTTTTTGGCAAACTTGGTAAGCACCGTATCACTGATTCGTCGCTTTCTTCCCTCGATTCGTTCCTTTGCTATCGCATAAGGAGTATCAAATACGTGACACTGAACCGGGAAGTCTTTGAAATGTTTTAAAAACTTGAGCCGCCGATCCCTGCTGACATTTGTAGCATCAAAGACCACATTTCTGCCCGTCCCAAGCGCCTCTCCTATCTCTGCAAAGGCCTGCTCAAAAACCAAATACGTATTTTTCTGCTTCGACTCGCTGCCGAACAATCTTTCCCGAATGGAATCGGTTGCTACCAACACGGCTTGCTCCCGCTTGCATAATTGCTTGGCGTAATGGCTTTTCCCGCTGCCCGGAATGCCGACCAGCATATGAATTACACTCATCGCTTTTCACCTCCTCTCATGACATCGCTGCCTACTTCATGTTATACGCAGGTGAGCGGGTGGACGTTGCGTGGATGTGGCATTACATCAGGTTGCTGAGCCTTAACTCCCGCAAGGTAGCTATCTTTGCCTTGTCTGCACCCAACTTCCCCTCCTTTCCGGCAGTCTTATTTCAGTATAAAGGAAGCATTTTGAGAAGCACACAGGACCAGCGACGCATCGGGCTCGGCCTTTTCACCTGAATTTTCCTGTTTATGGGCTGTTTGGTCCTACTTTCATGGTATAATTTGACGGATCTATAATGAAAAGGGGATCAGCTATCTATGAGCAGATTATTTCAAGATTCTAATAGCGACAAAACCTGGAAAATCGATTGGGACGGGAATCGTGTAGTGATGTCCAATAACGGGGGCAAGCCTCGGGAGAAGATGTTTGATGACCTCGAAGCAGCGGCAAAATATGCGAAAAAAGAAATGTGGAACAAGCTAAAAAAAGGCTTCATCTATAGGAATGACAAGGCAGCGCCGGGTACACCATTGTTTCAACTCTATATCGGTGCCGGTTACACCGGATTCATGCCGCTGGCCGCGGTCTCCGGCACCAACCAGTTTTATGCTGGATATGTGGTCGGCCAATTTGAAAAGGAAGAAATCTATCTTCTGGATGAGCAGGGGCAAAAACAGCTCACTTGGGAGTTGGCAGGCAATCATTTGATTTATGATATGTTTTATTGTCCGGAGGCGGGAGAGCTTCTGATCAACGACAGTCATCAGATTTCAGGAATCTCCGCGGATGGGAGCGTTCGCAGCTGCACTTCGTTTACATATCATCATAGCACGCTATCCCTAGCCGGAAACCATGGGCTTTGGTACGATGGAACTTATTTAGTGGTGACAGACCTGCTGACACAGGAACGTCTTTATCAGAGGGAGGCAACACCAGAAATCGTTAATGGTCACAGCCCTCAGCTATGCGCCGCCTTATCGGGAAATGGACGCTTAATGGCCTACTGTACCCATTCTGATGAAATTATCATTTGCGATATGGAGACAAGCTCTACGCATTCGATAGCCAAAGATATCAGTGCTATGACCGCAGCTATGGACTTTTCAGCCGATGACCGCTACTTATTTACTCAAGAACAATACGGCTCATGGGAGCTTGCATGCTATGATATGAATACTCTAACCAGGCGATCAGAATGGAAAACCGAGCATGTTCGGAGCTTCGCCGTACATCCTTCCAAGCCCTTATTGGCCCTATTCAGCTTTGGAACAGTTGAACTCTATCATACAGAGTCCTGGCAGCGAATACTCGAGTTCAGGCCCGAGCATGTCGTGAAGAACTGCAATTTGGTCTTTACGAAAGATTACCTGGCGCTATATTCCGATTATGGCTGCATAAGTTTATATGCTATTTAACTAGCTTGTCTAACAAGCCGATCAAAAATGATTTGTAAAGAGCATGGCAAAGCCCCCTATCTTACGGAAACTTTTGACCGTTAGATGCAAGAAATAGCGGCCTCGCCTTTCTTATGAATAGCTTTGACTGTTAGACTCAACAAGCAGCGACCTTGCTCCACTTAGGGACATTTTTGACCGTTAGAGGCTTCCAACGGTCATTTTCCCTTGTAATGAACCTTGTTGTCCGTTGCACAGGCAATGCACTCATCGATCAGCGCTAACGGTCAATTATGTCCGCCAGGTGCCTTGAGAATAGAAAAAAGATGCCGTTTGACCTGGTGTAAGACCTCGGCAACTTTAAAGAATTCGCCCATTTTCCAGGAAACAGAATCTTTTAAAGGCTTTATTTTCAACAGTGAATCTTATTGAAGAAACTTTTTGCATTCTTCCACATTATTTTGTTCCAGCTTAAGCAGTTGATTGGCCAGAGCCAGGATCTCCTGGTCCGCATCAGCATATTCTTTCAGCTTCTTCGTTAAATCAATAATCCCCATCGTACTCCCCTGAATCAGCATCTCGGAAATATGAGAAGGGGTCTTATTGGTCAAAGTCTTCAAATTAATCATGATATAAGTAGATGCTTTCGAGAAAGAATTGATATTTTTTGCTACCTTATTTACTTCTTTTAATTTTTTATCTGTACGATCATAAATCGATTTATATTCTTGAAGCAGGGTTTGAAGCAATTTTTTATATTCCTCTTCTTCAGAAATACCAATTAACTGACCAATTGTATTTTTCCCCATCTCAGCATTTTGGTGAATATAATTTAACAACTCTACATTTCCATTCATCTTAAACACCTCCAGTACCTAGTTTGCTCGAAATTGATTTTATTATTATTTCCATTCAGCATTTAAAAAACATATAACGACAAACTCTCTTCAAGGGGAAAACACTACCGTCCTGATAAGAAAACAAAACAGGAGCGTCTCCGTTTCAAGATCGAAAAATCAACCTTGGAGACTGCCCCGATTTTTGTTGTGTGGTCCAGTATTTATGTGCAAATCGGCTCGAAGCCTAGCCTGCTTTGCTGACACTTCCACAAGCCAATAGCCCCATAGCCCGACGATCTAATAAAAGCACCGTCATAACTTCAATTACCGGATGGTCAAATCAGCGGGCAGCGAGCAACACCAATATGCTCGAGTCATTTTGCAATTACCCGCTCTATTATGATTGAATCACAACCTCGCCGGTCGCTTTGTTCCATTTTAAATCGATGCCCAAACCTTCACAAATTATCTCAAGCGGGAACAAGGTCGAGTTGGACATGAAAATGATGTTGGCTGGAGCCACCGATTTTTTGCCATTGATGTATACCTCGCCTGGCTTGCCTTTGTTTATAGATACCGTCCGGCTCCCGGAATTGAAGCTCCATTCTGTATAAGAACGCGGGACAGCCTTCGGATCTTCCGCCTTTACTTCTTTACGGGTAATGGTTACACCCATTGCTTCAAACACACTGGTGTAGGGAACGTATAATTGATGATCCACTACGCCTGAGGTAGCATAAAAACTGATGTCCTCACCGTTCACTTTCCAAGACAAAGCTTGCTGTACGGGAGTTATCAGCACCTCCGAGCCGTTATACTCCGAGCCACTGCCGGAGGCAAGCCCGGCGTTATAGCCATTAGCCCAGGCCAGGAGCTCCCCTTTTTCATCTAAGGCAATGCCGGTCTGCCCCGTCGTTCCCCATATTGCCGAGATGCCCGTCAAACCTTTGACCTGAAATGGCTTGGCCTTGCTGCCAGAATTATAGTCCCATTGCCATACCGCACCGTCCTGCTTTAGTGCATAAAGCCGGTTATAACCTGTCCCGATGTCGGAAATTCCTTTTAAACCGCTGACGGCTGTTAATTTCTGAATGTCCTCGTTCCAGCGCAGAACCGTTCCGTCCTTACAAAGCAGGAAGGCGTTGCGTCCTGATACGGCAATGCGGGATATCTCCGTTTTGAGCGGCTGCGGCGCCTTCAGCTCCTTCCCCGCCCGATATCTTCCGTAAACATTGTTATAGGTGCTTAATGAGCTGGCCTTGCCCTCCTGATCAAGAATCAATGCCGAAAAGTCCATAATCACCACCGTTTTGGCCCCTGCAATCCCTTGAAGCGGTATATATTTGACCTGCTTGTTGGAATCCTCATCATAAAAAATATGCCACAATGTCGCCGTACCGTCCTCATGCACGGCAATGCCTGCAAATCCGTTCGTGCTGATGGATTTCACGTTGCTCAAGCCTTTGAGCCTGACCGGAAGCTCTCTCTTCTGAGCAGGAAGCAAAGGATCATCATTTACATATCCCGAATATTGCTGTCCCCAGGCCCAGACCTCTCCTGCAGCCGTCACAGCAAATGACGTATTCATCGCTGCAGCAACCTGGGTAACGTGCTCTAATCCGGCTATCTTCTTAGGTATGTATTGATGAATGCCCGTACCATCCCCGACCTGGCCGAATTTATTGTATCCCCAACCGGTAACCGTGCCGTCGCTCCAGGCCGCAATTCCATATGCATCTCCGCCTGCGGCGCTAACGACCTGGGCCGAAGCCGCCTTAACTTCATAACCGCCCGCCCATAAGCCGCCGATGGCCAGGCAAGCTATAATGCACCATTTTCCGAGGAGATCCCTTCGCTTCATCCCACTTCCCCCAATCGATCGAATATGTTACCAAGCCATAATACCATATATTGGATGTCAGGAGCTAAAAAGCCTGCAAGATGCAGCAATTTACCCCATCTTGTAACCGTAGACACCGCAGAGCATAAATTCCTGCGAAAATGCAGTTATTCTTCAACGCTATCAGCTCAAAAGCTAGAAAAAACTACCGATTGTAAAGTCTCCTATGAACAGATGGTTTGGCACGAAAAATTCGGCATTTTTACAGTTCAAGTTTAGATAAAGACTTTAAGTTTTGATGGTAGTTTCTATTAAAGATATGAATTTATATCCCGGATAAAGGCTTAAAGTTTAGATGAAAAATATCCATATAAAAAAGACAGCCCCCATCGTCTAAAACGGGGGACCGTCTCTCCTAAATAAGCAGACGAATCAATTATTTAAATGCCGGCAACCAGCTGCCATGCGCTTCAATCAGGTCGTCACAGAGCGAGACGATATCATCGATCGACAGCTCGGCAGAGGTATGCGGATCAAGCATGGCGGCATGGTAAATATGCTCCTTGCGTCCGGTGACGGCGGCTTCAATAGTCAACAGCTGCGTGTTGATATTTGTTCTGTTCAGGGCAGCCAACTGCGGCGGCAGCGCGCCTACATAGGTTGGGGTGATTCCGGAGGCATCCACCAGACATGGCACTTCCACGCAGGCTTCGGACGGAAGGTTCGTAATTAACCCGGTGTTCATCACATTGCCGCCGATCTTGAACGGCTTGTTCGTCTCAATCGCTTCCATAATGTAAGAAGCATACTCATGAGTTCGCACATGCTCGATGCTCTCGCTGGCGAACAGCTTCTCGCGCATCTCCTTCCAGCCCTTGATCTGTTCAACACAGCGGCGCGGATACTCGTCAAGCGGAATGTTGAAGCGTTCGATCAGCTCCGGATAGTTGCGCTTGATGAAGTAAGGATGGTACTCGGCATTATGCTCGGACGACTCTGTTACATAATAGCCAAAGCGCAGCATCAGCTCGAAGCGTACCATGTCATGATGCTTCTCCTTCTGCTTCTCCGCCGCCCGGCGCTTAATCTCAGGATACAAGTCTACCCCGTCCTTCGTGACTTCAAGCAGCCAAGCCATATGATTAATTCCCGCGATTTTCGACTGAACCCCTTCATGGTCCATGCCTAATGATTCAAGCAATCCGGGTACACAGACCTGCACGCTGTGACACAGCCCTACAGTGCGGATTCCGCCAACGGTATTCATTACATTCGTAAGTGCCGCCATCGGATTCGTATAGTTCAGGAACAACGCATCAGGGCATACCTCCTGCATATCCCGCGCAAAATCCAGCATCACCGGGATCGTTCGCAAATTGCGGAATATCCCCCCGATTCCTAAAGTATCCGCGATTGTCTGACGCAAACCGTACTTCTTCGGAATTTCAAAATCCGTAATCGTACAAGGATCATAGCCGCCAACCTGAATGGCATTAATAACAAATTTAGCGCCCTTAAGAGCTTCCTTCCGATCATGGTACGCCTTGACTGTGCAATTGCTTCCAAGGGTCTGTCTCATGCTATTCAGCAATCTCTCGGAATCGCTTAAACGCTCCTCATCTATGTCATACAAAGCCAGTTCATAGCCTTGCAGAGCTTCCGTCAGCATGACATCACCTAGCACATTTTTTACAAACACCGTACTGCCTGCACCTAGAAAAGTTATTTTGGAC
Organism: Paenibacillus sp. 79R4; assembly: GCF_013393165.1. Lineage (NCBI taxonomy): Bacteria > Bacillati > Bacillota > Bacilli > Caryophanales > Paenibacillaceae > Paenibacillus > Paenibacillus sp. 79R4. The sequence goes on along the minus strand of NZ_QJOT01000002.1, from coordinate 252,413 downwards.
ATTGATCATCGCCTCCATGTCATAATCTATCTCGAGTATAAGCGCAGACAGGGGCAAGGAACATGGAGCAACCCATGATTCACATGTCATAATCCAATATGTATACAACATTTTTAGCGTTAAACCTTTGTTTTACCTGTTATAATGTAATATGTAACTTCCACTTACTTTACGAATGGAGGATGCTGCTGCATGTCTCGAATCAATGTTACCATTAATTCCGCGATGCCGCCGGATCGGCTGGACCTGAACCTGATCTTCTTCGGCAAGGAGGAGTGCTTGCCTAATCATTCCTGGGGTCCAGGGGTACGCGATACCTATATTCTTCATCATGTTCATAGCGGATGCGGTGTATTTCACAGCGGCAATCATAGCTATTCGCTATCCGCCGGTCAAGGCTTTCTGATCGAACCGGGTACGATTGTTCATTATGAAGCAGATGAGCTTGATCCATGGACGTATTCATGGGTCGCCTTTCACGGTCTCAGCGCTAAATCATTTATGAGACGCGCTCAGCTTGAAGCATCCCAGCTTATATATGATGCGCCTCATAACCCCTATTTTGAATCCTTCTACGATGATCTATTGGCCGTTCATGCCGAACGAAGCAGCGATGTGTTAAGCCAAAGCATTCTTTATCGGCTAATCGCCGAGCTTATATCCTGCTCTGAAACCTCTTTGGAACCGTCCAAGTCTTCTCCCTCCAGAGATGCCTATATCCAGCAAGCGATAGGTTTTATAGAGAGCAATTACAGCCAGAAGATTACGATTCAGGATATCGCCGCGTTTGTTGGTCTGGACCGAACCTATTTATCCAGCCTGTTCAAGGCGAAATACGGCAGCTCCCTACAGAGCTTCCTCGTAGAATACCGAATGAACCGGGCGACTGAACTGTTAGCTAACCCGGCTTTGTCCATCAGCGACATATCGCGTTCCGTCGGCTACACGGATCCATTCATTTTCTCGAAAATGTTCAAGAAGATCATCGGGCAATCCCCTAAATATTTTCGCGGGAAATAGGCGGCAGGAAGCTGTCCAGCGCTTCATCCAACTCCTGCTGCTCCATCTCCTTCAGCCAGGATTGCTGGATATGGAGATGACAGCTTCCACTTCCATGTAAATAGTTATATATAATCTGAGCCTGATCGATCTCTTCCCGGCTTATTTGAGCCATGGCCTTGCCAGGGTCTGAATCTATCCGAAAATATTGCAGGATTCTCGATCGAATCTCCGCCGCTAATAACCCTCTCTGATGCCCATCTGCAGGGAGAGCATATTTTTGACTAAATAAAAGTTCGTGCTGTCTAATCAGAAAAAGCTTGATTGCAGCATCATCTATATACTCATAGACGACAGTGCTAAGATTTTGCGCCGAAAATTCAATTACTTTTCTCTTGCTTAACAGAAATTTCACGGATTCTATATGATCTCTCCATCTCGCAGCCGCTTCAAACTCAAAGCTCTCTGCCGCCATTTGCATGCTTTGTTCCATCTCATCAAAAAGCGCTGAACCCGAGCCCTGAAGCAAACTGACGATACGATCCATGATCCGCTCATACTCCTGCACCGCCTCCCCGCCAAGACAGACTCCCAGACATAACCCGAGAGAATAATTTAGGCACGCCCTCCCCGTTAACGGCTGACGGCAAGCAAGGTGATAGCACTCCTCAATACTCTCAATGGCTCGCTGAACCGAATGTTTACTGGCGGTATAAGGGCCGAAATACATGCTCTCGCCGTCACCCTCTGAGGTTTCAGTCACTTCCATACGCCGCAAACCGGCCTTATTTCGAACCGCTACATAGGTATAGGCGAGCGGATTCTTCATCTTCCTGTTATACATTGGCTTCAGCTCTTGAATCAGTCTGCACTCCAGCATAAATGCTTCAAACTCCGTATCGGTATTGCGATACTCCAGCTCAGCGATGTGGGCGACCAGCTTGGCGATCTTCGGCGAATGAGACTTGGCATGATGAAAATACGACTGAACCCTCCGCTTCAACTGCTTGGCCTTGCCAACATAGATAATCGTTCCCCGGGAATCCTTCATCAAATATACCCCCGGCGTTAAAGGCAAATTTCTAACCCGTTCTGCTACATGTGTGTTCAACTCTGGTCTCCTCCAAATCTCCCAGCTTCTCATTATGTCAGAATATCAACCATTCTCTAATTCATCCGCTCATCTCAGCTATACTTATGTAGTAATTCTACTATTTCAATCGTTATAGATTAAGAGGTTATTATCGACAATATTGAATATAGAGGTAGTTATGAGAAAAATTAACCGCAAAATCGGGAATACCAACACGTTGCTGGCCTTCATCCTTTTTTTGCTGTGGATGATTGTCCTGGGGGCGTCCGGCTTGCCGTCGGTTTACGCCTGGTTTCTGCTAAAGCTCGTTATACCGTTCCTCGGCTCCGCAGGCATGCTGATCAGTCTTGTCCTTATCGCGATCAATCTGTCCAAGAGAAGACGGCTTGCAGGTCGAATAATCACTTTTGGGCTATGTACGATAATGGCGCTGCATCTGCTTCTCACATTAAATATCATTCGGATGCCTTACCCCGCACAAATCGACAGAACCAAACCCGCCGTTACCGCTACCTGGCCTCTTGCCGGACCCACGGTTGTCGGCTGGGGCGGGGATTCCACCCATACCAATCTTCCCCACGTCATATGGCCGTCAGAGCGCTGGGCATATGATCTGCTGATGGAGCCATATAGCACAGGCAGTACTCATTTTGAAGACTACGGGATATGGAATCAAGATGTAATCGCCCCTGTATCCGGTACAGTTATCGCTGCATACGGCGCAGAGCCCGATATAACACCCGGTTCAGAGGATGTGCTGTCTATGGAAGGCAATCATGTCTACTTGAAAATAGATGAGACCGGGACTTATTTGCTCCTGAACCATCTTCGGCAAAATAGTGTTCAAGTTCAGATTGGGGACCATGTGAAGCCGGGCGATGTTCTGGGGCGGGTCGGCAACAGCGGTTCAAGCTCTGAGCCCCATCTGCATATTCATCATCAGCGGCAAAATCCATTGTCCACTCCTCATCCCATATTGGCGGAGGGGCTTCCGTTATATTTCACAGGAACCGATGCAGTGCCTATGCCCGAAAAAGGAGCTGTCGTCCTTCCGCTTCGGCAACCCTAAATCGCTAAAAATAAAGACTCATATTCTTCAGACCTGCTGGCCCTGGATATGAGTCTTCTGCATTTAACAGCATATTCACTTCATAGACGATGACTCCGTTAGCTGCTTCAAATCCTTGAAGTTCAGCTTGATCGGGTTCTTGTCGCTAGCGACAATCTGGTTATCAACCAGCTGATAAGAAGCTTGAATCGGGTTCAGCAGGGATGCAGGAGAGTGATCGTAAGTTGCCAGGAACATAATATAATCGCCATTCATTTTAAGCCCGGTCGAATCATTAACCTTGAAGATCGTCTTCTGATTCTCGCCGCCAACCTGTTTTACTTGTATAGTCTCCTTCTCCGTCACCTCACCTTTATAAACCTTCTGAATCTGCACATCGTAAATAGTGTATGGGATCAGCGGACTGTCCGCAGGATCGGTGCCCGGGTTTAATTGCGCATCAGCGGGATCGGAAGGCTTCTGAGCAACATTCAGAAATTGGAATGTAGAGCTTAGTATCCGCCCTTCAACGATCAGGTCTGCCTGATTTTCGAGTTCCCCCAAGCTGCTGTATTTCGGAAAAGAAGCCTCAATCGAGATTTCCTGCTTCGGAACGGCTTCAGAAGCTTTGCTGGCAGAAGCTTGCGATTCGTTGGACTTTGCTCCATTAGATCCACAACCAAGCAGCGCCATAGTGAGGCAAAATACCGAGAACACAGGAACCCATTTACTTTTATTCATGCCCATCCTCCTCCAGGTCCTCTAATTAATAAACGGAATTAACGTCATTAATGTCATACGGCTGTGGGGTTGTTACGGTATTAAAGTTGTTAGTATATTTCATAATCGAGGCTTGTGTTGTATTGGGGTTATCCTTCAAGAAGAAGCAATGGCCAAATTCATGAACGGTGGCTCCCTTGACGAAATTGGAGAAATTCGTGGCATCTCTGGTGATAGTTCTGGCGTTTAATTGAATGGTGTATTTATAAGGGGATGACCATTGTGTGTTTAATCCGTACCATGTATCGGCGTACTGGGCTGCCGTGATGGTATTCGTGGAGGAACTCAGATAACCGATAGTGACCTTGGTTGCAGTACCATTCCAGGCGGAGATTCCATTGGAAATCGGTGTCTTCCATGTATCGTTCAGATTATCCGGATATTTCACATCAATGCCCGGTTTCGGGCTTCCGATATTCGTTAGTTCTGCATTTGCCTGAAAGCTAAGACCGAGCAATAGTGGAAGTAGAATGATAGCTGCGACCGCTAATTTCATAATTTTAATTTTCAAAATGCTCACCTCGGCATAATTTTTCTTGAACCACCCGGTTACATTGACCGACGTTGACGGGCTTGAACTTGTTGCATTTACCGCCCTTCCGTCTGTTTTATACACCGCCTTCCGGATACCTGTGAATCTCCCTTTATTGATTAAAATAGAACTCTATGATTCTATTAATTTTATACCATATGATACCTTTAATAGCAATATAAACCATTTGGTTTTTAAGCCCTTGAAGCCTTCCTTGTCCCGCATCCTATCGAAAAAAAATAAACCCTCAGCTCTATTAAAAGAACTGAGGGAAATGCTGAATGCTATGAAATCTGCTGTAAGTCCTTCTGCGGCTCCTTCGAGTCCGGAGCCATCTTCTTAGCCAGAAATACGGCTACAATGATCGCCGTAATCCCTCCGACCAGCTTGCCGACAATCATCGGGAAGATCATTTGCTTCGCAACTCCGGCCGTAAAGCCAAGATGATCGCCGAATACAAATGCAGCCGACACAGCGAATGCAACGTTAATGACCTTGCCCCGCGCATCCATGTCTTTCATCATGCCAAACATGGGAATGACGTTAGCGAGCGTAGCCACCAGGCCAGCTGCCGCAATCTCATTCATACCGAGCAGTTGGCCCAGCTTCATTAGCGGTTTATTAAATACTTTCGTAATCACAAATACCATTGCAAAAGCGCCGGCGAGTACTATAGCGATATCGCCAACGATCTTGATTCCGTCTTCAACCGGAGCAAGCCCCGGAATGATGGTCATCCCGGTCAATTGCTGAGTTATGCCGCAAGCGAGTCCCAATGTCGCTACAATAACGATGAATTGCCCAAAAATCGTAAATCCTTTGATCATGCCTTGCGGAAACTTCCACAATCCAAGCACGATCAGGACAGCAAACAAAATGATTGGAACCAGGTTGGACAAAATCATGCTGATCGAGTAACCTGCAACCAAACCGCCAATCAAACAGCCCAGCGGGATTGTTACAATACCGGCAAGCACGCCGGTAGCCAAATATTTCTGGTCTTCCTTCTTAATAATGCCAAGCGCAACCGGGATGATAAATACAATCGTCGGGCCAAGCATAGCCCCCAAAATCGTGCCTGCGAATAATCCTGCTTCCGGGCTTTGCGCCAGTTCTTGGGCTAACGAGAAGCCGCCCATATCATTCGCCAGCAAGGTTGTGGCAAACATGGCAGGGTCTGCCCCCAATGCGCTGTATACCGGAACAACGATCGGACTTAGCACTTTGGCCAGGACCGGAGACAGGCAAATGATCCCCACCATGGCAAGTGTAAGCGACCCCATAGCCATAATCCCCTCATCGAATTGATGCCCCAAGCCGAACTTGTAGCCAATGCACTTATCGATCGCACCCAGAATCATGAAAATAACCATGCCGTATATGATAATTTCATTAATCTCCACGTACATGCTCCCCCATTCTTTCGCTATATGACCCAAAGCAAATGATAGCCTGCTGCTCTGGAAACTCCTTACCGGAAGTGTTGAATGATTTCCTCAGACGGGGAACGAAGCACCGTATGATGAACCATTCGCTTTGGATCCATGGAGGATACAAATACCTTCATCCCCTGCTCGACATCGCTGACACTTCCCGTAAACACGGCGAGGAATTTGCCGCCTATCGCCATGCCAAGATTCATTTTTTTCATATGAATATCGCATTGCTTCAAAGCTTCATTTAACGCAAAAATCCCCGATGACACCGTCGACGTCTCCACAATTCCAAGCGCATCTACAGGTTGTGAGGAGCTACGGCGCTTTAAGCCAGCGATAATGTCGGAATGAACGCCCTGCAATTCAAAATCGCTGATTCGAAACTCGCCGACTTCTGCCTTAGCAGTCTCCATCGCCGCCTGTACGTCCGCTGTATCGCCGCTCATGATGATCAGAAACTTGCCTGGGCAGATCGGTTTCATATGATGCACTTCAACGGGCGCAGTCTTCAGCATACGGTCAGCCGTCTCGTAACCTTTGCTAATGCTGCGCAGCTCAATCACACCTATTGCACTAGTCATGTGTCACCTCGATGGAATCAACGATACCTACAATGACCGCATCAACAGGAACGTCTGAATTGGCAAACGAGGTTCGGCCCGCGCTCCCGGTCGTAACCAGCACTGTATCCCCTATTCCCGCCCCGGCATTATCCACAGCGACAAAACATTCGCCAGTGGCGGGTTCCTTGCCATACGCTAATGGTTTGACCACGAGGAAGGCCATCCCGTTCAGCTTATTATCCTTGCGGGTAGCCCATAGGCTTCCCAAAACTTGTCCCATGATCATAGGTTCACCCCGCCCGTTATCTTCTTCGTACCTGCATTTGCTGCATACGCAAATAATCCTGAGCCAGCGGCGTAATGATGCTATGCCGATCTATAATGATTTCTGTTCCGTTCCGCAAGCGATGCTTTTTCACTTCTGCTTCGGTTATGACCTTGCGTTTTAATACTTCGGCCTCATCCGTTATCTCTGCCGATGACGCATGATGGACTGCCTGCATATTGGCAGCCCGGTCTTCGTCCAAGCAAGCCGCAAGCCATCCTGCTTCGTTCGCTATTCGGATACCGCAGTTGCTTAGCTTGCCCGCAAATTCGTCATACATTTTGTATAGCAATACAGGAGCAGTCGATTTGTATTTGCGATAAAGCAATCCTTCTTCAAGTGCAATAACCTTGCGTCCTTTCAGCAGCATCATCAATACGAACCGTTCACGCGGGCCTGCGCTTATGCCGTTGGCAAGGTGGGCTAAGAGCTGAATGCAGATGCTGGGGATAATCAGCACATCGCAGTCTCTAAGTGTCTCATCGTAATAACGCACCTCATAATAGGGCTTCAGCTTGTTTTCCAGTTCCGGCATTGGCTCCGCAGTCAGAAGCACCGCTTGCTTTTGGGCTGCCGCTACCGACTTTCCCTCCGCCAGTTGTTCCAGCTGCTTCATAACCTCGGCCGTCACGGCTTCGATCACTGCAGCCCGATCCAGAGCTTCAATGTTCATTTTTTCACGCTCCTAAATCCGGATGCCTTTATTTCAAAATTTTTCCCTTCGTGCCTTTTGTAAAACCGCAGGCGTTGGCCTCGTCATAATCGATATGCATATAAGTCTCATAATTCGGGCTTACCCGAATTAGCACATCATCAAAAATAAGCGGACGTTTGCCATACACTTTTACCTGTACGATTTCACCGTTTTTCACGTTGTATTTCTCGGCATCTTCTGCCTTAACGTGAATATGGCGCTGTGCAGCAATCAATCCTTGTTCCAGCCGAATCATATTGCTGCCGGAAGCAATGATCACTCCCGGAGTCCCTTCCAGCTTGCCGCTTTCTCTTACCGGAGCGGATATTCCAAGCACGACCGAATCCGTGAGCGATACCTCTACTTGCGATGCTTTACGTTCCGGCCCCAACACGACAACATTATGCAAAGAGCCCTTGGGCCCGATCAGCGTCACGCGTTCCTTGCAAGCATATTGTCCCGGCTGGGAAAGATCCTTGGCTTTTGTCAGTTGATAGCCCTTGCCGAACAAGGCATCGATATCTTCGCGGCACAAATGGACATGCTTGCCGGATGCTTCGATTTCGATGCAGGTTTCCTCCTGCACGCGTTTGACCACTTCATGAATGATGCTCTCAACCAGTTGGTTATCCACCTAAGTCACCTCTTCAGTTGTACTCTCCAACACGGATACGGAACATAATAATCCAGAACAAGGATGACAACCTGTTCAATGAGCGAATAATATCTTCACGTTCCACATCTCCGTGTTCCTTCTTAAAAGCTTGATAAGCCAGCAGTTCTGTCTCCCTCGTCAATGTGCGCAATGCATTTATGACAACAACCGCTTCGCCCATATCATAGCTGGGTTGAAAATGTTCCAGTCCGAAATATTTCTTGGGAAAATGGGACTGCTCCCTGAGTTCCTTGGGATCCAGTCCAAGCAAATAGAACTCCTCAATGCTCTCGCTTAACACCTCGCAGCGTACAAGCCGTCTAACGAACTGCAAAATCTCTTCCAAGTCGCTGACCAGCTTGCTCATCTTCAGCTTGGAGCAGCTGATTTGCGCTTCCAATATTTTCGTCTCTAATGAGTCCAGCTTCCCGCGGAACAATATCCGTGGATGATCCTTAAAAACAAGCATATTTCCATACAAATGAGTCATATGCTCAGGCTTCGTTTCCAAAAATCCGCCGTACAGCGTACGAAACCTCTTTTTCCCGCCAGCTGCCGGTTCAACGTCCAGGTTAGACGTAACCTGAAGCTTTACTTCTTTTTGTGACGCCTGGGCTTGCGCGGTTTCTGGGACCGATTCATTTTTCGTATCTTTATCCGTCTCAGCGGCCGTCACATACCGCAATTCAATCTGATGATCGGTCAAGAAGCTCTTAGCTGAGGGCGTCAGTATAGTTCCAGCCGCCGCCTCATAAACGGCAGCATCCTTCGGATTCCGATTTCGAAAAGCCTTCCGCAGCTCACTTTCCGTAATCACAGCCATGCTTTCACATCCTTTTATGGCGAATGCGTGTTCATATTCCTATATGCGAACGTCCATACCGTTTCAAGCCAGGATCAAGCACTATGAATAGAAGCGGAATGCGGGCATTGAGCGCCCGCATCCTGCTGTCTTTGTTATCCGGCTTGTCCGGTTATAGTTATTCCGCTTTGTTGGTTTTTGGCAGGATTGCATCTACTTCGGCATGTGGTCTTGGAATAACGTGCACCGACAGCAACTCGCCAACTCGTTCTGCCGCTGCTGCGCCTGCATCGGTAGCTGCTTTCACAGCACCTACATCACCGCGAACCATAACCGTTACGAGACCTGCACCGATTTGCTCTTTGCCGATGAGGGTAACATTCGCTGCTTTCACCATTGCATCTGCCGCCTCGATGGCTCCTACCAAACCTTTCGTTTCTACCATTCCCAATGCGTTTGCGTTTGCCATAATAAAATTCCTCCTAATAATTTATATTTATATTGAATTTTGGGGTTACCGGTGTTACCTATAATAGATTAGATGGTTCTATAAAAGATGGATCTGTTTGTCTATGAAATCATGTTGAACTTACATTTGTTCAAGGATGCGTGCCACAATCATGCTGATAAGCTGCTCTTTATCCTCTGGAAGACTGCAGGCTGTCTTCGATTGCGACTCTTCCTTGCGCTCCAAATCTTCCATCTCCATTAGTCCATAAGCGACTCTGCGTATGTTAAGCAGATTCAACGGGCTGATGTTGTCGGATGTGGAGCTTCCGCCAACCGCGCCGCAGCCGAGTGTAAGCGCTGGTGCAAGTGCTGTTGTAGCGCCGATACCGCCCAGCGTACCCGGTGTATTGACGAGCAAGCGGGATACCGGCTTCTTCAGAGCGAACTGACGCACAATCTCTTCATTTTCGGAGTGAATGCACATCGTATGGCCCGCGCCTTCTCCATTTAAAATGTCGATGCAGCGTTCGCATGCGGCCTCCCAGCTGTCTTCAGTATAGAAAGCCAAAATAGGGGCCAACTTCTCGCGTGAGTAAGGAACATTGCGGCCTACGCGGGTTTCTTCGGCAATCAGCACGCGCGCTTCTGCAGGAACATCCAGATTCGCCAGTTTTGCAATATGCTCTACGCTGCGGCCAACGATTTGCGGGTTCATGGTGCCATTGGCACGCATGATAAATTTGCCAAGTTGATCGGCTTCCTCTGCAGAGAGGAAATACGCGCCTTGTTTTTTAAATTCAGCCACAACCGCTTCCTTGCTGCATGCTTCGACGACAACGGATTGTTCCGATGCGCAAATTGTGCCGTTGTCGAAAGTCTTGGAATCCATAATGCGTTTAACCGCAAGCGGGATATTCGCGCTCTTCTCGATAAATGCCGGACCGTTGCCAGGTCCAACGCCAATGGCCGGCGTACCGGACGAGTATGCGGCCTTAACCATCGCCGTTCCGCCCGTTGCAAGAATCAAGGCAACATCATTATGCTTCATCAAATGATCCGTTCCTTGGATAGTCGGGACCGTCATGACGCCAATCGCTCCTTCCGGACATCCGGCCTGTACAGCGGCCTCACTGATCACTTTCACCGTTTCCAAAATACATTTCAGCGCATTGGGATGCGGGGAAAACACAATACTGTTGCCGGCTTTAAGCGCAATGAGCGTTTTGTAGATGACCGTCGAGGTCGGGTTGGTAGAGGGAATCAGGCCGGCAATGACGCCGACTGGAACAGCTACCTCCATCAGCTTGGCCTCCTTGTCATCCTTCAGGATGCCGACGGTTTTCATGTCCTTAATGGACTCGTACACCTGCTTAGCAGCAAAAGCATTTTTGATGACCTTGTCCTGCCAGCGACCGAAGCCTGTTTCCTCACTGGCCATTTTCGCCAGTACTTCGCGATGCTCGTAACCCGCATCGGCAACAGCTTTGATGATCGCATCGATTTGTTCATGCGTCATAGCGGCAAGCTTCACTTGCGCATGCTTGGCCTTCTTGATCAAATCACGGACTTCTTGAATGGATCTCAGGTCTTTATCCAATGTTTCCATCAATATTCCTTCTCTCTACTGCATTTTTAGATCGCTAGACGTATTTATGAACTTGCTTTATTTGATTTCTTCCCGACTTTGGCTGCCGAGGTTTGCTTCGGCTGCGCACGAGGTTTACCGTCATTGTCCTTGTTATTAAGGGCAGCGGTCTGCTTTTTATCCGGTAAAGATGACTTCTCGGCAGCATCCGCCTGCTTCACACCGTCTTTAGCTATTTCTGCTTCTTTGATAGCTGTTGTGGATTTCTCTTCCGCCGCCCGGAGTTGGATTTCCTCCGTTATTGGTGGTATCGACTCTGGTTGAGCCTCGGCTGCATTCTCTTTGATCTCACCTGATCCAGCCCATTGTCCAGCATCCATCTCAGCAGCTTCCACGGCTTGTTTCTGTGGCAACTTATCTGCGGCTCCATCTGCCGGACGCGGACTTGCGTCTGCATCGTGCAGTCCTTCAACCAAGGCTGCCGTCTCCTCATGCATTCTGGCAATCACATGGCGGGTCAGCAGCACATTTAATTGCTTCGCCATCTCCGCTCCCGCTGCAACGGCGGCTTGCACAGCTCCAACATCACCTTCCAGCTTGACGGTCACCAATCCGCCCTTGATGATCTCCACGCCGATGCAGGTAACGCTTGCCGCCTTTAAAGCGGCATCTGCTGCAGCGACTGCGCCCAAATATCCTCTAACCTCGACCAACCCTAATGCGCTATATCTCATGGGCCGTTACCTTAATAACTCGTCGGGTTGTCCGCTACGAACTGGACAGCATCCGCAAAGGCATCACAGGCTGCCTTGCAGGCCGACTGGCTTCCGGTCAGCAGACCACCGGCAAAGTTAGTCTCGGAAGGCGGGCCGAAGAAGGCGGCCATCGTAACATCGGCGGCTTTCAATGCCGCATCGAGGGCATACATCGCTTCCAGCGGCGGAGCGATTAAATAGGCCAGCGCCTCCCCTTCCTGAATCCCTGCCGTTTCGGATAAATAGGAACCTGTGCGGGATACACAATGAGCGAAATAGGTAATGCTACCATCCTCATTGGCGTTAACGAAATGAGCCCCGCTTTCGATGAAATCAACGACGGCATTTAATCCGCTTCGTACCTCCTCCGGGTTTGGCCCTGCCAAAATCCCTATGACTTCACCCGCCAGCTTCGTCGAAGCATTGGCTGATCCGGCGTACATGCTTCTTGCATATACAACATCGACCGCAGCTGCTTTTGTCGCTTCATCGAGCGCTGCATAGGTTACATCGTCAATATCCGCCGTAATGATACCCAAACTTTTATGGTGCGGCTTCAGCTCAAGCTTGTTTGCCATATCCAGGCTTACGTTGGAAATGAGCTTCATGCCAAGCACCTGTGCATGAATCGGTTCGTTTCTCATACGTATCTCCCAGCCCTTCCCTATAATTTCAGATCGATCCCCGATGCTTTTCGGTCAATCATGGTCTTGATCAGCTCAGCAATATGCGCCCCTGCTTCTACCGCAGGCGTACCGCCCGAATGAATGTTGGAGATAACGGTACGTCTCGCTTCAGGCATGCCCACTGTCGGTTTATAAGCAATGTAGGCGCTCATGGATTCTGCCGTTACAAGACCCGGGCGTTCGCCGACAAGCAGGCAAATAACATCCGCTCCCGTCACATCGCCGATCACGTCCATCGAAGGAACCCGACAGTGTTTGACGAATAAAATATGGCCGGCTTCAATTCCGTACATTTTCAAACCTTGAGTCATCGATGGAATGATATCCCGCAGGTTGGCTTCAATGGCCGCCGAGCTCAAGCCGTCCCCAACCATAATTTGTACCTTGGCCTGCGGAGTTGTGTTCTGCTTGATATACTCGATGGTCTCGGCTGAGAACTGGCGTCCCAGGTCCGGACGCGTAATGTATTCGTCCTTATCCCTGCACATCGTTGCGATCGGCAGCAGCTTCATTTCCTTGACAAAATCCTCCGATACGTAGGAGAATACAGCATCTTGCGCAGCGGCGTGGTCGGCGCGGAAACGCAGCGAAGTAATCGTCTTATACCGCGGCCCTGCACGCCAGACACCCAGGCGAGCCGGTGTCTTTGCTTTCATTCTCATGTAGCCTTCACGGTCTGCCGGATCAGGCACAAGCAAAAGCTCGCGAAGGTTAATTTCCGTTATGTCGTCCAGGCATTCGCCGTCGTCGGGCTGTACCGCCTCGGGCTCGTCTGCCCCTTGGGGATCTGCGGCCGCCTCTGCACTAATTTCATGCGCCGATTCCTCAGGTTCTGCTACTACAACCGGCACCGCTGTTTCTTGCTCTATCTTGTTGCCAACCATCTCGTTTAATATCGATTCGATCATCGATTTCAAATCTTTTTCGTTCATATGAGCCTCCTCCTTTCCTTACTTGAGAAATACGGACGCATCCCCGGCTCTTTTGGTCAATTTGCCGTTTTCGATAAAGCCCATTTTCTCCATCCATTGTTCGAACTCCCGAATTGGACGCAGTCCAAGCAATTCACGAAGCGTTGCCGTTTCATGGTATCCGGTCGTTTGATAGTTCAGCATTACATCGTCGCCATGCGGGATGCCCATAAAGAAGTTGCAGCCTGCAGTAGACAGCAGAACCGCCAGATTTTCCAAGTCGTTCTGATCTGCCTTCATATGGTTCGTGTAGCAGGCGTCGCAGCCCATCGAGATGCCTGTCAGCTTGCCCATGAAGTGATCTTCCAGACCGGCGCGAATAACTTGCTTGGCATCATACAAATATTCAGGCCCGATGAAGCCGACAACCGTGTTGACAAGGAACGGATTGTACCGCTTCGCAAAGCCGTAGCAGCGTGCTTCCATGGTCACCTGGTCGATGCCGTGATGGGCTTCGGAAGACAGCTCGGAGCCTTGCCCGGTTTCGAAATACATGACGTTTGGCCCAACCACTTGGCCTTGATGCAGCACAAGCTGCTGCGCTTCTTGGATCGTGGCCGCATTGAAGCCAAACGCTTCATTGCCTTTCTGCGAACCTGCGATCGATTGGAAAATAAGTCCTGTTGGCGCGCCGCGTTTAACTGCTTCCATCTGGGTGGTGACGTGAGCCAGCACACAGGTCTGCGTTGGAATTTCCCACTTCTGACGGAACTCCTCGAACCGATTCAAGACACGCGTAACGCTTTCGACGGAGTCGTCAACCGGATTGAGTCCGAGCACCGCATCCCCGATCCCGAAGGTCAGGCCTTCCATCAGGGAAGCCATGATACCGTCGGGATCATCTGTCGGGTGATTCGGCTGCAGCCGTGCCGACAACGTGCCTGGACGACCGATCGTCGTATTGGCATGCGCCGTTACCCGGATCTTCTTGGCTCCGTATATCAGATCCAGGTTCGTCATAATTTTTGCAACCGCAGCGATCATTTCCGCTGTCAGTCCACGGGAGATGCGCTTGATGTCGCCTTCCGTTGTGTTCTCATTCAAAATCCATTCCCGAAGCTCTTCTACAGTCCAGTTTTGTATTTCACTGTAAATTCGCTCGTTCACGGCATCCTGAATAATGCGGGTTACTTCATCCTCTTCGTAAGGAACCGCCGGATGATTGCGCAAGTCCGACAACTTGATCTGCGAAAGAACCACCTTGGCAGCTACGCGCTCTTCGGACGAAGCTGCTCCCAATCCGGCCAGCATATCCCCCGACTTTTCTTCATTAGCTTTTGCCATCACTTCCATAAGCGTCTTGAATTGATAGACTCGGCCGAACAATTTCGTTTTTAAAATCACAAAAGCTCCTCCTTCCAAATGCTGCTCGATTAGTAGAATCTTGAATCGGTAATGGTAATGGACTACTCTTAGTGAAACACCAGCGTTTTAATAACGACAGGCAGCACCTTGCCATCCGCAATCGGCTTGCCGATATCGATATAATCGCCATTGTCTACCTGTACGCTGTCGATGCAGATAACATCTTTCTTGTAATCCAGCAGGGCATACAGAGTCTGTCCAAGCACCTTCGCCAGATCATGATGAACAATCACAATGAGCGGATATTCCCGCTCCAGCATTTCAGACATCCCCTTATACAAACCTTGGGCATATTTCTGAACCTCCTGAAAGCTCGCATTCTTTTTTCCTTCCACCGCGATAGCCACCCGCTGCAAATCATTGTTCAGCTTGAACCAATCCAGCTTATCCGTGATGGCCTGAGCCAGCCGCTCGCTGCTTCCCGACTCATCGATGGCCGCAAGCTTTAGAATCGGTATATTCTTGATCGGGAAGCTGTCCTCCGTATAGGTAATCGTGCTGCCGCTGATCTCTGTCGTATGGGAGCCTGCTCCGACAACGGTAGCCCGGATGGTCTCGGTTGATCGGGCCACGGTTAACTGCTGCGTTAATGGGGAAGCGGCGATAGCTCTTCCCAGCAATATGCCGATGTCTCCGAACTCGAATATGTCCCCTGTCGCTTCATGATAAATGTAGTCCGCGACCCCTCCGGAGAAGGAAATGCACGGGATTGCCCGATCCAGCTTTAGCCCTTTGTTGGTGAGAATGGTGCCATAGAAGTCTCCCGGCGGTCTGAGGCCGACGCTTTCTTCAAGCAGCTTGACCATCTCCCCGATCATCGGCTGAAGTTCATCCGGAGTGGCCCGCTGCCCCATTGCAAGACGAATTCCCTTTCGTTCGGCAAGCAGCTTAATTTTAGGCGCAATATACGTGATGGCATGCGAGTCTCGATCTACCCTGATCAGCCGCCCACCAATATCAAGGCAGCCCGTGTCCAGCAGATCGCCATCGGCGAATAAGGCCAAATTGCTTGTGCCCCCGCCAATGTCGATGTTGACGATTGAAGTGCCATGCTCTTTGGAATACGTATGGGCACCTGCTCCCTTGGCGGCGATAATGCTCTCCAAATCAGGACCCGCAGTGGCGACTACGAAATCACCGGCAAAACCGCTTAGCGATAACACGGCTTCACTGGCATTTTCTTTACGTGCCGTCTCACCCGTGATGATAACCGCTCCTGTCTGGATTTCATCCTTATGGATGCCGGCCTTTTTGTACTGCTCCTCTATGAAGGACTGAATCCTCAACATGTCGATGCGGTTGTCCTCCAACACGGGAGTAAAGCAAATGTCGCTTCGGTAGACCACTTCTTTCT
This sequence comes from Paenibacillus sp. 79R4, assembly GCF_013393165.1. Lineage (NCBI taxonomy): Bacteria > Bacillati > Bacillota > Bacilli > Caryophanales > Paenibacillaceae > Paenibacillus > Paenibacillus sp. 79R4. Next base: position 236,320 of record NZ_QJOT01000002.1, on the reverse strand, counting down.
CCGTAATCACCAAGCGCGGCACCGAAAACGAAGAAGCCATGTTTTGGATATGAAGCTTCGAAAGTACCAGCTGAGTCGTAGAAGTTCCCATATCGATGCCTACGCTGAGCAATTGTTCTTCCACTTTGTTCACCCCCTGGCTTGATTTCTGATCATGGGACTACGCCTTGTTCAAAAAGCCCGCTTTTGACAAGAAAACCGGCCATTCTGAACGCGCACTTAACACAAAAAGGCTTAAAGTGATAACCACCCGGATGTACCGAAATGGTTTACTTTAAGCCTCATCGCTTATAAGACTACGCCCTTGTAGCCCGCTGATATTATTGTTTAAATGTAAAGGTCACGGTTGTGCCCTTATTGCCGGATTCAATTGAAAGCTTGCCTTTCAGCTTGTCTTTGACATAGCTTCGCACAATCGACAGCCCCAAGCTTTTTTGCGAAGCTTCCTCGACGATGAAGCCGGCTCCGTCATCCTCCACAACGACCGTCACCAATCCGCCTTCTGCTCTGGTTTTGACCGTGATTTTCCCAATCGAGCAATCGCCAAAGGCATGTTCATAACTGTTATGCAGCAACTCGCTGACAATCAATGCGACGGTGACGGTTCGATCGCTGTCCAAGCAAATCCCTTGCTCCGATAGGATCTCCATCTTGATTGCATGACAATCGACAAAACAGCGTTCGATATTAGATGCAATCAATCGGATCACCTCCATCAGATCCACTTCCGCCTGGATCTCCGTCGATAATAATTCATGCGTGGCCGCGATCGCAAGTACCCTGGCGACGCTGTCATCCAGGCATTTCTTGGCTTCCGGGCTTTTGCACTGCCGTCCCTGAATGCGCAGCAGGGATGCTACCATCTGCAAATTATTTTTTACCCGATGATGAATCTCGCGGATGGCAACCGATTTGGAGATAATCTCGGCTTCCTTGTTCCTGATCTCGGTGATATCATGCAAAATAACGCCTACGCATAACCCCTTTTCCTCAATAAACAAGCGTTTGACCTGATAGTAACGGCCCGCGGCTTTCACCTCAACTGTAAGCGGACAACATGGGGAGGAGGAATGCTGGCTCATCACCTCCGAGAACATCGTCTGATCCAGTGATAAATTATCGTAATGCAACCCCTGGATATCTTCCAAATAACCAAGCTGTCTGTAATATACATCCGCCCGTTCGTTTTTCAGCTTCAAAAACCCGTATTTGTCGAACACCAGAACGGCATCCTCCAATTGATTGATGATCGAATCCTTGAACTGCAGCATTGCCGTCAGCATTGAGGACATCTCCCCATCCTCGTATGACATCCCCTGCATATTGAAGTGGGCTTGTATATTATCGCTGATATCTTTTTCATAGATCAGGACGGCAATGACGCCTGCCTGATTTTTAATAGGATATACCGTTTGCCGAACCAGATGATTCTCCTGTGTATTGGCAACGAGCCCCTGCGACATAATGCCTGTCTCCAACGTGCGCAGAACGCCAGGTTCATTTTCACGAAGCGCCCTTTTACCCGTTACCGGAAATTGATATACCGATTTTCCTGGACAGGGACTGCGATGGTATACTACCACTGCTTCGTTTGCCATGCTGGACAATACGTCGATGAAGACATCATCCTCCACCTCGGTCATTTCGAAAGACTCGGCAATTTCGCAGATCTGGGTTATCTCCCCTTCCGACAATCCGGTATGAAGGTGGCACAACTGCCTGACCCGCTCTTTGAAATCAATCATAGGAAATGACGATAGTGCTTGCAATTTCAATCATTGGACACCGTCGATCCATGCTTAGTTTGCGCAGGGTTTGATAGGCTTCTTCTTCCGTATAACCGTTTTCTCTCATCAATATGCCCTTTGCTTTTTCGACGGCTTTGCGTTCTTCCATCTTCTGCGTGAGCTTCGAGAGATTTTGTTCCAGCTTGCGGAATTCCCTGCCTTTGGCGATGGTTACTTCCACCATAGGAATGAACGACTTTTCATCAAGCGGCTTTACCAGGTAGCCAAGCGCACCGACAGCGGATGCCTTTTCAATCGTCTGTTTGTCGCTGTAAGCGGTCAATAGAATGATCCCGCCTGCCAGCTGCTCTGAGTGAATTCGTTTGCTCGCCTTAAGCCCATCCAAAATGGGCATTTGAACATCCATGATGACGAGGTCAGGCAGATGCTTCTTGCATAATTCGATAGCTTCAAAGCCATCGGAAGCTTCGCCTACTACATTGTAGTCCGCCTCCTCGAGCATCTCACGAATATCCATTCTTGTAATAGGTTCGTCATCGACTATTACAATTTTTCCATTCATGCGTCATGCACCTCATTGTCTGTCGTTATTTGCTTGTCTGCCATACAGTTAAAGTCCCGCTTGCATTGAACCGGAATCGTTTACTCCTCTAAGTAATCTCGAAGGGCATCCACTCCTACATTCTCGATCGTTGAGACTTCAAAAACTTGCTCCACCCCAGCTGCCGCCAAATGAGCTCTGGCCTGTTCGATTTCCTCTTGCGACTTAGCCAGCTCGACTTTCGTTACCACCCCGATAACCGGTTTGGCAAATACTGTCGCAAAAGCCGGCGGGAAGTAGCTGTCTTCTTTGGTACAATCCTGAACCAGTCCGATTACGTCAGCGTCTACACTGGAGACCAACAGCATTTTGTATAAATACCGATTCTCGATGCATTCGCCAGGCGTATCGATGGCCTGATCGAAATTTTCGACGGCTTGCGTTTTCTTGTAGGCAATCTTCTCACCGTGCAACCATTGGCACAGCGTGGTTTTGCCCGATCCCGTACTTCCGGCAAATATGATTTTCTTCATCCTAAGCTTCCCCTACGTTCTCGTAATACTTGTATTCGCCGAGAAGCCCAATATATTTTGCAATCCAAGCAACACTTCGCTGATCGCAGATTCAACTGATGATACATCGCCCGTAATAACAAGTGAGCCGCTGAAACGATCGACAAAACCGATCTGGACGCCAGCCGCCTTTGTTGCGATATCCGCAGCGATAATGGAGGCTTCGCTCGGGGTAATCGTCATGACGCCGATCGACTGATGCGCTTCGTTTCCGAGTCCCAGCTTCTTATATATATCCGGGTTCGGGTTTGCAATAATGTGAGCCAATGTGACCTGTTTACCAGGCACATACTCCTGAATTACACGTTGTTTCTCGGCTCCTTGTTCCATGCTTCTCATCTCACTCTCGTATCAAAAACGCTAAAATCCCCTGCAAAAAACAATAAAAGCCCCTTAAAAGTTTACGCGGAAAAGTTCACGCGGAATTTTTAAGAAGCCACTTTGCTTTGATTATAGGCAACACGCCGTTGTGTTACTTTTACTATATTTGAATAATGCAAGCGATGTCAACACAAAATCCGTCAAATCTCGACTTGATCCTAGAATTGAAACATTTTGTTCAAAATTCGAAGCACATCCTCTGCCGCAGGAACACGTGGATTCGTTTCCGTACACCCGTCTTTCAGCGCTCCTTCAGCGATCGATTCCCTCATCTCTTCAAGCAATGCTTGTTCCACACCGCATTCTCGCAGCGTCTGTGGCATATTCACCTGCTTCTGCAGCTGTTTGATCGCTTGGATAAGACTGCGGACGCCGCTCTTCGCATGGGGGGCCGACAACCCTAAAATCTTGGCAATTTCAGCATAGCGAATCGCCGCTCTGTTGCTGTCCTCTTTGCCGTATCCCGGCTTGTAATCTGCATTAAATTCGATAACATGCGGAAGGAGAACTGCATTCATGCGTCCGTGGGCAATTTTGAATTTGGCTCCTGCTACATGGGCGATCCCGTGATTCAATCCCAGTGAGGCAATATTAAAGGCCATCCCCGCAAGGCAGGAGGCATTATGCATTTTTTCGCGCGCTTCCAGATCATTCCCATCTTTATAAGCTCGTGGCAAATAGGCAAAGACCAGCTTCATTGCTTTCTCCGCCAGCGCATCGGAAATATCATTGGCTTTGATCGATACGTACGCTTCAATCGCATGCGTCAGCACATCCATCCCGGTATCAGCCGTGATAAAATCCGGCACGCTTTGGACAAGCTCAGGATCCAGAATCGCTTCTTGCGGCAGCATATCGTCGGATACAAGCGGATACTTAATGTTTTTCTGTTTGTCGCTGATAACGGAGAATGACGTAACTTCCGACCCGGTTCCACTTGTTGTCGGAATAGCGATGAACGGGATATCACGCCGGCCAAGCAGTTTTTGGGCAAACAATTTCATCGCTTTAGCCGCATCGATAGCTGAACCGCCGCCAATGGCAATGATCAGATCGGTGTTGAACGAGCCAAGCGCCTCGACGCCTTCCGTAACCACTTCGATCGGCGGATCAGGTACGATATTGCTGAAAATATACTGCTCATTGCTGCTGTCCAACCGATCAATCACCCGATCAATCATTCCAGACTTGATCATAAATGGATCCGTGACGATGAACACTCGTTTGTCTCGCCATTCCGATAGACGATCCATTGCGCCTTGCCCCATGTAGAGGTCGGCTTTAATTGAAAGTTTATCCATACAAGCACCTCCAAGAAGTAATTGCAACAAAAAAAGAGGCCATTCAAAGGGATGTTCCCTTCAAAAGCCTCTTTGCTTGTTATCATAAGCGCACGCCATTGTGCAGCTTCTTATCATTTAATTTTCCATTTATACTGTACACCGTTATTCCGATCTGCGTCAACCGCTTCCGGAACTTGTCCTTAGATCAGACACATAAACGGCTATGAACATAAAAAAAGGGATATGCACTCCATTGTGCACGGTTTCTTCAGCCCTGAAGAATTTCCCGGTTGGGTTGAAATACATCATTGTATATGTTCGGCGGCGAACACCCGGCTGTACCGACGACATTGTCGGAGCCTGCTGCAAATTAAAAAAGCCTAGCGAGGCGTGAACATCACTAGACTTGTAAACCAGCCACTTTCGCCTCGAAATGACCGGTCTTGGCAAAGTTCATAGACAAAAGACCTGACTTAAGACCGCGTATTCGGTCTATCACAGTGGCGGGACCGCGTTGGATTTACACCAAACTTCCATTGTCTATAACTTTTTCTATTGTACATGACGTGAATGGCTGCCCATTCGACATCATTATAGCACAAACGACACCATTGGCAATATAAATCTGAACAAATGGACCTGATATCACGGACTGATAATGGCAAATCCGAGAACATATAGTCGGATGAGTTAATCCGAAGTGTAGAATTCATATATTCTGGCCAGCTTCTCCTCTAAATCCGCAAAACGGACGAAACGATCCTCTCTCAGATATGCCTTGCCTTTGACAAATAGGAGCAGCGTGGGAGCTGTGAAGATCGACAAATGCCCGGCGACTTCTTCTACCTGCAGCGCATTGACTTGTCCTAACTTCATTTGCGGAAAATGCTCCAATAATGCTCTCAGCTTGGGGAGAATAGCGTGGCACACGCTGCAATCCGGCTTGGACACGTACAGGAAACTTAACTCATGCTCATTAATAAATGCTTCTACTACAGCATAATTGCTTAAATTCTCTATTTCCTTCATGCTTTTCTATTCTCCTTGCACTCGATATCTTGCTCCTTAGGTTGTCCTGCTTATTATTATAACCCATCCTAATTACAAAGGCCTTCTTATCCCAACCAGGAATTATCCCAACCAGGAAAAGAAGGCTTTTGTAATACGTCGTCAAATTTATTTAGAACTATTGCGAGCTGTATACAGCAAATTTGCGGATGATAGGGTTAGCCACAGATTCCGTAAGCCGCAACCGGATTTTATCTGCATTTACGGGTGTCAAGACATCGATTTTCTTGTGGCCGATTGCGCTGCCATGAACGAGCTCCTTCCATTCTCCATCCGCATGGACTTCAAGAACATATTGGCGCACTCGTTCCCCGTACGCTATATCTTCCATCAGCACCACGTGATCAATCAACGCGGCTTCGACCAACTCCAGTTCCAGCAGTTCACCGCTGCCCCCCGTCTCAGCCAGAGGATGGCTGAATCTACGTCTGATCTCCTCTCCGAGCTCCAGCAGACGCTTCGCATCTATCTCGGGGAGCAGCCCGCGATCGTCCGGAGAGACGTTAAGCAGAAGGGTCGCGCCATGCCCCACTGAACGGTAATAAATATCCATCAATTGCTCTAAGGTCAATAAAGAGCTCTCATCATTCGGATGCCAGAACCAGTGATCCTTGCGGATCGGCACATCGCATTCCGCCGGCACCCAATCCGGAGTCTCCGGCAGCCACTGCAAGGAAGCTTCACTGAACATGCTTCCTTTCGCTGTTTTTGCCGTATTCCAGCACGGGTAAGGGGCCAGTCCATCCTCATTACCAACCCAGCGTATCGTCGGAGCGCCCATATTGAAGATCATCGCCTCTGGCTGGTGCTGCTTGACAAGGCCGATAATCCGCCGCCAGTCATATTCACGGCCTTCGGAGCCAGCGCCATCGAACCAGATTTCCACCAGGGGCCCGTAACCCGTTAGCAATTCCTCTAATTGACGACAATAGAAGTCGTCGTATTTCTGTGGATCTGAATAACATGGCTCATGTCTGTCCCAAGGAGAGACATAGATGCCAAAGCCGACACCTTCCTCACGGCAGGCGTTCGCACATTCTCTTACAACGTCGCCTTGTCCATTTTTCCGCGGGCTGGAAGCGACGGAATAATCGGTTGTCGAGGTTGGCCAGAGGCAGAACCCGTCATGATGCTTCGCCGTCAATACAAAATAGCGAAATCCCGCCTCTTTTGCCGTTCTAACCCACTGCCGTGCATCCAGTTCCGTTGGATTGAACAGAGCAGGTGAATCATTGCCTTCTCCCCATTCTTGATCGCAGAACGTATTCATTCCAAAATGACAAAACAAGCCCAGCTCCTTATCCTGCCAGGCCAGCTGCTCCGGAGTTGGCAGAGCCATAACATAATCCGTTGGCTGCTTCTTCAATTCATTATTCATAGTTATTTACTCCTTTATAAAATTACTGTTTATTAAGTACGATCAGGTAGGTATGTCCAGGCTCCGCAGCAAATGTATATCGATAACCCTGCTCAAAGTGTAAGCTTGCCATCGTTACAGGAACATGCTTAGCATCGTATATGGCGAGCCGCTCTTTACTATACAAAGTACAGTCCCTTGTGCTTGTTGAATAAATCTCTGCGGCTTCCAGTTCCCCGGCCTGCCAGCGGATATTAATGACAAAGCCGCCTCTGGCCCGCAAGCCTGCAACTGACCCGCTTGACCAGGCCGCAGGAAGTGCCGGCAGCAGTCGGATCTCACCGCCATGGGATTGCAGCAGCATCTCTTGAATAGCTGCAGCCCCACCAAAGTTAGCATCGATCTGGAACGGAGGATGATCGCCAAACAGATTCGGGTGCACTGCCTTGACCAACAGCTCGCGCAGGCTGCCATGCGCTTTGTCCCCATCGCCAAGCCTGGCCCAGAAGTTAGCGATCCACGCCTGGCTCCAGCCCGTGTGTCCCCCTCCATGCTGCAGCCGCCGTTCCAGCGTCCTTCTGGCGGCGGCCCCCAGCTCAGGCATTTTATAGGGAACAATCTGTTCCCCCGGATGCAGAGCAAATAAATGAGAAATATGACGATGGCCCGGTTCATGTTCTTCATAGTCGACGGCCCATTCCATAATCTGACCATGACGTCCCACTTTAGGCTTTGGCAGCTTTGCCCGGGCTCCTGTCCATCGCTCAATCCATTCCTCATCCAGCCCCAAAATTTCCGCCGCTTCAATACAAGCAGTAAATACCGCATAAATGATCTGCGAGTCCATAGATGGGCCGGAGCATAGCGCACCTGCCTGTCCCGTCTCGTTCACATAGCTATTCTCTGGTGAGAGCGAGGGGGATGTAACCAAATAGCCATTCTCATCAAAAACCAGAAAATCAAGAAAGAACAGCGACGCTTCCTTCAACACCGGATAAGCCCGTTCACGCAAAAAGGCTTCTGTCAAATTATACCGATAATGCTCCCATAAATGCAGCGCCAGCCAGGCCCCGCCCGTCGGCCAAAAGATCGCGGGCGTCCAGGCGCCAAACAAGCCGCTTTCCGCCCAGATATTCGAGCTGGAGTGAGCTGTGAAGCCCCTTGCCCCATATAAGGTTGCCGCTGTCTTTCGTCCATTAATGACCAGTCGATCGATAAAATCGAATAACGGCTCATGACATTCTGGCAGATTACCTGTCTCGGCGATCCAATAATTCATTTGCAGGTTAATGTTCAGATGATAATCGCTCTCCCACGGCGGAGTGAAGCTATCATTCCAGATCCCTTGCAAATTCGCAGGCAAGCTGCCCGGTCTGGAGCTTGATATGAGCAAATAGCGGCCATATTGGTAGAATAGCGCTTCAAGCTGTGGGTCCTCGCCTCCTTGCCGATAAAACTGCAGCCGTTCAGAAGTGGAACGATAAGTTTCTGCATCATCACGGCTCGTACCTAACGGTTCTACAATCACTTCGGCTTCTCCTGCTGGATCCTCCGAATAAACTTCAAGGCTAACACGCTCAAACAACATACGGTAATCGGCCCTGTGCGAATCAAGTAATGTTCTGTACGTGAATGCCCTTGCTGCTTCCAGCTGACAGAGCGCTTCCTGGCGCGGATTCTCACAGCGGAACGTGGTCTGAGCCGTGAGTAAGAGCGTTACTTCATCAGCGGACCGGATGTCCAGGTAATTACCGATTACCCGGCACTCCCCGCCTGTGGTTTGAGCGCTTAATACCGCTGCGTACTTAACCCCATCAGACCCACAAATTCCCTCCATAATTAAGGTATTCTCATTCTCCCGCAGCAAGTCTCCATCAAAAGGACGCCGACTTAAGCGTGCGGTTAAGCTTACAGCACCTGGCTCTGATGCCGTGATGCGAACGACGATTACCTGATGAACGGCACTGGCAAAGACTTCCCGATGATAGCGGACTCCATCCGCTGCATAATTAATCGAAGCGACCCCTGTACTCAGATCCAATCTCCTGCAGTAATCCTCCGCTTCCGACTTGACGTTAGTGAACTGAAGCAGCAAATCTCCCAGCGGCTGATAAGGACCAAAATATTGCGGAACATTCGTGAAATGAAGAAGCATCTCCTTCTCAGCCTGTTGAACCTCGCCTCTGCGCAACAGATCTCGAATCTCATCCAGCTTCATTTTGCCCTGTGGATGGTCGCATTGCTTGGGTCCCCCGTACCAGACAGAATCTTCATTCAGACCGATCCGCTCGGAGGACACTCCGCCAAATATCATCGCTCCCAGCCTGCCGTTACCGACTGGAAATGACTCCGTCCAGATCCGGGCAGGCTGCTTCTCTATAAGCTCGTTCATCAAATTCGTCATCGTTCTACCCCTATCTACTCCCAAATAATCTGCATATTCCCGTTTAAATAGATAACAAGGGCCGTCTCTCATGTTCAAAAGATCATTGAGACGGCCCTTGCAAGTCAAATGTTAATCATCAAACCTTCACTATCTAACCAAACTCGTATTATTCAACGTAGCCTTTTTCGTTAATGTACTTGGTAGCTTCATCTACCATCCACTTCAGTACATCATCCAATGACTCATTGCTAAGCATAAACTTGCTGAAGCCATCATCGATAACTTTAGTAATTTCCGCATTAGCTTTGGTCATTTTCGCACCAGCGTCAAGGAACTTGATGTCATCGCTGAACAAAGAATATTTCAGGGAATCCATATCATACATGTCTTCATGACCAGCAACCAGCTTGGTCAGCAGCTCTTCGTTGTTCGCTTTCTTGTAGCCGGAGAATTCTTGTCTGCTTGGTGAATCTGCTGTGGTCATGAATCTCATCAGCTTATAAGATTCTTCTTTATGCTTGGAAGTAGCACCCATTACAATTTGCGAACCACTTGTGAAGTATTTGCCTTCATAACCTTTAGGCTCAGCTCCTGCAGGAGGTACTGGTACCGGTGCAAACGCCGTCTTGAAGTTATGTGGATATTGCTCTGTGTTGCCTGGATCAGCAATCGTAAAGTTACCAGTCAGGATCATAGCCGCTTCTTCGTTGAAGAACTCGGTGCGATAGTTCAGCTTCGCTGCGAGAATGTCAGAATAAGGCTTAGCTGTCTTATCTACCGTCTCCATGTCTTTACGCAATTGGAAGAAATATTTATACGATGGGTCAGACAGGATCGTCGTACCGTCATCATATACGAATGGGTCCTTCATCATCGTCTGAGCAGGAGCATTCATGTAGAGCTCCCAAGTATGGAAGTAAGTACCGTAACGTTTATCAACGCCTTCGCCTTTGGTCAGTTTCTTCGCGTATTCACGGAAGTCATCCCAAGTCCAGCCGTATTTAGGAACTTCAAGACCCGCTTCGTCCAAGGCATCCTTGTTCATCATGATGTAGTTGATGCTCTTGGTGTATTGCATGCCATAGTACTTGCCGTCAACCTTGGCATTAACCCAGTATTCATCTTCAGGTTTAACGCCTTCTTTTTCATAGAACTCATTCAAAGGTGCGAACGCTCCGCGGCCTGCCCGTTCAATAGCAGAACCCAAGCTTGCCAATTGTACAACGTCAATCGATTCTCCAGAGGAGATCAGGAAGTCGAGCTTCTTCTCCATCTCTACAGAATCACCAGGTACAAGAACGACATGCTCAACCTTGATATCCGGATTCTGTTCCATGAATTCTTTCAGCATTGCATCAGTTCCGGCTGCTTGTGCATCGTTATCCCAGTTGTAATACTTGATCGTCACCTGTTTGTCGGATTTAGTACTACCGGAATTATTTGCGCCCGATGCTGCATTTCCGTTGCCAGATTTTCCGCATCCGCTTAACATCAAGCTGATGGCAAGAACTGTACCGAGAATGATTGAAAAACTTTTTTTACTCTTGTGTTTCATCTTGTTCCCCCCGCACTGAAGATTTTTTAGTGTAGTGCTTGTACAAGTCCCATTATAGGCGGTTGCCTCAAAGGCCAAGTGCAAAATTTTGATGTTATAGGATTACATTTTTGACTTTTCGACAGCGCTTTCTTTATGGATAAGGCTGATCTCTGATCAGCCTTTAACGCCACCCAGCGCAATCCCGTTAATAACCTGTTTCTGCAGAGCGATGAACACGATCAGCAGTGGAATAATTGCCGATACAGCTGCTGTCATCATAATCGCGTAGTTATTGGTGAAGTCATCACGGAACAGGGTCATTCCGAGTGGAATGGTATATAGATCCTTGTCCAGCAAGAAGATGAGCGGATTCTGATAGTCATTCCAGGTCCAGATGAACTTGATAATCGCTACCGTTGCCAACACCGGCTTACAGAGCGGCACCATAATAGAGGTGAAGATTTTTACATGGCCAGCGCCATCGATTCTTGCTGCTTCAATAAACTCATCACTGACGCCAATCATAAATTGCCGCAACAGGAATGTAAAGTAGATCGAGAACATGCTCATAAATATAATCGCTGCATGTGTGTTATAGAGCCCGAACCAGCGAATCAGCAAGAAGCGCGGAATCAATGTCGCTTGATCAGGAATGATCATGAAGGACAAAAGTCCCAGGAATACAATATTCCGTCCTTTAAAATTGATCTTCGTCAACGCGTAAGCCGACATCGACGAGATAATTAACGTAATAAGAGTGGTAATAATAGCGATCTTGAATGAGTTGAAATAAAATTCATAGAAGGGAACCTTCCCCATCCAGACGGTCTTGAAGTTATACGCTACATTGATCTTCTCGGGAATCCATTGAATCGGAAAGCGCATGACATCTTTCTCATACTTAAATGCTGCCGATACCATCCAGACGAGAGGTATTAGAAATACGACGGACAGAGCACCCATGAAGAGGGTGATTATCGCTTTTGACAAGTTTTTTCGAATTAGCTGCATTTGATACTCCCCCTAGTCTTCATTTCTCATTTTCCAGGTCAGTGCTGTAATGATGCCGATAATGGCGAACAGCAGCCAGGAAATGGTGGAAGCGTAGCCCATGTTATGATATTTGAAGCCTTCCTCGTAAATGCGGTATACCAGCACCATGGAAGAGTTGTTTGGACCCCCTTCGGTCAGATACGCGATGACGTCGAACACTTTGAACGAGCCGATCAGCATCGTAATCAATAGGAAGAAGGTTGTTGGACGCAGCATCGGTACCGTGATGGCGAAAAATTTCTTCAAAGGCCCTGCTCCGTCGATATCCGCGGCTTCATATATTTCATTGGAGATGTTCGTTAGACCCGCCATGTAGATAATAATGGTGTAACCGAGACTCGCCCAAGAACTGATAATAGCGATCGACAATAAGGATGTCTTCGGATCAACCAGCCATTTAGGCGGATTGGAAATGCCGATATCCATCAGGAACTGGTTAATCGGACCCAAAGATGGATGGAACAATGCACTCCATACCGCCGCTACCGCGATAATCGACGATATGTAAGGAATAAAGAATGCTACCTTGAAATAATCCTTGAAGAAAACGCTGTTATGAATGAGCACTGCCAGCACCAAAGCGATTGCGATCGGTATAGGCACGGTCAGTATCATGTAGATAAGATTGTTCTTAACAGCCTGGATAATCGTCGGATCATGGAACATTTTTACATAGTTATCGAACCCGGTAAATTCAATGCCCTTCACCCCGGATAATAGATCCCATTTCGATAGGCTCAAATATAGGGAAAATCCAAGTGCGAATACATTAAGGAACAGCATGCCTACAATTTCAGGCGTTAGGAAAAGCCAACCGATCAATGCTTCCTTGCGCTGCGGAGTCCAAAATTTCTTGCGTGGTTCTCTCTGGATGTCCGGCACGGGTTGTTTGACTGCCTCCACGTTGTATCACCTCAACAATTAATAAGTTATCCTTATAGTAATATATTCGTAGGCAACTAGAAGGAGTGATTATGACCAGGAGTGTGCACGATTTTGACTTCTAGCGAACGCCGAACTTATGGCAATACAAGTCTTTTTAAAATGCAAAAAAGCGCAGCAAATTGTTGAACAATTTACCACGCTTATTCTGCTCCCTATGATTATTTGCGCGCCGTATGCTTGGCTTTATATTCGCTTGGCGTTGTGCCTACGTATTTCTTAAATACTTTGGAGAAATAGGTTCTGTCCGAATACCCCAGGCCGATCGCCATCGATTCCAGGTTTTGATTGGACATCTTCAGCATCTTAGTCGCCAGCTTCATCTTGTACTGATGCACATAATCGGTAAAAGTCAGCCCCGTCATCCGTTTGAAATAACGGGAGAAGTAGCTCGGATTCAAGTATAGATAACGCGCCATGTCGATCGAAGTGATATTATCCGCCAGATGCTGCTCAATATATTGCTGAATGACCTGCAGCTTCGGCTCCTGAGTCGTATTGCTCCCCTGCTTGTCCCTGCTCTCCGTAATCTGGACGAGCTTGCGCTCAATCAGCTCCATGGAATCGCTTAGTGTGCGAGATAAGGCTAAATATTTGAACAGATCCTCTTCAAACTTCAAGTTAGAGAACATCAGTTCAATCCCCCGCAGCATAAAAGAAAGCTCCTTCGCAAAATCACCCGGTTCGATCATCGATTCCCGGGCATTTCTGGCGATCTCCAGCAGAATGCTGTGGATACCGTCCAGATCTTGCTTGATGACCGCCTGCTCCAGCTGCGATACACAGCTATTCAGGAAACCTTGCGGGGCCTGCTGGAAGATCGGGACAGCGCTCTGGGAAAGATCAGCAATCGTGTAATCGGCCGTTTCATAAAATTCCAATTTACCTTGCAATATTTGCTGATAGGCTGGCCCGACGGAATCCAGCTCCATTTTATCTGTTACCGATACAATGCTGGGCTGAATTTTAAGATAGTTTACACACTTGGAACGCAGCTGCTGCAGGAAATTGCTAAAATGCTGTGTCGCATTCTGAGCCAGATTTATGCGGAAATTGTACAAAATCGCGATGTGGTCTTTTTCCAGAATCGGTGTAATTCCTTCAAAGGATTCGGACAGCTCCAGCGCAATATTGTATATCGCGTACAAAATGAGCTGATATTCATTCTGCTTGTATCGTTTATCAAAGCTGGAAAATTGTACATTCACGACACCCAGCATGAACCACGGATAATTCCAGGAGACTCCGATTTGCGAAGCATACGCCATCGTCATCTCGGACGGTGCCCGGTCAATGACCCTCTTCAGTAAATCCTGACGGAATAGCTGGCTGTTGTAATTAGAAGTCTTCCAGCGAACCAGACCGCTTCTGGACTTCAGAATCGTGACGGATTTCTCCAAGCTCTTCTGCAGCTGCTCCGCAGTCAGTTGATCCTTGATCAGATAGTCATCCGCTTTCAGCTTGATTGCCTGCTGGGCATAGTTGAAATCTTCATGACAGGTCAGGAAGATCACCCGCACATCCGGCTTGATCGAGGTAAAGCTGTCGGCCAGCTCAATTCCGTTCTTCTGCGGCAGCCCTATATCTGTAATTACGATATCCGGCTGAACCTCTTCAAACATATGCATGGCCTTCACGCTTGAATAGGTCGTCCCGACAATTTGCAGATTGTTCGCTTCCCAGTCGATCATCTGCTGCAGCACTTTAAGCATGGGAACATCATCATCGATAAGCATGACTCTATACATTATTCATTCCCCCCAGATAGAAAAACATGGTGTATCCCCAGAGGCAAATACAGAGAAACCGAAGTACCTCCCTGCTGGAGGTTGCTGATCGTCATTGCAGCTTCTTCTCCAAAGGTCAATCTCAATCTCTGAACGACATTGATCAATCCGACTCTCTGATAAGAACCGTCCTCTTCGTCATTGAACATGAGTCTGCGGTTAAGCCTTCCTAACGTCTCTTCTTCTATACCGCTTCCATTATCCTCAATCTCAATCCTAATTCCGCCTGCGACTTGCCTCGAGATAACTCGAATCGTTGGCGACGGATGATCCACAAATCCATGCACGATCGCATTCTCGACCAGCGGCTGTAGAATAAGCTTGGGTACGATCAGTTCTTTCGTCTTCGGCTCCAGATCAATCTCAAGCTTCAACGGGATCTCACTGCGTATCTTCATAATGTCTACATAGTGAGCGAGCAGCTTGCATTCTTCCTCCAGAGTCGTCGGTTCGTTCACTTTCAGATAAGCGCGCAGAAGGCTCATAAGGGAATCAATAATTCCGCTATGCAGCTTGTCCTGCTGTAGGATGAGACTGCATTTGATTGAATTCAGCGTATTGATCAGAAAATGAGGGCGAATCTGCATAAACAGCGCTTCCAATTCCATGACCCGCTTCTGCTCCTGCTCCTGCTCGATATCGTGAATCAGCTGCTGCAGTTGATCCAGCATGGTGTTCAGCGTACGGCCCAGTTCGGCGATATCATCCCTGCCTTTAATATCCAGCCGCACATCCAGATTGCCAAGACCAAATTGACGAACAACCCGCTGCAGCTTGTGGATCGGACTATGCAGCCGCTTGGCGATCACCATGGAGGTCATCAGGAAGACAAGGAACAGCAGAATAACGACGATCAATCCTGTGTAGAACGTACGTGAAATTTGACCGGACCATTCTTTCTCCGATGCCTCATAGACAAGCTTCCAGCTTGACTTAGAGATGTCGCGGAACGTTCGTACATTGTGGCCGGATTCCGTATTCTCTTCTAGAGACAATTCCGGATTTCCGGAAATCAATTCGCCCGAAGAATCAAATACAGCGACCTTGCCAAACTCCACAGGACTTAATAACTTGCTAAAATAGGATTCCGCAATCGAGACGAGCAGAACGGATACATACTGCTTCTCCCGACTGTCGTAGATAACCCTGGCAATATAGTAGCTTCTGTTGCCAAGACCACTGTCAGCCATACCAAGCCACTGCAGCTTCTCAGGTTCATTCAGATCCACTCGCTTCATCAACTGGGTCACACTGGCATTCATCCCCGTCAAGTTCTCCGTTCCGGAAGAAATAACAAAATGCTGACGGTTCACAAGATACATGCGAATATTGTTGTTCAGCGGCTTTGTGTTGATTAGATTGAACAAATCCTGAATTTGTGTAAACAGTACATAATCATTGTAATTATTGATTCGCTTCGTATCGGCAAAAGACTTTAAATTGGCTCGTACATTGGCATCGTTTACAATAAAATGGGATGCGAACGTGACATCATCAACTGTCTTGTTCATCTCGTCGGTCATTACATTCAGAAAATTCTCATTGCTGAGCTGAAGCTTCTCGACCATCGAACCGCGAATTAACAGAAATGAGACGGTCGAGACGACAATCAATGGGATGAAGATAAGTACCAGGAATGACAGCTGAATTCGTCTATAGTATGTTAATTTGAACATGCACTCCCGCGCCTCTCTCTGTAGGTAGTTCAATTGAACTCTCATCTCTATTTTATCAGTTCGTCATCCCTTAGGCATTCATTAATTTATAACCGTAATTTGCCTTTTGTCCGTTGAGCCCGCAATAAGCACGATCTCTCCAAAAATCTGTACGCCATCCACTACATAGGAATCGTAATGACCTGTTGGCACCTTATGACTGATCACCAGGATATGCTCAGTTCCTAATTCAGGATGGACAATCCGACATGCCTCAGCCTGGGCATCCTCGACCTGTTCACCAGTATGACGGAATACCGGGATCTTATTCACTTGCGGGGCTGCCAACTCACCAGGACGCAGCGGGTAGAGCAATTGCATCATGGTGGTCAATCCGCTACCACTCCGTGAATAAGTCAGCTGAGGGCTAGACTCCAGCAAATTATACTCACGAGAAATAACGCTCTCGGAGACTTCGGCATGTAATCCTTCACTCTGGATCGGGATGATGAGCAGGTTCGCTTCTCCGTCATTTTGCGTACGACAGATTCGTGAGTTCTCCTCTAATCCGATTGCACCCGACCCGAAATGGAAATGCTGCTTGTACTGATGTTCTCCCTTACTTTGGAAGCGGTCAACGAGCAGCCAGTAATGCGGCTTGATAAAAATAATTCTCCGATTCACGAGCACCGGATCGTCCAAGCGCAAATATCCATCATGGCTGCCTTCTACATAGTCGTAATCAGGACGACTGATCCATTTGCTGCCCAACGGGCTGGCAATGCGATCAAACATCCAGGTGTCAGCAATTTCTGTAAATCCGCTGTCATCCACCGTTGTCGTGTTATGGGCTGCGCTTTCTTTTAATGCCTGCCGGACCGGTGTATGGTCACTGTAATTGTATCTGCCGAGATCCGTTAGAAATTCCTTCCCGTAAGCGTGCAGGTCAATATGCAGCATATCCGCATGTCCGTGTCCGCCGCCTTGTGGCCCGCAGTGGAAGTACATATACAAATCCTGCTCGTTCCAGCCTGAACGCATTACATAATGCCCGGAGTGGATAAAAGCATGAGATCTTTCCGCAGGCTCCACAGAACTCAAGCTCTCATAGTTTCTAATGGCTTCCATTCCCAGCAGCCACGCACTATCATAGTCCATCTGCTGATCAGCGCCGAAACGTAAAGTTCCATCCTTGAATAGCGCCGCCGCGTACGTCAATAAGGAACGAACATCATTATCATCGCTGTCGCCGAACATAGGCTGCCTATGACCGGGATTAGCCCAATACAAGGAAGCCATAGCCATCTCGTGTACTTTGCCGCGGAAATCCTCGTCCAGCTTAATCCCATGCTGCTCGGCTAAATATAGACAATCGAGATAGCAGCACATCACCTCATGATGATAGGTTGGCGATTGCTCCCAATGAATTCCGTCTGCCATCACCTGAATGCGTGCCGTCTCTCCAAGGCGCTCTTCGGCCAGGCTGCGCCACTGCTCGGAACCTTTCAGCTCCGGGAAGGTTAAGGCAATCGGGAACAATCCGTTCGTCTCCAGCACCCCCCAGTTGCTGATTCGCTTCCAGCCTGTAAAGGCCTCCGCCAAATACCGGGCATGCTCGGATAAGGAGATCAGCACTTTCGCCAGCAAGACCGGCGTGAACAGCGGGGAATCCCACACATAACGCAGCGTCTTAATCCAGTTGCTGCCGCGCAGACCTGCTTCAATCGTACGCCAGTTGAGCGTATCGCGGGTAGGCTCGCTCGGCACCGGATTGCGATCGATCCAATCCTCAAGCAGGCGGCATAATGCCGCCGCATATTTATCCTCTCCGGTCATGGCGTAGGCCTGACCGAGAGCGATCCAGTAGCGATGCCGATTCAGCATATATGCCCATTCCGGATCGACATCCGGAATGCAGTTCCAATCCATGGCTCCATCAAACGTAACCGGAACCTGCGTCCGTTCCATATCCCACGGGAATTGGAATAGAAATGTCTGGTTGACGACTTCATCGGCCGTCTTCATCACCATCGCCACTTCATCCGCCCAGTTCTCTTTGACATAATCGGTAATCTGAGCAGTCTCCTCACAGGACCTTCGGTTTCCTGGCAGATGACGCTCCAGATAATAACGATGCAAGGCTTGCAGCGCCTCTTCATAGTGATCCTGCTTAACCGCTGCAGCTACATCCGCTAATTCAGGCTTCTCCAGCTGCAGCAGCGAAAAGACCGAATAAACTTTGTCCTGATGACTGGCTTCCGTACCGTTAACGTTCATACCAATACCCCTTTATTCCTTTTTCCAGACGCATTAAGGCTTCAAGATAGTAGTAATCGCCCCAGATCATATAATCATCCGGCGACAGTCCGCCACGTACATAATAAGAACCGCGCTTCAGCAGTCCTTCCGCTTCCTCCCCTATCGTGGAGTAATTCTCTACCAGGGAGGTCAAGGAATCGGTCAAGGCTTGCTTGAAGTACTCCCGATCCGGATCCTGCTCATCCAGATGCTCCAACAGCTCCTGCAGACCCGCCGCTACGATAGCGGAAGCTGAGCTGTCACGGTAGGTGTCTTTGTCTATCGGCGCATTAAAGTCCCAATAAGCTACATGATCCTCAGGCAAATGGGAGAGGAAATAGCGCGCCATTCTTCTTGAAGTCTCCAGGAATATAGGATCGCCTGTGTAACGATAAGCTAGGGCAAATCCGTATACCCCCCATGCCTGGCCGCGTGTCCAGGTTGAACCGTTTGTATAGCCTTGATGCGTAGCTCCGCCGATCGGTTCGCCCGTGCTAGGATCGAAGAAGAAAGTATGATAGGAGCTATCGTCTCCACGCACAATATAACGTCTCGTCTTCTCAGCCTGCGTAATCGCGACCTCGCGATACTTCGGATCGCCGGTCTGCTGCTCTGCCCAGAACAGCAGCGGCAGGTTCAACAGGCAATCAATGATAATCCTTCCGGCCTCTTTGGGATCGCCCTCGCGTCCCCACGCCTGGATGTAGCCGCCTCCGGCTGGCCGCCAACGCTTCAAGAGGTGATCCGCTGCCTCCAGGGTCAATTGGCGAGCGCTTTCATCCTTTTCAATAATCCATTGCGCCTTCGAGGATAGGGAATACAAAAAGCCGATGTCATGATGATCCAGCACGATCTTCGCATCAAAGCGGCGGCGGAAATCTTTTACCGTCTCGATCGCCTTCTCGCGGAAGGCCTCATCTCCCGTATACTCATAGCACAGCCACAGCATCCCGCTCCAGAATCCGTTCGTCCAATCCTCATTGTCATTCAGCTGATAGACGCCGTCCGTACTAATATGCGGGAATCTCGTTCCGAACCGCTCCATATTTGCCCTAACCTTACTTACCGCATCTTCAATCGCCTTGTTCCACATCGTACTTGCTCCTTTCGAGTCATGTTGTCTTAAGCCTATAATAAGAAGTCCAGTGCCTTCCTAGTAGGGGCTATTTTTGACCTTATGTGAACAATTTTGACTTTTGATCGAAAACAGACCATTGATAACTGAAAAAAGGAGCCCCATACCGTGAAATCCCCCGTTATTCTTCGAATCTATCATATAACACGGTCCGTGCCGGGCCTTGCTTTTTATGTACGAGATGGTGTTAATCTTTTTACTTTTTCTGTTTTAAAAAAAGTATTTAAACAAGTTATAAAGATGGGCAAAGTTAAATGGGATGATCCAGAGGACAACGCTACGGGAATACAAAATTGCGTAATCGTACTTATCAAGTGGTCAAAAGGTAAAAAGGAGCGTCTCCAAGTCGGGAAATCGACATTAGAAATGGCCCCTTTAATAGATACAATTATAAAAAAACTGCCGACAAAGACTTTGCCGACAGTCTGAGCTGCTAATATTTATGTTGGCAAATTGTCGCCAGTAATTATCAATTCCGCCGAGACTGTATTCCGGGAGCTGCCGCCAATTTGAATGACAACCCGGCAAGGCTCTGCCGCGAACCTCATCTCCCGATTCCAGATTCCCAGTTCCTCCAGGCCTATGCTGAAGGTGACCGTCCGCTGCTCATCTGGAGGTAATTCGATCTTGCGAAAAGCTTTCAGCTCGGCTATTCGCCGGGTAATCCCCGATTCGCGGGCCTGAATATACAACTGAACTGTTTCGGCTCCGTCTCGTTCTCCTGCATTTTTAACTGTTGCCGTCGCCGTAATCCGCCTGCCTGCTTCCAAGGCAGCTGTGGAAACTTCATTCTCTGACAAGATGACCTGCCCATATTCAAAAGTCGTATAGCTTAATCCGTAACCAAAAGGGTACAGCGCAGCGGAAGGCATGTCAACATAAACACGCGGTCGGCCCGGATCCTTCTGGTTATAGTAAACCGGAAGCTGCGCAGCGGAACGTGGCAGCGAAACCGGCAGCTTGCCGCTAGGGTTCACCTGCCCGAACAGAATTTCAGCGATCGCCTGGCCGCCCTCCATGCCGGGATACCACCCGCAAAGCACTGCATTGCTGATTTGGACGATGTCGGTCAGAGCATGCGGCCGCCCCTGGATGATCACCGTAACTACAGGCGTTCCGGTTGCAGCGACCGCCTCAGCCAGCTGCAGCTGAATGCCGCCAAGCGAAAGGTCCGCCAGATCCACGCCTTCCCCGCAGTCCATTTCGGATGGGCTGCCTTCCGAGACGATCGCCGCACCATTGCTGTCGAAATTGCCGCCGAATTGGCGTGCGCTGCTGCCACCAATTACGAGCACCGCAACATCCGCCCCTTTGGCAGCTTCCACCGCTTCATTCAGCCCTGCCATCGATTCATCGCGAATGCCGCAGCCCCAGGCGTGAACGACCTCTACGCCTTCCGGGGCGCACATGCGGATGCCCTGCAGCACCGTGGTCCCGGTTCCATTACGTTGAACGCTGGTATAATCGCCTAGCTGGTTATACAAGCGGTCCGCATTAGGGCCGATTATCGCGATCCGCCGCAGCTCTCCTGCTTTGCCGAAGGGCAGCAAATTCCCTTCATTCTTCAGCAATACCGCCGATTCGCGCGCGACCTGTAAATTAATCTGCTGGAACTCCGGCCGGCCGACAACGGAAATCGCACGCAGCTTCTCAGTATAGGGATGATCAAAAAGGCCAAGTCGGAACTTAAGCAGCAGTACGCGGCTAACCGCTTGGTCTATCTGGACTTCCGACACCAGCCCCTGCTTTACTGCCCTTTCTAACATTGAGAACGAGTTATCCCAGAGGCTTAAATCCACTCCGGAGGATAAAGCCAGTGCAGCGGCCGATTCATGACTTCCAGTTAGCGCCAGCAACCGGTCGATTGCGCAGCCGTCGGCCATCACGATCCCATCGAACTTCCATTCCTCGCGAAGAATACCAGTGAGCAGCGCCTGATTGGCGTGACAAGGAATCCCGTCAATTTCGTTATACGCTGCCATAAATCCGGCTGCCCCGGCTTCCATTCCTGCTTTGGCTGCCGGCAGATGAATTTCGCGCAGCTCACGCTGCCCGATCGCAGCCGGCCCCGCATTTCGCCCTCCCTGCCCCGCACCCTGGGCACATAAATGCTTCAGTACTACAGCAACCTTATTCGGAGAAGCCAGCTCACCCGGCTCGGCTCCTTGCATCCCGCGAACAGCTGCTTCCGCGAAGCGTGCAGCCAAATGGGGGTCTTCACTGAAGCATTCCTCGGAACGTCCCCAACGGGGGTCCTGTAAAATGTCCAGTGCTGACACGAGGCCGATATGGGCTCCTCGACTTCTTATTTCCGCAGCCACATACGCGTAAGCCTGCTGCATCAGCGCCGGGTTCCAGGTCGAGCCTACGGCTAAGTTAACCGACAGAAGCGTCCCATCCAGCGCCTGATGTCCGTGCGGACATTCCTCTGATAATAAGACCGGAATGCCCAATCGCGTATTTTCTATTACGTAACGCTGCACCATGTTCGCGGCTTCAGCGCTTTCTGCCACTGTGATTCCGTTTTCATAATTGACGCCCGACCAAGGATCGCTGCGGAACAATCCATACAATGCCCCCATCCCGGCTCCAAAGGCAACCTCCTGCTTAAAAGCTTCCGTCAGCGAAATTCCATCGCCGTTTCGAACATAGGCATTCCATCCGTACATCCGTTGATTCAGCTGTCCAACCTTCTCCTGAAGATTCATCCGGGAGAGCAAGTCCTGCACCCGCTCCTCTATTGGAACGGAGGACATCTTGTACTTTTCCATTACCTGATTCCCCCTGCCATACACTGATATTGCCTCATTCGTCCTCATGTGTAGTCATAACCAGCTTACTTGCCTGCATCCTTGCTGGCACTAAGCCCGCGATATTCTTTCGGCGTCATGCCCGTATACGATTTGAACACAGACACGAAATACTTATATTCCTTGTAGCCTACCTTATCCGCAATTTCGAATACCTTATCGTGGGTTGTGGCCAGCAGCTCTTTGGCTTGATCAATCTTGGCCTCATTCATGTATTCTGTAAAACCTTTTCCTGTGCTTTGCTTAAAAATATAACTGAAATAGCTCGGCGTGATCTTCAGCCAGGAAGCCACCTCGGAAGCCTTCAAATCCGATTGATAATGATCGTTCATATACTTCTTCGCCTTCTCGATGATCCAGTAGGATTTATCGATTCCCTGCTTGTCGATCAGCAGTAATAATTGCTGAATCTCTTTTAGCACCAAAGCCTCTAGCCCAGTATAAGAGTTGTAAACGTTCAAATTCGGAGTCTCGTTATGCCCGTAGTCCAAATCGGTCATTCCGCTTTTGCGAAGCCGTTGGCGCAGCAGAGCAAAGAGCTCTTCGTAAATTTTGACGATATCCGGCAGCAGGAATCCTTCTTTTCGAAAAAATTGAAACATCGATGCCACCAGTTCCTTCACTTCATCCTGATCCTGCTTAAACAGCGCCGATACCAGTTGCTGTACCCTCTCCGCAATATCAAAATCCGGCAGTATCCGATTCATCCCGATACTATCCCGATACTCCGGAAGCAGAACAGGAAGTCCTTCCGAAACATGATATGACAGGAGTTCGGTAGCTTCAGCACAATAAGCCGAAGTGTCAGCCAGATCATCATAGGGAAGAGAAGCCCCGCCATATAGGACGATATCCTTCTCTGCAGACAGGATTGCTGAGGCCAGTAATTCATCCCAGGTCTTGCGATCCAGCCTGATATTCGACACAGCTAACGTGATTAACAAGTTTTCGTGATAAAAAACAGATACCGAACGCAGCCCGGAGTGATGCAGGTAGCCTTGAATCATGCTCATCCATCTATCCTGAATCTCTTTATATTGAACAGGCGGTATTGTACTATATCGTTCGTAGAAGTTGTCCAGCTGAGTGGCGAGAATACGGAACTGCACGCCATGCAGCGACGTCGGCACTTCTTTACTGTACGAAATCCCGTGACGGGCCATATCGAGCAGCCACAGCTTGGCCTCCTGAGGGACTCCTTCCTGTTCCCGCTTACGAATACTGGTTACAACCTTGCTTACTACCGCAGTCAACTCTTCGATTTCGACCGGCTTAAGCAAATAATCGCTGACGCCAAGCCTGATTGCCTGACGAGCATATTCAAAATCCTCATAGCCGCTGATCATAATGACTTGCACCCTCGGAAATTGCTGTTTCAACTGCTCTGCTAAATGCAAGCCGTCCATATCTTCCATCCGAATATCAGAAAGGAGGAAATCAACATCATGCTCCTGAACCATCTGAAGCGCTTCTTTCCCGTCATATGCCTCGCCTACGACCTCTACGCCAAGCTCGTCCCAATTGATTGTGCAGCGAAGACCCTCGCAAATGACAGGCTCGTCGTCCACAATCAGCATCCTTATCCGTCTGTCGCTAGACACCATATTATTGCTCATACTGCTCACCGCCAAGTTTGTCGGCCGTTTCGCGGGGAAGCCTGACCCGTACCCACATGCCTTCGGCCGAATTATTTACAATTTCCAAACCGTAGTCTGATCCGAAGAATATTGATATTCTCTCGTGTATGTTATTCATGGCTCCCTCCCTGCCTCCAGGTTTTCCTCCATTTTGCAGCGAGCTTCGAATCTCATTTTCCCTTGCAGGCTCCATTCCTTTGCCATTATCGATCACATCGATCCAAATTTCATCCTCAGCCGAGTAGCATCTTACCTTAATATCGCCAAATTCTTTATTACGATCAAAGCCATGCTTAATAAAATTCTCTACCAATGGCTGTATCGTAGCCTTTAGCGTTACTGCGTCCTCAATATCCGCCTCTGAATAAAGACAATATTTCAGCTTGTTTCCGAGACGACGCTGCTGCAAATACAAATAGGATTGTGCAAATTCCAGCTCCTTGCGCAGTGTTGTCTGATAGCTGCCATTGTTCACGCTAGAGCGGAAAAACTTCGAGAGCATCTCAATCAACTGGCTTGATTTTGACGCCTTCTCCAGGCGCGCTGTCCAGCGGATCATATCCAAGGTGTTATATAGAAAGTGGGGATCCATCTGGTTCTGCATCAGCTTCAACTCGGATTCCCGCTCCCGGAGCTCTAGCTTATATTTATGATCGATCAATTGCTTGATCGTGAAGACCATTTCGTTAAACTTGTGATTCAGCTCAGAAATTTCATCTCGTGAATTCACCGGTACCCGGGCATTGAAATCCCCGTGCATCACGCGATTAGTTTCCTTCTTCAAGCGAAGGATCGGCAGGATAATCGTGTAATGGAACCCGATAAGCGCTGTCAACCCAAGCAGTAAAATTGCGGCCAATATAACTACCATGATTACTTTAACGGAACGGAATTCCTCCGCCACAGTTGCCTCCGGAATCATAGCGATGACTTTCCAGCCTGTGTTCTCAATTCCCTTGTACAACGTCAAATAGCGCTCGTCCTCTATGGAACACGTGATGAAACCGCCCCTGCTGTTAACCAGCTTGTCCAGCAAAGCCGCATTCGGAATAAAGCTATCCTTCATTTGATCCTTGGAGCCGAGAATAAACTGCCCTTTCTCCCCAACGATGAATACAGTTCCTACCCCTTCCTTAAATATCCCTTGTTCCAGCAAATGGACTATGCCCGCTTCATCCATCCGGATCGTTAACCTGCCTAGCGGTTGAGTGATCTGGCTGTAGGAATTCAAAATTCGGAACAAGGACATAATCCGGACATCGCCATACCAATCACTGTTCAGATTGTAACCTTCAGTCCAGACGATTCCTCCTCTACGAGCATCAGCCTCCTGCTCCCACTTCGTCTCATCCCCACTGAACGGTTCGCCCATCTCGATTAAGCTGCCGTTAAATCCTGTTATTTCAATGGATCGGATATAGCTTCTCGACATGAGCTGGAACGTAAGAAAATCCTCAATATTGCGCTTGAGATTCGTTCTTTGTTCACTGTTCAAAGGCGGAGAGGGGCGCAGAAATAGACGCATGTCCGGGCTTAAAATGAGATAGTTGGCGATATCCTCGACCATTTTGGTCTGCTCTCCCAGCTGATTGGTTACGTTATCCAAATTGCGTTTCGTAGAATTGATGAATTGTTCTCTTAATATCTCATTAAATTTATACTGCACGACTACACCGACGCCGAAGGTAGGCAGAATGACAAAGATCAGAAAAATGACAAGCGCCTTTCGTTTTAAACCGAAGCTGCCGAGAAATCTCCCCTTGCTTGTCCCCATAAGCTGTTCTCCTTCCTACGCTACCCTACGGACCTCGGCTTAGCCCTTCACGGCTCCCGCCGTCATACCGGCAACAAGCTGCTTCTGCAGCAGCAGGTAGAAGATAATGATCGGGATCAGGGCGATCGTCAGCGCAGCCATTTGCAAAGTCAGGCTTGCCGTTTCAATGCCGACAAAGTTGGCAAGTCCGAGCGGTAGCGTCTTCAACTCTGATGAGGTAATCAATACGAGCGCGAATAAATATTCATTCCAATTGTAGATAAAGTTCAAAATAATGACCGTAGCGAGTGCCGGTCTTGTAATCGGCAGAATAATTGACCAGAAGATGCGGTAAATTCCCGCTCCATCCACTACGCCCGACTCTTCCAGGTCTTTAGGAAACCCTTTCATAAAGCCTTCCAGAATAAAGACAGTCAGAGACAAGTGAAATGCCGTATACGGCAAAATTAACGAGAAATAGGTATCGATTAAATGCAGCTTCTGCATAATCAGAAATATCGGAATCAATGTGGCATGAATCGGAACGAGCATTCCCAACAGGAATAAGCTGTAAGTCAGTCCGCGAAGCTTGAATTGAAACCGTGACAGAAAATAAGCTGCCAATGCCCCTAACAGTACCGTTACGATGAGAGAGACAAGGGTAACGAGAATACTGTTGAAAAAATACACATCCATATTGGCAACCTTCCACGCCTCGACATAGTTGGAAAATTGAAAATGGGTCGGGAGCGAAAATGGATTTGCTGCGTATTCCTGCTCCCTCTTAAAGGAGTTTACCACCATCCAAAAAAGAGGAACTATATTCATAATAGCGAACAGACTTAAAAATGTGTATGCGAATAACTGGAACAGACCAGACTTCTTCTTCATGGCTTATTCCTCCTTTCCTTAGGCATCTTTCTCACCGGCCAACCGATTAATCAATGTAATTACAACGAGACTGAACAGCAGGATTAGAATAGAAACCGCGCTGCCATAACCGTAGCGCATGTTCATGAAGGCACTGTTGTACATATAAATCGTCATAACCTCGGTTTGATGCGCGGGACCGCCGCCCGTCAATATTTGAATAAGATCAAACACGCGGAAGGAATTACTAATGCTATAGACAACGCATACCATAATAGTGCCTCTGATCATCGGAATAGTGATCCGCATCGTCCGCTTGAAGCCGGTTGCCCCGTCCAGTTCGGCTGCCTCATTGACTTCATCAGGAATATTTTGCAGAGCAGCCAGAAAAATAACCATATAAAGACCGCAGTTTTGCCAAATATAAGCGATACTGATCGACAGCATCGACCATTTTACATCGCCAAGCCAGTTCTGCTGCCAGCCCTCAAGGCCTATAAACCCGAGCAGATTGTTCAGCATCCCATACTCTGTGTTATAAATCATCCCCCAGATCAGCGATACCATGACCGAAGAAATGACAACAGGCATAAAGCCGATCGTCCGGAAAAATCCGGAGCCTTTAAGCCCGCGGTTTAGCAAAATCGCTAGCAGCAAACCAATTGGAAGCTGACCGATCAGACCGGTAACCATAATGATGACGTTATTTTTCACAGACAGCCAAAAGGTGCTATTGCTTAAGATTTGTACGTAATTATCGAAGCCGACAAACGTCATTGAGCCGATACCATTCCAGTTCATTACGGAGTAATATAAGGACAACCCGATCGGAACGATGGCTATTCCCAAATAAATCAGCAATGCAGGAAATAAACCGAAAAATATCGCCAGCTTCGTTCCTTTAAGTGTTTGCATCAAGGGATTCCTCCTTTGTTGTCATCGTGCTTTCAATCCCGATGAATGAAGAAAACCCGGATTTCGGGTTTCCTCCGGGCATCGGATTTGAACGACAGGATGATATAGAATCAGCTTCTAATTCATCGTGTCAAAGGCATCTTGAACTTCCTTAGCCAGCTCTTCAGGCGTTCCTCTACCTACGGTAAGGGCTTGCAAGCCGTTTTGCAGAACATCGACCACCTGTGTCGGAACGACGCTGTCAAATACCGGAGCCGTTCCGTTGCCGGTCAATTCCAGCATCTCCTTCAAATATTTGCTCGCGTCCTCCGGCACATCCACTTTCGCTGGAACTACAATTCCGTTGCGGATCAATTCCTTATATAAATCCTCATTCACGAAAAACTTCATGAACTCTTCAGCTGCCTTCTGCTTCTTCTCATCCAGTCCGCTCTTGATAGCAATGCCGTATTGCACGACGCCGGCACTCTTAACCGGATCACCCTTGCCGCCTTCTACGCTCGGGAACAGCGCAATGCCGAACTTGTCCCCTTCCTCATTATTAATTCGAATCCTTCCGTCAACAGTCGAGGATGAGATGTGCATCGCTGCTTTTCCTTGAATGAAATAATCCTGACCCTGAACGGAATCCATATTGTTAGCATCCGTATTGAAGGCTCCAAGCTTGGTCAACTCATCAATGACTGATAGCGCCTTTACGAATTCAGGGTCTGTAAACTTCGCTTGTTTATCTAACACGGACGGTAGGAAATCACTACCCGTATAACGGTCCCCGATGATCGAGATATAAGAAGACTGGAGCGGCCATTGTTCCTTATTTCCTAAAGAAATCGGCGTAATTCCCGCTTCTTTCAACTTCTTCACCGCATCGATGAACTTGTCGTAGGTATCGGGAAATTGATCATATCCTACCTGCGCAAACATCTCTTTGTTGTAATAAATAATATCCACGAACGATTGCTTCGTTGGAATGGCATACTGCTTGCCATCTACGTTAAATCCCGCTAATGCGCTTTCCGGCATAATCGAAGTCCAATTATCCATCATGTCATTGATCGGCTGCAGCAAATCGCCTGCTACGAGCGGATCCAGATCCGCTCCAGGCCATACCACGTTAATATCCGCCAAATTGTTAGCCGCAGCTAACGTCCGCAGCTTGGTTTTGTACTGTGCTGCCGGTACGCCGTCCTGCTTAATCACGATATTCGGATGCTGCTCCTCGAACTCGGCGATCCGAGCCTTGTAGACTTCATTGTCCACGTTAGGAGAAGTCCAGGGGTGCATCATGTTCAAAGTGATAGTCTCTGATTTTGAACCTCCGTTGTTATTGCCCTCTGCTGCTTTGTCCTTGCCGCAAGCTGCCATGACCATAACCAGCATGGCAACCAGACCGAGAAGTACGGCTTTTTTACCTTTGTTTGTTTTCCCCATAATCAACCCTCTTTTCTTATAATTGAAAGACAAGCTGTCTGCCTAAAAAGATGGGAGTTAATTGATGTCCATCTTCTATATATTTAGTATAAAAGCGTTTTCATCCGGACTATATCCCACAAACTTTCGATTATATCCGAATTATTCATCTGATTTTTGTAAATAGAGACGATTAGCTCGACTACAAAATATTATTGCGGTTCATTTAGAATATAATCCACCAAATCATCCAGCGGCACTGTAGCCAGCGCAATCGCTGTGTCTGTAACTCCATAGTAAATATAGAGCAATCCATCCTTGACTACATTGCCAGTCGGGAAAATAACATTCGGAATTTGATAACCAAATTTTTCATAATACGTTTCAGGCTCCATTATGAAGTTTTTCGTTCTGGCGATGATTTTCTCCGGATTGTCCAGATCCAGCAGCATGGCTCCTACCCGGTAAACAACATTATCATCCACTCCATGATAGAGCACCAGCCAACCGCGGTCGGTTTTTACTGGAGGCGTGGAACCGCCGATTTTTCTCGATTCCCAGGTCATATTCTCAGCCTTGGCGAGCAGCTTTGGCTCCTCCCAATGAATGAGATCCTCCGAATAGGTAATCCACATTGCCGCTTTCTCTGTACCATAGGCCCCGCCTACATATTCCTCCGGACGGCGCAGCAGCACATATTTGCCATTAATTTGTTCAGGGAAAAGAATATTGTCCCGATCATTAATGTCCAGCGGCGTCGTATCCGTAAGAAACTCCCAATCAACCAGGTTCTTCGAGGTTACGATCGAAGAGCGGGTCAGCCAATGCCCCTCCTGCTGCCCCCATCCGTCAGGATACGTCGGAATCGAACGTTCCGGAATGCCCGCGCCTGTTGGGTAATAGTTCATCGCGCAAGGCCGGAGCGCATAGTTCATATAGAAGGTGTCATCTATTTTTACAATCCGGGGATCCTGTACGCTTCCGTAAGGAAAGCCCAGCATATCCGGAGTAAGGATAGGCTCGTCCTTCACATGGGTAAAGTTCACACCGTCCTCGCTTTCCAGAAGTCCTAGATAATTTTTGCAAGGGGTAAGCGAGCCTGCGGTACGCTCAATCATATAAAATTTCCCGTTATCGATGATAACCGCCGGATTGAATACTGTAACCTTCCTCCATTCGTATCCTCCCGGAACCACAATGGGATTGTCCGGATGTCTAGTAATTTTCATCGGGTCTGCCTCCTTTTGAAAGCCCTTTATATTTGTTTATAGTGCTATTATAGACTGGGGCTTCAGCACAAAATATCCTACAAACTTTCGAAATCATCTGAATAATCCGGGTATTATTTTATAAAAAAACGTTTGCTAAAAGCGATTTCAAAGACATGAAAAAAGGCCGTCCAAAAGCGGTAAACCGCATTAGGGAGCAGCCTGTCCAAAAGTTCTAATCAATCTCAAGCTCAAATCCGATTTCAAACATCCGTACCCAAGGAAAATGCAGATTTTCGATCCTAATTTGCCCTTCCTTAATGTTACCCAAATACTGAACCACTGCGCTTTTCATTTTGGCAGCAAGGATCGCATGCACTTCGTCCAGACAATGTCCAATCAGGTAATAGCTGGCGTTCAGTCTGGGCAGATCATTCTCCAGCATATCCTGGCGAACCAAGGATTGATAAATAAAGTCCTCAACAAGCCGATGATAGTAAAATTTGCGGCTTTCATGAATGATATTGTTCTCAGCCTGTCCCATATAGTAAGAAATGATGATAAAGTGAGAAATCACCGTACCGAGGGTATTTCCCGAAGTGTTCCAACCGGCATATGCCGTCAATTGATCCAGCAAACCCTTTTGCTTCAGCAGCTTCATCAACACTGGATCCCCGCCGTTGCAGATTGCGACATCCCCGAGGGCAACCAGTTTCCCTTTGCACAAATAATTTTGCATCGCCTCAACCGTCTCTTTGTAGTGAATCTCGGAAAAGTAAGAACGATGCCTGTCTTTGAATGGGATTTGCTCTGCCATCCCTGCCTGATCGATAGCTGGTGAATGCACGACAAGAACCAGCGGCGTTTCAAAGGAATGATCCGTCATCAAGGCACCTGAAGCGGTGACATGAGACTTGATACTCTCGTTCAGGCTCCGGTCTTCATATTTCGGCTTAATTGTCGGGCCCTGGGTGGACGAATAACGTACAAATATTTCAGGCTTATAGTTTTTGAGCTGGCAAAAAATATGCGAGAACATCGTACACCCGATTTCATCGGCACCCGGATAAATCATGGCGCGATCCATAATGCCCAACTCCTCAACCCGGCAAATCATCCTTCGCTGCTCTCTGGAAGAAAAGCCATACTGGGAGTTATCATCAAGCGGGATAATCAAATGATCGATTATGCCATCCTTCGCTAGCTGTAATGCGTAATGATTGATCCCCTGATTGATCACTCTGCGTTCGATAAAATCATGCAAATATGGCTTCGGGATCATCTCCTGCAAATTTTCAAGCTCCCGACGCTCCGCTTCGAATAGACCGTCACGCTCCGACTTGTCCGTCAAATAGCTATATTTGAAAATTTGCCCTCCATGGAATTTGTAATAATCAGGCTCTTCCTCATCTTTGTTGTTGTTCGGAACCCTCATGATGAGATTGAAGGCATGTATCTTAATGGACGGACAGGATCGTTTGATATCACCCAGCACGGAAATCCTGCGTATGCATTCCTCCAGGGACAAATGATGCAGCCGGGAAGGAACGATCCCGCCATACACCAGCATATCAATCGATACGAGCAGCACATCGGTATCCTGCGCCGCCTCCAGCAGCCATTGTCTCACCGCTGCCGTATCGGCTGGCTTCTTCTTACTGCCGAGGATCCCTAATTCAGGCACCGCCATCTGCAGATCGGTCATTTTAGCAAGCTGCTGGGGAAACAGATAGTTACATGGACGCTCGTCTAATGGAAGGTATACCACTTTTGACATGATGTTTGCTCATCTCCTTTTTCAAAAATAAAAATGACTTCTAATTGTTATATTACCTTCCAATAGGCTCAGGAAATATCCCAGTAAATTACGATATTATCCGAAATTTCACATCCTTGTCCCCTAAGCCGTGAATGACGCGCTTAAAGAAAGCACTTCTGGATCAAGGAAAGTAGAAGTTCCAACCAACTATTGAAGGCATTTCCATGTCCATTTCCTTTTCCTTTTACATTGAAGCTCTATTTGAACAGCAGCTTATTCTAATAATCGCCGCGATACTATTCACGAGAAAAAAAGAAGGGGCTGTCTCAAAAGTCGATTTTCCGACTTGGAGTTGCCCCGTTTGCATTGGACCTGATCACTTGGACGGACATTTTTGACCGCTTGATAGTCTGATCACACTACTTTTTTAGGATTCCTGCGCCTCATGTAGGGGAGAATTCTGACCATTTTGCATTACGGTTTGCGGGCTATCCCTCAATTCATAGATTTTTTGCAGCGCGTTTACGCCATAACTCTTTTCTGTGGAATCTTCCGAAAACATATACTCCTGCAGCATGCGGTATCCGAACTTGATGAGGGTCATTGTCAAAATACACACTTCATCCATCGGCGGTATATCTATATATTCCAAAATGCCTTTCAGGTATGCCGGAACAAGCCGGCGATAGTTCTCCTCAAATCTTGCAACGTCCATGCCGTCTACAATTAGGCTCGCGATGTCCTCTCCGAGAAAGCCCCAACCGGCAGTGTCCCAGTCTATCATCCTTATTTTCCCGTCGGTAAAGAATATGTTTTCATTCCAGAAATCCCGATGGCACAATACGACAGGGAGGTTTTGCAGCTTATCGAATATTTCATCTTTACGGCTATCAATGTCCATAAGCATCTGTTTTAGGTGTTCCTGTATATTGCAGCCTCTTGAACGTAGGTAGCTATATTCAAACGATTTTCCCTCAACCAACTGAATGTCGCCGTCTTTGAGCATTTGCTTCAAAAATCCCGGCATGCGGCACGGCTCCGACACAAGAAAATCGTATGTGAATGACTGCGTATGCCATTGATTGAACTCTCTCATTAAAAAGCCTTTATCCCCAAGACATGGGATTCCCCTTAAGTCATCGTGCTGTGTTGCAATACTGCCTTGAAACCGTCCCAACTCCAACGCCGCTTGTTCAAGCATTTCAAGGGTGAGGTCGCTACCTGATAGGCCGTCTATATACTCGATCCACAGTCCTATGTCCCCATCCCGAAACTCCGAATGGTAGCATTCTGGCCAGCGGAGAGCATGCGTGAACGCTGCGCCGAGATTGCTTTGATACAAATCATACTCTCTGCGCCATGAGTTTGGATCACCGGAGCGTTCCCACTTTTTCTGTATTTTCCAAACCACCTTATACGGCAAATTCTGACCGTCGGAAGCTTCAGCCATGCCCATTACAAGCCGCACATCGCCTACTGTCCCGCCTTGCAGTTGTTTGGTTTGATAAGCCGCCCGGCTTATGGTCTTGCCGAGTATTTTACTCAAAACGATTCTCAGCTTTTCGAATTCAATCTGAGTCTGCTCAACTTGTGAAAAATCATTATGGTTCATTTTTTAAATCCTCCGTTTTTCTTCATCTAAGATAACCTCCCTACGCTCACGGGTATTAAACCGATCGTCGGCGTTTTGGCTTCGATATAGCCGTATTGTTTCAAATCAATCATTGTCCCTATTTTCTCCTGAAAATTAAAGTTGTTTTTGGGCATAAAAATACCGCGAGCAAGCAGCCTCCTAAGAAGCTGCTGTTTCGCGGCGAAAAGCCAAAAAGTGGCTTGTAATCAAAAAGAGATACGACCTTCATCGTATCCCGCACTAACAGCAGTATTCACGAAAGGTTACTGTTTACGGCATAGCAAAAACACGGGGGATATTCCCGTTTTCTTTCATTCCAAGCTATAATCAAAGATTGGAATTTACCATGCCAGATATTCGGTTAAGTTAAAACCACCAATACCTTAGAAGCAGTCATTAAAAAACATCTCCTTTCGCAATAAAAAGTTGAAATACAATTTACCCCTATAGTGAAACATAACCTTTTGTAAGAGATCAATAGAAAATTTGATTATAAGCAAATTATACCGGTCAGCCACATATCCAACTCAATCCCCCAACCGTTGCATATAAGATGAGATAACCCACCTTCGTTCTCCATTTTGAAGTAGGCCGCTCATGCCGATTTAATTTGAGATGAAAATGATCATAGGTTAATGATTATTCTCCGTACAAAAAATCAGCCCCACATAAACGATACGATCGTCTACAAGGGGCCAATTCTTTTATAACTTCACTTCTCTTTATTTAATCTCAAGAATTTCGTATTTGATGATACCTACTGGAGCTTCGACGTTGATGACGGTTCCTATTTTCTTGCCAAGAATCTCCTTACCGAGGGGACTCTCATAAGAAATTTTGTTGTCGAACGCATCTGATTCGGTAGGTCCAACGATTTGGTACTCCACCTTCTCTTTGAATTCCAAGTCGTTCAGTATCACCGTCGAGCCGATGCCAACTGTTCCTTCTTCCACGCTGTCAGAATCAACAACTTTGGCGTTCTTCAGCATTTTCTCTAAGGTGAGAATACGTGTCTCCATAAATGCCTGGTCTTCCTTGGCGGAGTGATATTCGCTGTTCTCCTTCAAGTCGCCATAGCTGATGGCTAATTTGAGCCGTGCAGCCAATTCACTGCGCCGTGGGCCTTTCAGTTCCTTTAGCTCAGCTTCCAGCTTCTCGAGCCCTTCTTGTGTCAGTATTACTTCTTCTTCATTAGCCATTATCTACATCTCCTATTTGTCCTGCATACCCTTATTTTAAACTATTTCCGTAAAGAACGGAGCATAAACTTAAGAAAATTTTTCAGAAAATTTTGAGGCTTGCAATCTTTTAACCAAAAGTCTTGCGCACCCCCCATAAAATTTGTTATAATCCTGAACGAACGTTCAGTATAAAATAATTATACCATGAAGTTAAGGGAGCCGATTGCCATGGAATCGAAGGGCGCTGCATTGAACAAGAAGCAATTGCAAAGTGAACAGACAAAGCGAAAAGTTGCTGATGCTGCACGAGCTTTATTTGTCAATAAAGGCTATAAAGCAACTTCGATTGAGGACATTTCGGAGGCGACCGGAAGCAGTAAAGGGAATATTTATTATCATTTCAAGAGCAAAGAAGGTCTATTCCTCTATTTACTGGATGAGTGGGAACAGGAGTGGGAAGCGAAATGGCAAGAGAATGTGTCTCAATATAAGACAGTCACCGATAAGCTGTACGGCTTCGCCAAACAGATGGTGCTTGATGATCTTAATCATCCCCTCTCCAAAGCAGCTGGCGAGTTCTTCAATCATGATGAGAAGCCAGGTGATGTTGAGGAACGTATTATTGAAATGGTGCAGGGGCACCTTAAGTTTAATCGGGATCTGATTCAGCAGGGTATCGATAACGGGGAGTTCAAAGCAGAAAATATTGAATGTCTCGCTATTATTCTAGAGAGTCTCGTGATCGGTCTGAGTCATATATCGCGGCAGTTGAAATTACAAAATGCGATTCAATTGTATCAGCAAGCCATTAAAATTTATTTATATGGTATCGCTAAACCCCCTCTTTAATTCTAAGGTATTTAGCGCTTTAATTTTTTATAAAACGAACGGTCAGTATAGTTCCAGGAATCGGAAGTATCCACCGACAGCCTCAACTATTCTACACCATGCGGAGGATATCATTATGAGATTATTATTTAAAAACCGAGGAGCTTTACTGCTTCTCATGCTTAATATTTTTATCGTATTTACCGGAATCGGCCTTGTTGTTCCGATCATGCCGACTTATATGACAGAGCTGCATATTAGCGGCAGCACCGTGGGCTTGTTGGTCGCATCCTTCTCGCTAACACAGCTAATATTCTCTCCTTATGCCGGGAGATTATCCGATATGTTCGGACGCAAGAAAATTATCGTAATCGGGATGATCGTATTTGCAGTATCAGAGTTTCTCTTCGGGATCGCTAACGCGCCAGCTCTACTGTTCATAAGCAGAATGATCGGTGGACTGGGTGCCGCATTGATCTTCCCGGCGGTAATGGCCTATACGGCAGATACTACTACGGATGAAGAACGGGCTACCGGGATGGGCTTCATCAATGCGGCCATTACGACCGGTTTTATTATCGGTCCTGGGATTGGCGGATTTATCGCCGAATTCGGGATTCGCGTTCCATTCTTCGCGGCCGCAGTTGCCGGTGGCGTCGCTGCCACGATTACCTTGTTAGCACTACCGGAATCCAACAAACGAGCGCAAGTGGCTAAGGATACAGCCAACGAAGCTCCAAGACAGTCATTAGTTAAGCAATTGCTCAATTCCTATAAAGAACCTTATTTTATCGCTCTTATCATCGTATTTGTTGCTTCATTTGGTCTGGCGAACTATGAGACCGTATTTGGACTTTTTGTTGATCATAAGTTTGGCTTTACAGCTAAAGATATCGCCTTCATTATTACCTTTGGTTCCATCGCCGGGGCGGTCGTTCAATTAACGATCTTCGGCTGGATCTTGAACAAGTTCGGAGAACGTAATGTCATTTCATTCTGTCTGATTATAGCTGCCGTATTCGTTCTGCTTACGCTTTTGGTTCACACGTATTGGCTAATTCTTGCCGTAACGTTCATTTTATTCTTGTCGATCGACATTTTAAGGCCAGCCATCGGTACACAAATGTCCAAGATGGCCGAGGAAAAACAGGGATATGTGGCTGGTTTGAACTCGGCATACACAAGCCTTGGCAACATTGCCGGTCCGATTGTGGCCGGATTCTTGTTCGATTTTAACATCAACTATCCTTATATTTCGGCTGCAATAGTTCTCGTATTGTGCTTCCTGCTCTCGCTCAGAGCGAAACGAAGCAGCCAGCAAAAGTCTGTCCAAGCTGCTAAATAATAAAACAAACGAACTATCCAACAAAGGAATCATAGGAACAACTCGCAAACTGGAAATTTTGAAAATACCCACAAATATCCATTATCATCATTCCCTCAAAGCCAATGGTGATATCAAGTCAACCCAAACAGGGCATCTCCAAGTTCGAATATCGACTTTGGAGATGCCCTTTTAGTTGCTCTTACAACTGAATGGCCTTACGATTCATAAAGCCGATCACAGCCGTGATCAAACTTAACAAGGCAGCCAGCAAATACATATTTACAATCCCGAACCACTCCGCAATCCCGCTTAACATCAGAAGGGACAGCCCATACAGTGTGCTAAGCAGCGTCGATTGCGCCGAGAAGACTTTGGGCAGCATCTCTTTATTCACACTGCGTTGAATGAGCGTGCGCCTGGTCACTCCAGCAAGCTCGGTAAAAGGCCCGGTGAAGAGAACAATGACAAGTGCCAGCCACGCTGAATGATTTAGCGCAAAGCAGGCGGTTAACAGGCCATAACCTAACGTTCCTACGATCATGGAGAGAAACATTTTCTTCTCGAACTTTTTGACCAGAGCGACGACGATAAGCCCGCCAATCACTGCCCCGGCAAAATAACTCGCATTAATATATCCCCACCACTTCTCATCCTGATGCAGCACATCCTGGACAAATACAAGGATGAACGCGCCGACCCAGACCATTCCCCCCAGCGCATCGCATATATCCATCAACGTTAGAGCCCGAAGCCTGGGAACCCGCCACAGGGCAACCCAGCCTTCCTTCAGAACCTCCCAGCGAGATAAAGCCTTCTCATCCGGCAAGGCTCCATCCCCCGGCGTCACCTTCGCCTTCATCACCGTGGTTTGCACATCGAATAAGCTTTTTCGCTTGGCCTCTGTTGGATCCTCGATCAGAACCGTAACCGCAGCGGCTACACAGTAACATACTGCAACTACCACTAATACCGGAAAAGAACCCATGGCTGCGACTAACACTCCGCTGATCGCCCAACCGGCGAACTGCACGATCTGATCTGTCGTTCCGATAATCCCATTCGCCTTCATCAAGCTCGAATCATCCACTAATCGTGGAATCAGTGCATTCCGCGCCGGACTCGTCCACCCATCCAGGAAGGACAGACCAGCGATAAGGGAATAAATAACTACGGTATTCGTACCGCCAATCCAAGGTGACAGATATAAGGCAAGCACAGTAAACAGCATAAACTGTCCACTTTGCGCCAGCGTCAGCAGGAACGATAAGCGATATCGGTTAATCAGCAGCGGCGCCAACAACCCGCTGAGCATTTGAGCGACAACGCGAAAAAAAGGCACCAGTGTGGCAAAAATAATCGATCCGGTCTGATTCAGCACATAAGTGGTCAAGGCCACCAGGTAGAGCACATCTACCGTATTCGATAACGTCTGCGAACCCCATAAATAGTAAAAAGACGATCTGAATTTCACCATGTTCACTCCTATTCAGTTGTATATAAATATTAAGTTGGAAGCACATGGCTTAACTCAAATCGGTCTCATAACATTCTCCTTATATAAAAATAAGCCTACGGCTCATATATCATCTTCCGGGTCATCCCCCCATCAACAACGATATGCGCTCCTGTAACAAAGGTATTATTCGGATCTGTCAAATACAGACATGCCCGGGCAATGTCCTCTGGAGTTCCAACCCTGCCGGCCGGATGCTGTTGATGATCAATATCCCGCAGTGCTCCATAATCCCCGGTCTCAATCCAGCCGGGACTAATGCAGTTAACGCGAATCTGATTGCTTCCAAGGGTCACCGCAAGGGCATGGCTGAGAGAAGCAATGGCTCCCTTGGAAGCGGCATAGGCTTCCGAGTTCGGTTCCGACATCAAATACCGCGTCGATGAGATATTGACGATCGCCCCACCGCGTCCACCTGCCTTCATATATTTGGCCGCTTCGCGCGAGGCAAGGAAGCAGCTGCGCACATTGGTGTTCAGCACATCGTCCCAATCTTCTACGGTTAAGTCAAACAGATCTTTAAATCGGGATACCCCCGCATTGTTGATCAGTACATCGATCCGGCCAAAGCGCTCATGAGCAGCGGCCATCAAGCGGATAATATCCGCCTCCTGCCTGACATCACACGGAACAAACAGGCCCGTTCCCCCGCTGGAGTTGATCTCCTCTATGACCTTGCTTCCTGCCGTCTCATTCATCTCAGCTGCGACAACCGAGGCTCCAAGCTCGGCATAGGCCTTGGCAACCC
Organism: Paenibacillus sp. 79R4; assembly: GCF_013393165.1. Taxonomy (NCBI): domain Bacteria; kingdom Bacillati; phylum Bacillota; class Bacilli; order Caryophanales; family Paenibacillaceae; genus Paenibacillus; species Paenibacillus sp. 79R4. Next base: position 196,985 of record NZ_QJOT01000002.1, on the reverse strand, counting down.
CACGCCCGATTCCCTGCCCCGCTCCGGTTACGATAACAACCCGACCTTGCAACGACACTTGAATCCGCTCCTCTCACACGAATATAGCATTCCTTTTCATTGTCCGGATACGATATCGCGGATGAGCTCCGGCAGCCATTCCTGAACGGATTGGAAAGTGTAACCCGCTGCCTGGGCTTTGGCCGTATCCATCGTCCATGAGACGGGGATGCCAAACGGAGACATATGCTCCTCCCTAGTCTCTGGCGCGATATGCGCCTCTTTGCCGGTAGCTTGTTCAATCATCCTGATTATTTGGCCGATCGTTACCGCCCCATTCGAGCTTCCATTCACAGGTCCTGTAATCGAAGCCGTGCCTAGCCATTTCATGAAGGATGCGACTTCACCGGAAGTGATAAATGAGATCGCCGCCTCAGGATTAGGAACCCCAATCGTTCGTCCCTGCTGTACATGCTCTATATGGAAATGCAGCCTGCGTGTATAGTCATCCAGTCCAAGGACGATGGGAATGCGCATCGCACATACTGGAAACTTGGCCTTTTGCATAAAGACCGTCTCGACAAGCCGCTTCCCCTCAGCATAACCCAATGTATCACGATCGCCCATCTTCAGCTCATAATGATAGGGATCAAAGTCCGCCTCTGCTAACGTATGATCAAGGTAGTCGTACACCGAGGCTGAAGAAGTTACAATATACCGACCGGCATAACCTTCGAAAGCTTGTACCGCAGCCAGCGCCTCATTTGGAGAGTAGCAGATATTGTCATAGACGATATCCCAAGGCCCCGACTGTGCTACGTCCCGCAAGGAAGCTGCGTCTGTGCGATCCAGAACAACTTGCTGAACCTCGCCTGCGAAATCCACCTTCGAGAGCCCGCGTGTAGCAACCGTCACTGGCTCCTGACCTTCACTGGCCAGCAGCTGAACGAGCCTTTTCCCGAAATATCGCGATCCTCCCAGGATCAATACTTTATTTCCCATTGCGCACCTCTCCTTATATGTGATTCAAAAATCCCTTTTTCTCATGCTCTATTCATGATTTTCTATCGACTGCCAAAGAGACTTTTCATCAAAGTTAACCCGCAGAGCATCCCAAAGAAGAAATGGCCCTCCTGTCTGGCTACATCCAAATACAAAGCATAATAAGGCATCTTGAAGAAAATATCCAGTACCGGATAGATCATAAGAATCAAGCTAGGCAAAAATACGAAAAAGAACAATGGCCTGTAAAACTTCCTGCGTGTCGGCAAACCATTCAGGAGGCTCAAATAGATCCCGAGCGCGAGCGCATAGATGATATTGCCCAGCAGGCTATAATCGATGCGAAGGAACTCCCCTTTCTTCGATTCCATCATGCCAACAAATTGGTTGCCATAATACACGACGATCAGCATTCCGATGGTCCATAGCAAGTAGTAAAAATAACCCTTCGACTTATTCATCACTGACCACCTCCGTTCTTATCTTAACTGACAGTTTCCTCATTCCCATCCCTTTTACGTCCGGTTAGACCCGTTTTGACATGCTTCAATTGCGCCACGATAATAATGCTGATCACAACCAGCAGGAACCATGAACTGATCTTGCCGATATGAACGAGCTGCCACTTATGCTCCTGATCCGGGTATCTCCAGGCCCCCAGAAAGGTTGATATATTTTCCGCGATCCAGATGAAGAAGCCAATCAAGATAAAAGACAGCATCAATGGCATTCGAAACGTCTGGGAATGAAGCGTGTAATGCACTTTCGTCCGGAAGAATATAAGGAAGAGCAGCGCGGTGAGCCACCAGCGATAATCGCCAATAAAATGATGCGTAAAAAAGTTCAGATAAATCGCCGCACAAATAAGCACGGTAAGCCACCCTCTGGGCCAGTCCACCATCTCCAGCTGAAGTCTGCGCCAGGCCTGACAAATATAACTGGCTACACTGGCATACATAAACCCGCTATAGAGCGGAACTCCGTAAATTTTCGTCCATGCCTGTTCAGGATAAGCCCATGAACCCATATGTACCTTGTACAGTTCCAGACAGAGACCTATGATATGAAACAGGCAGATGACCTTCAGTTCATCCATCGTCTCCAGCTTGAAGACAATCATCCCGAGCTGCGCCAGCACGCAGATGATCAGAATCAGATCATACCTCGGCAAGCCGGGGATATGCACAACCTTGGTTAATCCCAGCGTACCAAAAATAATCAGCGGGAATATACAAGATAAGGCCTGCAGCCACCCGAATTGCAGCAAATTGCGTACAAAAGTCATAATTTCCTCCAGTCAGCGGATATAAAAGATTTTATCACAGACACCAGGAGAGAGGCAGAACAATTTTTCTTGCAGAAAAATAAGAAAGACAACAAGAGAGCTGCTTACACAGCTCCCTCGCTCTATCAACTATGCACTTCTATGGCTTAAAAATCGAAAGTATCCGGGTCCGGACCAAAGCGCTTATTCTCATTCAATGCATCGATTTGCGCAATATCTTCTGCGCTCAGCTCAAAATCAAATATATCCGCATTCTCAATAATCCGCTGTTCGTTCACTGATTTCGGAATCGTGATAATCCCGAGCTGCAAATCCCAACGCAGGATAACCTGAGCCGGTGTCTTGCCGTATTTGCTTCCGATCGCCTTCAGCATCTCGTGGTCAAGCAGGCGCCCTTGTCCAAGCGGAGCCCATGCTTCGAGATAAATTCCTTTGCTGGTCGCATACCTAAGCAGTTCCTTCTGACTCAGGTAAGGATGAAGCTCCACCTGATTCACGGCCGGTACGACCTTCGCCTCTCCCAGTAAATCCTCCAGGTGATGGATTTGGAAATTGCTTACACCGATGGCACGCACTTTACCTTCTTCATAGATCTTTTCCAAAGCACGCCAAGTATCCTTGTACTTGCCTTTTACTGGCCAATGGACGAGGTACAGATCGATATAATCAAGACCGAGCTTGTTCAAGCTTGTCTCAAAAGCCTGCAGCGTCTTCTCGTAGCCTTGCTCAGAGTTCCATACCTTGGAGGTGATGAACAGCTGGTCGCGGGTCAGACCATTCTCCGCCATCGCCTCGCGAACAGCTTGTCCCACACCTTCTTCATTATTATAAAGCGCCGCAGTATCGATGCTTCCATATCCCGCACGAAGCGCAGCCTTGACCGCGTGAATCACTTCGTCCCCTTCTTGTACCTTATAGACACCCAGGCCAAATCTTGGCATCTTTACGTCATTATTCAGGGTCACTGTATCTTGCAGATGGAAAGCCATATCCCTATTCCTCCTTGCAATAAGTTAGTCTCCCCATCTATTATGAATGATTCATTCCAAAAATGGAAGCAAGCCTACTAAGCCGTCTGCCTGCTTTTACGCAGCTTCTGTCTGGCGCGGTACAGCAGTATTTTAAAATGAGATAATCCAATCCCCATCAGCTCGGCAGATTCCAAATAAGAAAATCCATGTACATCGAACAACAACACCGCATGCTGTTGATTCGGCGGAAGCAGGGACAGCTGATCGAATAGTTCATCGCGAACCTCCTGAGTAAGCACCTTCGTCTCTGGCGTCTCTTCATTGGAGAAGTTATAGAAGAATTCATTCTCATACACATTGGAACGGCTATCTTTACGAATCTTGTCAATGTAAGCGTTATGGGCCACCCGCAGCAGCCAGGCTTTAATTCGCTTGGGTTCCATCCCGTCAAGCCTCGTCAGGGCCCGGTAAAATGTCTCCTGCATCAGGTCCTCGGCATTGTGGTGATTCCGGCATAAATAATATAAATATTGATACACATCGCTTTTATACTCACGGTAAATTACATCCATCATTCGGCTATTCATCATAGGTTTCTCCCTTGGTTCTCTGTATTTCCTGCGGACATTGCCGCAGTCATCTTACCAATTTCTATTCTTGCAACAGAAAATAGTAATTGAGAGTTTTATCTGAGCGCTATCCAAGGCGCCCAGTAATGCTATTGTCCATTATGGATGACATAGCTTGCAGGACGGATAAGATTTTCTTAAGTTTATCTTAAGATTTCGCTGCTTAATCCTTAAAAAAACGCGACAAGCGCAAAAAAACCATCTGGAATAGTCTCCAAATGGTTAATTACCTGCAGCCTTAAGCTGTTACAAACATCAGATCAATACTTCGATCTCTCTTTATTCCGAGTCATCCTTCCTTAAGCGAACCCGGAATACGGTGCGGTGTTCATTACTTTCCGCCATAATCGTACCTTCATGCTGATCAACGATATGCTTGGCAATCGCCAGTCCAATTCCCGAGCCGCCCGTATGCGTTGCCCGCGATTTCTCCACCCGATAGAAACGATCAAACAGATGCGGCAGATCGGCTTTCGGGATCGGCTCGCCATAATTGATGACCTCTGTGATTACCTCATTTGCCGTAAGCTCACCGCGAATATCAATATATTTTCCGCCGCTGCCATAGCGGATGGCATTCGTGATCAGATTCTCGTACACCCTCCGCAGCTTGTCCCCGTCTGCAAGAATGAATAGCTGAGGCTTGAGATAAAGGCGGCATTCCATCCCGCTCTCCTGCAGCTGCCAGCCGAAATGAGCTGTAATCTGATATAACATCTCGGCCAGATTAATTCTCCGCTTCTCCAGCCTCATCTCCATATTTTGCAGCCGCGTGAATTCGAACAGATCCTGCAGAAGCTGTGTCAGACGCAGCGACTCTTCATATGCCATGTTGACATAATAGCGAAGCTCAACCTCATCGCGATAACGATCCTGGTCGATAAGCCCCAAATATCCGGTAATCGAAGTCAGCGGGGTGCGAAGGTCATGCGATACATTCGTAATCAGCTCGCTTTTGGTCTGCTCGGCACGGCGTTCCTCCTCAATCGAGGTTCTGAGCCGATCGATCATGCGGTTAATATCTGTAGCGAGCTGACCGAGCTGACCCACATTCTCGACCGGAATTCGTGATGCTGAGCCCTCTTCAATCTGGTGTACTTCCTCAATAAGCAGCTTCAAATATTTCTCCTCATGCCTCCGCACACTACGCCTGTAGAAATACAGGGCGAACAGCATCAGAATCGGCACACCGGACAAATAATACACTTCCGGGAAGCCAATATTCCGGTTGATCCAGATCAATGCTGATTGCAGGGTAAGATGGGGAAATAGGAAGAATGTCAGCTTGGCTAATTGAAAGAGCAGAAGCAAAGCAACTAGCGAGGTGACTACCGTCCATAACAACCAGGACAAAAAACGGAGACTAGCCTTCAATTTTATAGCCTACCCCCCATACGGTCTTGATCAGCGCTTCGCATTCCATTTCCTTCTCCAGCTTATCTCGCAAGCGGCTGATATGCACAGTAACGGAGTTGCTGCTCTCGAAATATTTATCCTTCCAGATGAGTTCAAAGATCTCCTCCGAGCTGAACACCCGTCCCGGATGGCTGGCGAGAAGATACAAAATGCTGAACTCGATCGGAGTCAGCTTGACTGCCTTGCCATCAACGCTGGCCGTGTGCGTCTCTTTATCTACCTGCAGAGAACCGATTTTGATAATGTGACCTATGCCGGACGATGTCGGCTGCGCTGAATAGGAAGATCTGCGCAATAGCGATTTGACCCTGGCCACCAGCTCCAGCGGGTTAAAGGGCTTCACCATATAATCGTCGGCACCGGTCATAAGCCCAGTAATTTTATCCATATCGCCATCTTTGGCGCTTAGCATTAATATTGGCGTTGTCAAAGTCTCGCGGATTTTCAGACATACCGAGATTCCATCGAGACCCGGCATCATTACGTCGAGTACGATCAGATCAATCTCCTGCTGTCCAATGATGTCCAGTGCTACCAAGCCGTTATCCGCCTTGATCACACGATATCCTTCATTTAATAAATAGATCTCTATCAGTTTGGCTATTTTCTCATCATCATCTACTATTAGTATTTGTTTACTCATTTGGTTCATCCTTTTATCGACTAAAGTCACACATATGATTCTATCATACCATGACAATTAAGATCGATTCCAAATAAACGGTTAAAAAAGGATTACAAGCTTTTCATTATTGCCACTGAATTGGAATAAAAACTGTAAATTGTGTTCCCTGTTCCGGCTGCGATTCCACAGATATCTGCCCGCGATGAATATCAACAATCTTCCTGACGATAGATAAACCGAGTCCGCTGCCGCCCGCATTGCGGTTCCTTGATTTATCCGCTTTATAGAAGCGATCGAAGATGTAAGGGAGATCTTCCTTGGAAATACCTACGCCGGAATCGGAAATGACGACCTTGGCCCCCTCTTCATCCGCAGTAAGATCGACCCATATCTTCCCTTTCATCGGTGTAAACTTAATACTATTATTCAGGAGATTGACCCACACCTGACTCAGCAATTCCTCTACGCCCTCAATATAAACTTCCTTAAGGTCCAGCTCGATCTCAATCTGCTTGGCCAGCCATTGCGGCTCGATAGCGAGCACAATTGATTGCAACATGCGATCCAGCCTGAATCGGCTATGCTCGAAGGAGGAACGGTCCGATTCAAGCGAGGACAGCTTGAGCATATTATCGCTCATCTGCGAGAGCCTGCGGCTCTCTCCTTCAATGATGTCCAGATAATGCCCGCGCTGTCCTTCATTCAACTGCGGATTTCTTAACGCTTCAGTAAAACCGCGAATCGAGGTAAGCGGAGATTGAATCTCATGCGACACATTCGAGATAAAGTCCTGGCGCATCATCTCCATCCGACCTAATTCCCCGGCCAGTTCATTGACACTCTCCACGATTTGTTTGAATTCCCTGTACTCCGCCTGTTCATCGAGCTTCACGGAGAAATCGCCTTTGGAGATCCGGCGAATCGCGTCCAGAATGTTCTTCATCTTGGCTAGCTCCTTCTTACGGAAGAAGAGTCCCCCCATAAGCATCATGGTACCAAAGAACAGATGAAATGCTACGATGATGTTGATAGCCTGCAGGATATAAGAAGAGGAAGGCACTCCCGTATATTGATAGATCCAGCCCATAATATAATAAGCACCAAACCAGCTGGCCACAAGCAATAAAAGCACAGCGGCATATTGAACGAGATGCAGCACGATATTCCATATTTTCTTCATGATCTTCATCGTTCTTCCTGGCACACCTCCAGACGGTAGCCCAGCCCGCGAATCGTGACTATGCGAAAGCGGAACCGCTGTTCCGGGAACCGCTCACGCAGCCGATTCACATGGACATCCACCGTCCTTTCGTTTCCCTCGAAGTCAAAGCCCCAGATATCCTCGATCAATTGCTCTCTGGAAATAGTCTTGCCCGGATAGCTGCCGAGCAGGAACAACAGCTCAAATTCCTTGGGCGGCAGCGTGAGGCTCTCATCCTCTGCCGTGACCTGGAAGGTCTTACGATCCACCTGGAGTGTACCGATCGCCACGCTCTGTGAAGCGATTACTTGATACCGCTTGAGCAGCGCCCTTACCCGCACGATAAGCTCGGCAGGCTCAAACGGCTTCACGAGATAATCGTCCGTGCCAAGATCGAAGCCCTTGACGATCTGTCTTGTATCCCCCTTCGCGGTCAGCATAAGAATCGGCATCTCATACATTTGTCGCAGCTCTCGTCAGAGCTCCCAGCCATCCATATTCGGCATCATGATATCCAGTATAACCATATCCGCCCGCTGCGCCTCCATCATTTCAAGCGCTTCAATCCCGTCGGCCGCTTCCAGCACCTCGCCGATCCCCGCCTCTTCAACCAGAACCTTGACCAGCTCGCGGATATGATGATCATCATCAACAACAAGTATTTTTGCCATAATCGACTATTCACCTACGATCTGTTTATAGTTGCTGAAGGGTGAGCTCCGGTGAAGCTTCGGCAATCTGCAGCTGCTGCGTCGCGAACTCCCGATACATCTCATGATGCTGCAGCAGCTGTTCGTGGGTACCCCGTCCGGTGACTTTTCCCTTCTCAATAAAAATAATCTGATCCGCCCCAACAACCGTGGATAACCGGTGAGCGATAACAATCGTTGTCCTTCCTGCCATCAGATTGTCGAGCGCTTGCTGCACTACGATTTCCGAGCGGCTATCCAGACTGGATGTGGCTTCATCCAGCATCAAAATCTTCGGATCACGGAGCAATGCACGGGCGATGGCAATTCTCTGCCGCTGTCCGCCAGACAGCTTCACTCCGCGTTCGCCTACATCCGTATCAAAGCCCTCCGGCAGCTCGGAGATAAACCCGTCGGCATAAGCCATTTTCGCGGCTTGCTCCAGCTCCTCCAGGCTGACTTCGCGTTCGATTCCGTAACACAGGTTATCGCGAATCGTCCCGGCAATCATCGGGCTCTCCTGGGACACATAGCCGATAATCCCCCGCCAGGAACGGAGTGAGAAGGAATCGATCGGCTCGCTGCCAAGCATGATCCGTCCCTGCTGCGGCAGATAATAGCGCTCTAGCACCTGGAATAGCGTGGTCTTCCCTCCGCCGCTTGGGCCAACTACCGCCGTGACCGTACCCGGCTCCATTTGGAAGCTTACCCCTTGAAGGATAGGTTCATCCGGTTTATAACCGAAGGACAGATTTTCAATTTTAACGGGAAGCTGCGCATTCGCCACTTCAAGACCCGCATGGAAGTCCTCCTCCTGCTCGTTCAGTGTCTGCATCATCCGCTCGGTCGCACCGTTGGCTTTTTGCAGTTGGGTGAAGAAGGTGCTAAGCTGCGTCACAGGAATGACGATCTGAATCAAATATAGAATAAAGGCTACAAGTTCCCCGGCGGTCAGTACGCCTGAAGACACCTGCATACCGCCATAACCGATGACTATTACGAGCAGCATCATTAAGACGAAGCTCATCAACGGACTGATCCAGGCCATGATCAGCCCTTCCTTGATCCCGAATTTCAGCAGATTCTGAATGCCTTTGTTTCCGTTCTCATACTCGATCTTTTCCGCATTGGAGGCTTTTACCAGCCGAATCTCAGACAGAACCTGGCTGATCATCGCTGTGAAGGAGGCGGTCTCATCCTGCATGCTGATCGAGACCTTATACATCTTGCGGCCGATCGGCACAAGCACAAGCGCCGCCAGCGGAATCACAAGGAACATAATCAATGTCATCTTCCAGTTCAGATAGATCAGTACGGCGACGGAGCCGATAATGGAGATGATCCCACTGAAGAAGCTGGCGACATGCTCGGAAATGAAGGTCTTAATGACCCCCGTGTCATTCGTCATCCGGCTGACCGATTCACCGGTCCGATTGTTATCGAAATAGGATACCGGCAAAGCAAGCAGCTTCTTCCACAATTTATCGCGAACGATGGCAACTACTTTCTGGCCGATGTAATTCAGCAGAAAGATGGACACGCCGGCCGCCAGCGTCTGCCCGATAAAGGCGGCGACCAGACCGACAATCTGCATTCGGCTAATGGATTCCAGAGAGAATCCGTCGACCAGGCTTTTGGTAAACATCGGGATGACCAGGCCGACCAGCGTAGAAACAACGCTAAGCAAAATCGAGACAATGATTAAAGCCACCGGCGGCTTCGTCTCTTTCATTAATCGATAGAATGATGAGAAATCAGGTTTGGATATATCTGTTTTCTTGGCAGTTTTCATGGCTCTTCTCCTTGAATGATCCGCTCTTAACCTCTAACGAAACAGAGTAACGTTATTTCCAGCAATTTGGGCCGGCTAAAATTCTAACGAAACTGGATAACGTTATTGGAGCGAATAAGGGGCTTATTGCTTCATTTTCTCGCAAATAACGATATGGTGTTTCGTTAGATTTTTTTTGCTCCTGTTTTTAAGCAAATAACGATCTGTAGTTTCGTTAGACGAAGACGGTTGTTTAAAATGGTTCTTATAGAGAAGAATACCCTACTAATTTAAACTGAATTTAAACAAACCTTCTTCTTGAGGTAAATCAGCTTGGGTCGGCCCAAGGTTGCTCTCGCTAATATTAGCTACTTCAAGCTAAATCAAGCAGTCCGAGCGAATCCACGGCAAATCAAGATAACTCAAGTAATCCAAGCTAGTCCACGACAGATAAGCAATCAGGCTAAATCAAGCAGTCCAAGCTAGTCCACGGCAAATCAAGATAACTCGAGCAGTCCAAGCTAATTCACAACAAATCAAACTAATCAAGCTAGCTTAAGCATTTCGAACGATTCACTACAAATCAAACTAATCACTACAAATCAAACTAGTCAAGCTAACTTGAGCATTCCAAGCTTGTCCACAACAAATCAAACTAATCAGCTACTTCACACGTCGACGAAACACGCCATAGGATCACGGAGCGATCATAGCATTGAACCAAGCGGGCCGGGTGGATGCTTGCGATGTCATGTTTTTCTATCGTCCCTATCCCCTCGTTGCCTTTACCACCCTTACACATGCATCACACTTATCGCACTGCACTTATCACACCTATTGCACTTATTGTACTTATCGCACTATCACGCTTATCACACTTATTGCACTATCACGCTTATCACACTTATTGCACCTACGCACCTAATCCACCTAATGCCCCAATCGCACAAAAGGAACGCTAACGGAAATGTGATCCGTTATATGGCCGAAATCAGCAGGTTACAAATTCTAACGGAAATGAGGGACGTTATTTGGGCTAAATCCAAGTAATTTCCCTCATTATTGATTCAATAACGCATCCCAGTTCCGTTAGAAATCCAAATGGCCTTATTTTACCGAAATAAGGGCTGTGATTTCCGTTAGCGCATAATGAAATGGCGTGATGATCTCCCTGTAACGACAATAACGTCCCTGCAATGGACATTATGTTGTACAAGGGGACACCGTACGGGGAAGCCGGCTAAACTAGCTCAGATTTCACGTAAAGTTACACCTAAGCCAGACTACGCTTCTTTCGCTCTTTCAGCTCCTTCCACCCCAGTTACATCCAAGCTTCTTGGTGCTGAAAGTCAACCTGTTAGAAAGGGTGCTGCCTGCTATAGGTTCTTTACCCGACCGCTACCTGCTATAGCTCCTCGACCTCGACCGCTGCCCACTATAGCTTCTCGACCTCGACTGCTGCCCACTATAGCTTCTCGACCTCGACCGCTGCCTGCTATAGCTCCTCGACCTCGACCGCTGCCCGCTATAGCTCCTCGACCTCGACCGCTGCCCGCTATAGCTTCTCGACCTCGACCGCTGCCTGCTATAAATTCTCGACCTCGACCGCTGCCTGCTATAGCTTCTCGACCTCGACCGCTGCCTGCTATAAATTCTCGACCTCGACACTGGTTACATGCTCGATATTTCGTACAAAGTTATAAATTTCTGTTGTATATTCCTTCTCCGACGCTGTAATTACCATGTCTACCCGGTGGCGTCCTTCATCCAGGTCTTTGATCTTAAGCCGGCGGATGCGATGCTGCAGAATATGCCTGTTGCCGCTCTTGTCATCCTTGCGTTCAATAATCCGAATCAGATCCGTGACATTCCCATGCTCCTCCATGACGACCTTCAGGGAGACATCGCGTTGATTCAGCTTATAAGGCCCGATCCACTTAATGAGATATGGGACGAAATTCACAGCGAGAATCAGCAAAATAACAGCTAACCCGGCTTCGATATAAAATCCCGTACCAATCGCAATCCCGATCCCGGAAGCCGCCCAGATCATCGCCGCGGACGTAAGTCCGGAGATTCCTTCATTACTGCGGCGCAGTATTGCCCCTGCCCCCAGGAAACCGATCCCGCTTACAATCTGAGCCGCCAAGCGCATCGGGTCCATATTGGGATGATCCGGCCCGGCAAATTTCTGAAAGGCTTCAATCGAGACGATAGTCACAAGACAGCTTGAGATGCAGATGACCATACAGGTTTTGATCCCAAGCGGCTTCTGCTTCAGCTGCCGGTCGATGCCAATGAACAAACCAAATAATAAAGCAATGCAAAGTTTAAACACCGTTTCCCAATCCGAAACCATAACATTTCTCCTTCAATTATATTGAGTATTATTCATTATTTCCTAAGGTTTACTCACTTCACTGCAACCAAATACTTGCGAAGCCGTTTTCTGCGGAAACGTGCAGTTCTTCTCCCCAACCTCTGGCTTCATCCAGCAGAAGCGTTTTGAAAAAACGCATATCGCAAAAAAACATGAGCTTCAATGCTGAAAGTCTGACTTAAACATGAACATACATAAAGTAAACTCCATTTTATAATGAAGCACCAATAAAAAAAAGACTCAAAATGAGTCCCACTGTGCGAACGGTAAAATAATAGCCAGTACAGCTAATGTCGTTCTGAAAATGATCTCCTGCATAGATCCTGTATCGATCGCGACCGGCTTCGGCAAAAAGCGGAATTTCCGGTTCAATGGCCAGAGTAGAGCAACCCCTTGATCATTCAGAAGATCAATGAGCGGATGCGAGGCATAAGCGGCGATGATCGTCCAATAATAGAAGTCAGGCAATGGAGTCAACAGATAGCCTAACAACACCAGGAACAGCAGGGAATGTGTCAAAGTGCGGTGCTTAACGCGCAAGATTTGCAGCAGCCATGACAGCGGCAGCAGAATCTTGGCCATCGTTGATCCTCTCTTATCAATATCCGCTAGCGGGCCTACCAGACATCCAATGAGCAGCGCTGCTCCCGATTCCCAGGATAGAAGCGGCTGATTGTAGTAGATGATGACGCATTCGGCCGCGACTAGCCCTGCTAAAGTATGTGTCTTCTGAAGCATTCTCTAATTCCTCCGTATCTCTAAGCTGTATTCGCTATTATAGCAAAAAAAGAACGAAATAGTTTCATATTTTGCCGTGATACGACTTTTACTTACATTTTTTATCTGTTAAGGAGGAGCTGCCCATTCGGATAGAGAAATGATTACTTACCACTTTACGCCTGGGGCGGAGCAGGCGAAAGTAGGGATTCCGCACGACGGTCGCCAGTGCACAGCGGACGTATAACATAGATATTCTAATTTCAGGGGTTGTTCGACGTTGGAGTTAATCCGCAGGATTGAAGAACTTCGGTTGGAATTAAATAAACTTTCTACACGCAAGCTGACCGACCGGAAAATCGTAATTCTGAGCCAAAAGCTTGATCAATTACTCAACGAGTATCACAAGAACAACAAGTAATGGATTCAGAGGAGCCGCTTATAATGCGGCTCCTTTATCACTTCACCGCTATACTTTCTATTAAACTCATAAAAAAAGCTACCCCGCTAATCATAGATTAGTCGGGATAGCCCATTTTATATTCGGTGAATTGAGCAATCAGATGCTAACTAAATAAAATTAGAAGCGAGCAGCAAGGTCGGCGGCACGTTGGATGCCGTCCTGAATAATCTCATCGGCGCGATCCGGGAATTGATTATGGCCTTCAACGATCACATTCTCCGTGTTCTTAATTCCCCAGAATGCCAGCGTATTAGCTACATAATTCAAGGACATTTCCAAAGAAGCCATTGGTCCTTCGGAGTATACACCGCCACGAGCGTGCAACAATGCTACTTTCTTGTCGCCAACCAGGCCTACAGCGCCTTCTGGAGTATATTTGAAAGTCTTGCCTGCTTGATTCAAATAGAACAGGTAAGTCAGAAGTTGTGCAGGAATGGTGAAGTTCCACAATGGGAACGCAAATACCACTTTGTCTGCGTTCAGGAATTGATCAAGGTATGAGTTCGCAAGTTCAACAGCCTTTACTTCTTCCGGAGTTGCTTCGAATCCGTTAGCCAGTTTGTATCCTCCGTTAATGATGTCGTTGTCATAATACGGAAGGTTCGCTTCAAATACGTTCACTTCGGAAATTTCATCCCCAGGATGATTTTCCTTATAGGATTGCAAGAAGCTTTCATACAATTTTACTGTTGCGGATTGCTCAACCGGACGGTTGTTAGCTTTAACAAATAATACTTTAGCCATTTTATGGTTCCTCCTGGTGAATTTACTAGTTTCCTATCTACTAACTTTTTCTCTAGAGATATCGTTAACATAGTAAATTACCCAAGGTGATTTGTCAATTGCAGTTTCTAGAAAATTTTCTGTAGCTTTTGTCACACCTTCATTATTTTCCATTTAAGAACGTGAAATTACTTTCTCTCTATAGGTTTCTGCCGCTGACACCATATGTGACAAAGCTGCGACAGTTTCCTCCTGTCCCCTTGTCTTCAGTCCACAATCGGGATTAATCCAAAATAATTGTGGATCTAATACCTCGAGTGCCCGTTCGATCAAGGACAACATCTCTTCCTTGGAAGGAACCCTTGGACTATGAATATCATAGACGCCAAGGCCGATGCCAAGCGGATAAGTATGTTCCTCGAAGCTGCTGATCAGTTCTCCATGGCTGCGTGATGTCTCGATCGGGATTACATCGGCATCCAGAGCCTGGATCGAATCGATGATGTCCTGGAATTCACAGTAGCACATATGGGTATGAATTTGCGTCGTATCCTGCACCGAGCTTGTAGAAATCCGGAAAGCATTGACCGACCAATCCAGATATTCCTGCCAGTCCTCCCGTTTTAGAGGCAACCCTTCCCGCAGGGCAGGCTCATCCACCTGAATCATCTCGATCCCGGCTCTTTCCAGAGCTTCTACTTCCTTACGCAAGGCAAGGGCGATTTGATACGCAACATGCTTCCGCGGGATATCCGTCCGTACAAAGGACCAGTTCAATATAGTGATCGGTCCGGTCAACATACCTTTAACCGGCTTCGGTGTCAGCGATTGCGCATATTGTGTCTCTTTTACAGTCATCGGCTGACCGAATTCCACATCCCCGTAAATAATCGGCGGCTTCACGCAGCGCGTCCCATAGGACTGAACCCATCCCCCACGCGTAAAAGCAAATCCAGGCAGCTTCTCGCCGAAAAATTCAACCATGTCCGTACGTTCGAACTCTCCGTGCACGAGTACATCCAAACCGATATCTTCCTGAATTTGGATCCATTTATCAATTTCAGATTGAATATATTGATCGTATTGCTCCGTGGTCCATTCGCCTTTGCGCCATTTCTGCCGTGCCGAGCGCACTTCCTTGGTCTGCGGGAAGCTGCCGATGGTCGTCGTAGGAAGCAACGGCAGCTGCCATTTCTGCTCCTGCTTCACTCTGCGTGTGGTGAATTCGTTCTTCCGCACCGCGGGCTGCTGCAACGCCTGCTCCACACTACTGCGAACATGATGACGATTACGGACCGGGGCAGCAGACAATGCCTGAATGGACTGCTCATTCTCCGCGAATAAGGCAGGGATGGACAAGCTGCTGAACGATTCCTTGAGACTGGCGACTTCATCCAGCTTCTCTTCCGCAAAGGCCAGTGCATCCTTCAACAGCGGTTCCAGCTCCGTCTCCCCCTGCAGACTGACCGGTACATGCAGCAGGCTGCTCGCGGGCTGTACGATCACCTTTTCTGCCTGTGGAGCCAGCTCTACAATCTCATCCAGCAGCTGCCTCGCCGCTTTCAGATCACCGCGCCAAATGTTGCGTCCATCGATAACCCCGGCTCCAAGCACCTTGCCTGCCGGATAGCCAAATTCACGCAGCGCGGCAAGATTGCCCTCCAGACCGTGAACAAAATCCAAGCCAATCCCCTGTACCGGCAGAGCAATCACTTGCTGATATCCGGATACTGCAGCGAAGTAGGTTTGCAGCATGATGGAGATTCCCGGTACTTCCTGAGCGATCGTCTTGTAAATCAAATGAAGCTGCTGGATATCCTCAGCGGCTAGCTCCGTTACGAGAGCTGGTTCATCGATTTGTACCCAGGCTGCGCCTTCTGCCGCAAGCTCGCGCAGCACCTGAATATAGAGCGGCAGCAGCTTGTCGACCCAAGCACTGAACTCACCCTCCGCATATCCTTTGGACAATTTCAGGAACGTATACAAACCAAGCAATACGGGTCTGCCTTCCATTTGCAGGGCTTGCTTCGCTTCCCGGTACGCCTCCAGCGGATAATTTACAGTCAGCTTCGGCTCTCTGTCACCCAGCTCAGGTACAATATAGTGGTAATTTGTATTAAACCACTTGGTCATCTCGCTGGCCGCTGCCTGTTTATTTCCTCTGGCGATAGCATAATAAGTGTCTAGCGGTACCGCCCCGTCGGCATATTCGAATCGTGCCGGAATTAATCCGAACATTACCGCCGTATCCAGCACATGATCATAATAAGTAAACTCACCGACCGGAATAACATCGATTCCTTTGCTTTGCTGCGTACGCAAATTGTCCAGGCGGATCGCGGTTAGTCGTTCCCGCAGTTCAGGCTCCGCGATTTGCCCTGCCCAATAAGCCTCAATTGCTTTTTTCCATTCCCGATTTCGTCCGATTCTGGGATACCCAAGATTACCGCTTACGATTTTACCCAATTCAATCAACCTCCATAAATAATGTTTGATGGAATACACGTTTATAAATCCAGTCCAGTTTAAATAAAAAGAGGCCCCCTTTAAGCAATGCTAAAGAGAAACCTCTGTATAGATATACAATGGCAGTAATCTTTAACACCTCCCTATCTCCCGTAGGTAATGCAGTGTTGTCAGAATAGGCAGGTCTCCTGGCTCCAGATTCAACGTCTTCCTGCTGCCTTCCCGATGGGGTTCATCAGTGGCAAGAATCGCAACGGACTCCTCTGTTACAGTGGCGGGACCGCGCCGGCCTTGCACCGGACTTCCCTTTTAAGCTCCCAACAGAAGCACCTATTCCCACAAATATTAAGTTGAGAGGGCGCTCAAAATTCGCCTTTTTTGAACTCGATTTATTCTTAAATATCATCATACATGGCTTCGCGACACGATACAATCAGTAGTCTTATCGGAATTAACTATAACTAGTTATAATTGTCCTGAACCGCCTTTTGCAGCATGCCAATACAGCGATCGAGGTCGGTCTTTACCTGCTTCTTGTAAAGCTTGGCCTTATCCCGTCCCTCTTCCGTAAAATGGTACAGCACGATTTCCTGAAAATCCACGCTCGGATCATTTCCCTTCAGCTGCTTGGTCCGATACAGAACTCCCTCCTGCACCAGCTCATGCAACGCCCGGTAAATCTCGCTTAGCGGAGGCACGTACCCAAACGGCTGGAATTCCTCCTTCATTTCCTCCAGCATCTGATACCCATACCCGCGACGCTGCTCCACCTTCGTAATCAGGTATAACTTAATGTAAGCCCGCTGGGCAATCATAAAAGCCATGGGCGGTCACCTCCCTTTTGTTTCCAGTATATCGAACATATGAATTTTTCACAATAATGGACCTAATGGTCCTTTTTAAGTGGAATTAACGTTGCTAGAGCGTTGTATGGAGAGCAGTTAAAGTAAAAGTAACTAAGCAGCATGAATTTGATCTTCCTATTATGAATTTTTCATATACTGAAATTATATTATAAGGAGGTTGTTATCCCGCCTTGATTCCCCACTCTGGGGCAAGATAACCGGTTGTGAAATAAAAAACTAGGAGTTTGGAAGCTTAAACTTTTGTAGGAAAAAGAGTAAAATCAATATAATTGTTTAAAGTTGACACATCGTCTTTAAACGAAAGGGAGCTGTGGAATTGTGAACCGCTGGAACTATAAAAGGCTTAAGGAAGGTCCTTATTCAAGCGCGGGCATTTTCGGAGAGCAATACGCCTTTGAAATCCTTACAGGGATCTGCGATGTTCCCGAGTATTACCCCATTACCAAGGAAGAATTTGATACTTATGACGAGTGGAAAGAAAACTACGATAAAGTGGTAAGCGAGATCAAAAACAGGAAACTCATCTATAGCTCATATCGCGATTGGAGTGATAATAATCATGACGTTTGAACCGGAGAATACGCTTGAGGATATTTTAGTGAAGGCCGCAACCACCCCCTCTGCCCGAAATGATTTTTACAAGGAACTGATGGGCTCCAATATTTACACCATTCAATACGGTAGTGAACATGAGACGTACGAAGGAGTTCTACAAGAAGGTTCATCGATCCAGTTGTTAAATATTGAAATCAACCAGAAGCAATATATACCGATCTTCACTTCATTACGCCGTTTACAGGAGACCATTGACCAGGAAGTTCAGTATTGTTCAATGAATGCTGTGGATTTCTTTCAATTAACGCGTGGTGCTGATGTATTTCTAAATCCAACTTCGAGCTATGGAAAAGAATTTACGGCAGCAGAAATAGCGTCCATTTTAGATGGATCTATTTTTGCCTCTTCCCAGCAATATGAAGTTCAGCAAGAGACTGAGGTTATGATCGGACAACCGGCCGTTAATCCCAAAGAGCTTCTTGAAGCGCTAGGCAAACTATTTGCGGATATGAAAGAAGTAAGGCTCGCGTATCATGCGCATTTCTTCAATCCACAGGTGGATGAGAAGCCACACACACTCATTGCTCTTGAAGCAAATGGCAACATAGATGAGATTGTAGCTAAAGCGGGTATGGTGGCAAATTCCGTACATGTTCCTGACCCACCCGTTACATTTATTCAGTTGGATGGATCCTCGGGATTGGAAGATTATTTTAAGTCCAATGTTAAGCCTTTTTACAAAAAAAGAGTTTTTGGGCTGTTCTAGTATTCCTTATGCGTGTAATACCCGTTTCGCTGAGGCTACAGGCCCGCTCTAGATCCACCCTTGCTCCATCGCGTAACGCGTCAACTGTACCCGATTCTCCAGATGCAGCTTGTGCATAATGTTCTTCAGATGATTTTTTACCGTCTGATCGGAAATGTCGAGTGCCTTGGCAATCTCCCGGTTCGTCATCCCTCGGGCAACCCAATCGAGTATCTCACGTTCACGATTCGTGAGGGGATGGTGACCGGTCTGGTCCGGCTTCTGCAACGAAAACTCCTGTAAAATACGTAAAGCCAGCTCACTTGTCATCGGCGCTTCTTCACTAGCCACTGCGCGAAGGTATTCGAGCCAAATGCCCGGCTCAAGATTTTTCAGCAAATAGCCCTGCGCGCCCTGCTTCAATGCCTCAAATAGATAAGCCACATTATCGGAAACGGTGACAAGCACAATTTTCACATACGGAAACTTCAGCTTGATCTCCCTCGTCGTTGCAAGTCCGTCCTGACCGGGGAGATGAATGTCTAGGAGAATAAGATCTGGCATCCACATTTCCGTCTGTAAGACTGCCTCCTCCCCGCTCTCCGCAAATCCGATGATTTCAAAGCTCTCATCCTCCGAAAGGATGTCACTAATCGCCTCGCGGGCGTGAGGATGATCATCAACGATCAATACGCGTGTTCTCATGGTTTCTATATCCTCCTTGGATCATAATACAGGTTTCTCCCGACATCGACTCTACGGTCAAGTTCCAACACATCTGCTCGGCTCGCTGCTTAATGATCCGCAGTCCATACCGCTCCGGCGATAGTTCTCCTACTGTAAAGCCATTCCCCCGGTCGATAATGCTCACTTGAAAAGCTGCTTCCAGTTCTCTTCCCTGCACAAAGATCTCCTGCACAGCGGCATGCTTGCTGGCGTTCACGATCGCCTCCCGGATACAAGCAAGCAGCTCCAGCTTCTCCTTGGCTGACCATCGCTCCTCGGTCAGCGTCCAATCCAGATGCAGCCCCAGTTGATACTCATCAGCAATCTGCTGAATTCGCTCCGGAAATAAGAGCTGATTCCCTTCCGCGTCAATATCTGGCGGCAGCTTCAAGTCGGATATCGCCTGCCTGACATAGCGGTTAACGTCTTGGATTGTCGTTCGGAGCTCGTTTAAATCCGCTGCCTCGCCGCTGGAATTCTGTCTTTTCTCCGCCCGATCCACTTTGACAGACAGCAGGAACAAAGATTGCGCGATGCCATCATGCAGCTCTCTGGCCAACTGCTCCCGCTCTTCCCAGCTCGCCTTATGGGCCCGCTCCTTCTGGAGTTCCTCCTGCATGCTCTCCAGCTTGCGGAACCATTTATACTGCAAAGTCACGCTAATCATAAACAGCAGCACAGGGGTCAAGTAATTGCCTGTATCCATCGATAAATACGGCATCAGAAATTGATGTCGGACATATTCCCAAATCCCGATCAGTAGCGTCGGGACAATCAAGATCATCCATTTTAGCTGTCGATACGACATGCTGCACCTCCGAGACTTCATTTATAGGGCTCGTCCGCCTGCCAACATATTATAAGCTATTATGCTATGTTGAGCATAAATCCAGGCAAAATAAAACCGCCCGGGTTTGGGCGGTATGGAATTTAGTAATTATAAACTCGCCGCAGAATGGTGATGCTCCTTCTTCTCCTCTTCTTCATACATCCGAATACTGATCGCCATCCCCATGCAAATCATATTAATGACTAGCGAGGTTCCGCCATAACTGATAAATGGCAGCGTAATTCCGGTCAGTGGCATCAGCCCGATAAACATCCCGATATTCTCAAAGATTTGATAGAGGAGCATGGACACAATCCCTACGATCAGATAGGGCCCGGCCCGTTCCTTGCATTCCAGTGATATCAATATCAAGCGATGGATGAGCACAAAATACAACAGCAGCACGACTGAGCTGCCGACAAAGCCGAATTCTTCAGCGATTACGACGAATATCGAATCTGAATAAGTAAAAGGGACCCGCTCGGACTGCACGTTCTCCCCCTGCATGTAACCCTCACCGCTCATACCGCCGGCAGCGATCGCCATCTTGGCATTTCTCGTATGATAAGCCGCGTCATCCGTAGCCACCTCTGGCATCAGCCAAGGGTCAATCCGATTGATCCAGTGCTGGCGGCCGATATCGACGAGAAATTGCTGAATCTCATCATGATGTTCCTTATACGCCCCGATTCCCCCGATGACCGCTCCAACTAATAGGACTGCAGCTAGAAAGGCATGGGTGTATTTAATATTTCCAATCCACAGCATACCACCAAGTATGACAAGATAACTTAATGCGTTCCCGAGATCATTCTGTACCATAACTACGGCAAAGGGAATGAAAGTAATGAGACACATCGGCAGGACATCTTGCCAGAATCCCAGCTTAGGCTTCTGCTTGCGAAATAGGAAATAACTTAGGAACAGCACTAGAGGCAGCTTGAAAAATTCAGCAGGCTGGAAGCTCATCCCAACCACCGGGATCGTCATCCATCCTGTGGCGTTATGATAGGTGTTCCCGATAAAATTGACGAGTACCAGCAGACCAAGTCCAAGTAAGTAAATATAAGGCGCCAATTTGAGCAGAATCCGATAGTTGACCAGGGAGATAACCGCCAGAACAAAAAAACCAAAAATATAATATTTCAGCATTTGCATATGGTATCCCTGATACGCCGTGTTCATGGTTGCACTATACAGAACGGTGATGCTGATGCCCATAAATAGCAGCAAAATGAACAGAATGACGAAGTCAAATCTTTTTAACCTGTCTAGTATAAACATGGCTTCACATCTTCACTTTGGATTTGGACAAGCTGCTCTTACCAAGCTGACAATTCGGCAAATTCTTTGCATTCATATTATCATAATTCATACATCGAAGGAATGATCTGGAATTGGAGATCAACAAAAAAACAGGACAGATCGCAAATGATCTGCCCTGTAAGTAAACGAAGGTTAACCCGAATTCATATTATAGCATCTTATTGATTTCGTCCTTAATCGCTTCGGATTTCGGACCGAATACAACCTGAACTGCGCCTTGACCGAGTCTCATCACACCGGAAGCGCCTAGCTTCTTAAGTGCTGAATCATTCACCTTCTTATCATCTCTGACGACTAGGCGAAGACGAGTGATACATGCATCTACAGACTGAATATTGCTTGGTCCACCGATCTGCTCCAAGATTTGGGCAGCGCGGCTATCAGATGAAGCTACAACCCGATCTCCATTGGACCCTTCATCTTCCTCATCTTCATCATCTTCCCGTCCAAGTGTTTTCAGGTTAAACTTCACGATGATAATGCGGAACAGGAAGTAGTACAGCAGGAAGAAACCAACACCTACCGGCAGTAAAATCCATGCGTTCGTCGACAGCTTCATGTTGACGAGATAGTCGATCAGACCAGCCGAGAAGGCGAATCCTAGCTTAACATCTAGCAAGTACATAATCAGTCCTGAAAGCCCAGTCAAAATCGCATGCACAACATACAGGACTGGTGCAATGAACATAAACGCAAATTCAAGCGGTTCAGTAATACCTGTCAAGAATGAAGCAACAGCGGAACCGATAACTAGAGAAGCTACCATTTTACGTTTGGATGGCTTAGCCGTATGGATAAAGGCCAGTGCCGCACCCGGCATTGCAAACATCATGATTGGGAAGAAGCCGGTCATGAACATCCCTGCCGATTTGTCTCCGGCGAAGAAACGCCACAAGTCACCATGTATAACCTCACCAGCTGCATTCGTGAAATCGCCGATTTGGAACCAGGCAATCGTGTTCAGAACGTGATGCAGACCAAGCGGGATCAACAGTCGGTTCGCAATACCAAATACCAGTGATCCGATACCGCCAAGTCCAACGACCCAGTTGCCAAAGACGCTGATTGCATCCTGAATTGGGCTCCAGATCATGCCTGCGAATACAGCGAAGACCATCGTACTTGCAGCCGTGACGATTGGAACGAACCGCTTCCCTGCAAAGAATCCAAGCCAATCTGGCAGCTTAATATTATGGAATTTATTGTATAAATAAGCTGCCCACAGACCTGTAAAGATACCGCCCAGAACCCCCATATCCAATTTGACATCATCCGCAATAAAGGAGAACACCCCTGGGATTTCTGCCAATACTTTGGTTAACACCATGTAAGAAATAAGTGCCGCCAATGCTGCTACCGCATCTCCGGCAAATCCGATTGCGACCCCAAGCGCAAAGATTAGGGCCAAATTACCGAAAATGGCCTGTGCACCTGCATTTAAGAAAGTAGCAACATATTGGTTCAAGAAACCGCCGACCGTAGAGCCAAAGAGCCAATGTAAATCCTCCGCGTAATTGATATTAGCGAAACCTTGTAGAATCCCTGCTGCAGGTAGCGTTGCAACCGGAAGCATGAGCGATTTGCCAAGCTTTTGGAGTTTTGCTAGCATTGAACAATCATCCTTTCAAATAGTGATTTTAAGACTTCATAACCGCCTTTAAAATGACGTCTTGGCCTGCTGTCACTTGTCCGCTGAGTCCTTCCAAGCTTTCGGTCACCTCATCAGCGTTTGTAACAATAATTGGCGTGATCGTTGGATAACCCGCACCGGCGATCTTCGCGGTATCAAATTCGATCAGCACTTGGCCAGCCTTCACTTTGTCACCAACATTGACATGTGAAGTGAACCCCTCACCTTTCAATGAAACTGTGTTAATCCCGATGTGGAACAGAAATTGCAGCCCTGAAGCATGCTCCAGCATGACGGCATGGTTCGATTTGATCACGTGTACGATGGTACCGTCGAAAGGTGAAATCAATTTCCCCTCTGATGGCTCAATCGCGATCCCCTTGCCCATATGCCCCGCTGCAAATGCCTCATCCGGAACCTCCGTTAACGGAACAGCCTTGCCTGTTACCGGCGCTAAAATTTCGACTTGCTTGCTCTCAGTTGATTTCTTTCTCCATTTCGAAAACATGAGTTTAACTCCTCCTAATCCTGTATGTTAGATGATCCATGGTTATACCGACCTAAGCGTCCTAATACGATCTATCTTCTATAATCTTACATTCGCATAAGAACTATTCTTGCCCGGCTCCCTCCCCACGTCATCATTATCTTGATACCGTTTACATAACGGGTGTCGTCCGATTCTTAGACATTCTTAGACATTCTTAGACATCGTCTAGACTAAGATTCATCTGCCTAAAAATTCGAACAAAAAAGAGCCAAGAAAAGAATCCTAATGAATTAGGACTACTCTTCCTGGCTCATGCCCACGAACTAAATGGTAACACGCCAAATGTAATCGGTATGTTGTTATGTGACTATAATAAATCAAGCTTCTGGCAACGTCAATAGGAAAATTGAAAGCGTCTCTATTTCTCGGGATGAAGTAACAAGCTATGGATGATTCTACCGCCATCTCGGAATAATAAGCAAAAAAACGAAAATGGAGATCGCTGTGAAAAAGATACTGTTCATCTATGGCTCAGACTTGCGTGGCATTGTTACCAATTGGGCTGCCGCCATCATCATATTAGGCTTAATCTTCCTCCCATCTCTGTACGCCTGGTTTAATATCGGTGCTTCCTGGGATCCTTATGGCCAGACCTCGGGAATCAAGATCGCCGTTGCAAATGAAGATACCGGAACTTCGATGCGCGGGCAATCCATTGCTCTAGGGGAAGAAATCGTCAACTCATTGCATGAGAACCACAACATTGGTTGGGTCTTCACCGACAGGGATAAAGCCATCCGCGGCTTAAAAAATGGAAAGTATTATGCTGTCATCATCATCCCGGCCCATTTCTCGGCTCGGATAGCAACGGTTCTTACCCCTAACCCCGAGAAGGCGGAAATTCAATACTATGTCAATGAGAAAATCAATGCTGTCGCGCCTAAAATCACGTCCAAAGGAGCTAGTTCCATCGTCAGTGAAGTCAGCCAAAATTTTGTGAAAACCGCCAATGGAACCATTTTTCGTATTTTCAATGAAATCGGGGTGGAATTAAGACAGGAGCTTCCTCTGATTAACAACGCCAGGCACCTCGCCTTTCAAATGGTCCAGCTGTTTCCGAAGATTAACGAAGCGGCAAATATCGCTGTAACGGATTTACAAAAAGGTCAGACCATTGTCACAAAAGTGCAAAAAGAACTTCCCTTTGTCGCCGACCTGGCCCAAAAAGGCGAAGGCCTGGTCAGCCAAACCTCCGATTTCCTTGCCCGTAGCAAGGACGCTGTTCAAGCTGCCGGTCCAGTGGCCAAGGAGACACTAGAGCAGCTTAAGCAGATGGCCGACCTGGCCGATCAGACAAGCAACACTTTGTTATCCGGCCTCGATGTAGCTGAAGACCTGGAGCCATTGCAGCTGCCGAAGCATTTAGAGACTGGCCTTACTGCAGCTGCTAAAGGCGCGGATTCATTTGGCAAGCTGCTAAGCCGGTTGCAGTCCATCGCTCCCAGCTCCAGACTCAGTGCAAAAATAGCTGAACTGGACCGCATTGCAGCGGATTTCAAACAGATGGCGCAGATCGTAAAGGATCTCTCCACAGCTGCAGGCCAAGGGAAAGATGTAATACGCCCCTTACTTGAAAAATTCAATGGTCTGGCCAAGGATGCATCCGGGCGTCTTGACGGGCTGATTGGCAGCTTCGACAGTACGATATTGCCTGCGATGACAGCCGCTCTTGAACAAGCACAAAAAGACGCCAACCATACAAAAGGTATTCTGTCGGAGGCTTTATCCGACTTGCCTGTCGTCAGCGGCATTATTAAGGATGCGCAGAAAGGACTCGTCGTGGCAACGACAGAAGCAAAGACCGTACGCGGACGCCTTCCGGAGGCGGAGCGCAAGCTCAAGGAAGTGACCGACCATATCACGGCCCTGGAGAAAAAAGGCTCGCTGGAGGATCTGATCAAGCTGCTGAATTTGAATTATGCCAAGGAGGGCGATTTTTTTGCCGAGCCAGTCATCTTGAAGGAAACCCGGATGTTCCCGATTCCGAATTATGGCTCAGCGATGTCTCCCTTCTTCACCACCTTGTCATTATGGGTCGGCGGCCTGCTGCTCGTCTCCATGCTTACCGTTGAAGTGCATAACAAGACCATTCACGGTGTTCCGCTACGCAGCTATCAAGAGTATTTTGGCCGCTTCTTCACCTTCTTGACGCTGGCATTGCTGCAATCGTTATTCGTCACAATGGGAGATCTGTGGATTCTAGGAACCTATGCCGCGGAGCCGCTTCAATTCATTCTGTTCGGGCTCTTAATCAGCGCGGTGTTTATGCTTATGATCTATACGCTGGTATCCGTATTCGGCAATGTCGGCAAAGCGATGGCCATCGTACTGCTCGTCCTGCAATTAGCCGGTTCGGGCGGTACCTTCCCCATTCAGGTTACACCGCCCTTCTTCCAGGCGATCTATCCTTATCTGCCCTTTACCTACGGAATCGGGCTGATGCGCGAGGCCGTTGGAGGTAGCGTAGCCGGCCTGATTACAAGGGATATCAGTATTCTGCTGATCTATGCCGGCCTATCACTCATCCTTGGGTTAGGACTCAAGCGGTTCGTGAACCGCACCTCCGCAAAATGGGTCAAAAAAGCCAAATCCGGACATTTAATTCATTAAAATCAGGAAGATGCCCGCCCATACAGGAACTACGCTGATAAATCCTGTTTGATTGGAATTGTACTGAAAATCGGATGTCTAAATTCAAACCAGCTGCCAAATCGTTATGCCAGGATTCAATTCAGACGCCCTCCTCTAGGATACTCCCGGTCGAAGCATTCATTTGCAGCATTTGTAGCAAGGCGCCGAGATCTTTGGTTTATCTCACTAACCCTTTAATGGGATAACCATATTCCATGTATTCGTTCCACTGAATTTGCCCTCTCACCAGAGGTAGCGGCATATAAATGAGCGGGAGCGCCAGCTTTGAACAAAAGGAAAGGTCTTTGGAAATTGCCCCTTGTTCTAATCGCTCCATCTCTTTTCGCACCGCGCGCAGCTCCCAGCGCGCGGTGCATTGCTACATGACGGCGGTCGGTCAAACCACATGCGCCCATAAGACTGATCGGGAATACGCTTTGGCTTGTCTCCCCCCCTCCATTCAAGCCCGTTTCCCCGAGAGAGCTTATACACCAACATGCCGCTCGCCGCACACATTACCTGTCATATGTTTGACAATCCTTTTGTACCCATCCTCCTCCTGCCAAATGATAACGGGCCCTCCAGATGGATTGTGATGGTGGAAAAATAGGCTCGTCTCTAAGCGGACCATGCAGACAATAAGGTCTTTCAGAATAATGATCGGCCCCATGCTGCACAGGGCCATAATCGCTAAAACCATGGCCAACATAACGCCTTGCTTGATATATCAAAAGAGCGGATCTCGACTCATCTATACAGGTGCCGGATTCGAGGTTAAATAGCTGGTGAAATAAACGGACCGCACATCCAGAATAGGGGCAGCAAGCCGTATCCAAGGGCCATTCCAGCGGCCATTACTTTTCCTGGCTATTTCAGAGTATTTCAGCATCCCCCGTCAGAGCTCGAAAAAAAATAAGTGATACCTAAGAACAATCATTAAGTCTATTGGGTCGCAATATACCTATGAAAAACAGCCTGTTGCATTAAGCTCAACAGGCTGTTTCCTATTAAGAAGGGCCATGCGGTGTACTCAAGTACATAGAAGCATCTTAACGAAACTGCATAACGTTATTCCCTCGAAAATACGAGGTTAGTAATTTTAACGAAACTACGTATCGTTATTGCCAACAAATCCAGGCCTTGAACGGCTTTTTTGGCAAAATAGCGATACCCTGTTTCGTTAAAATTTTTGGAGGCCGATTTTGGCGTAAATAGCGATATGGTGTTTCGTTAGCGTTTCCGATCAGGGCGGACCCTGCGAGTGGCGGTGGCTCCCAACGGATCATCCGGCCAATAGTGCTTCGGATAACGACCCTTCAGATCCTTTTTGATCTCGAAGTAGGTCCCGCTCCAGAAGCTGCGCAAATCCGAGGTCACCTGGACAGGACGGCTGGCGGGCGACAGCAGATGCAATGTAATCGGGATGCGTCCATAGCCGATACGCGGCGTCTCCATCATGCCGAAAACCTCCTGCAGACGGACTGAGACATAAGGCGCCTGCGGACCCTCGTATTGAACCGGTATTTTGGACCCGCTTGGAACGATCAAATGCGTTGGCGCTTCAGTCTGAAGCTCCTGCATGCGAGCCCAGCCGATCCGATTTTCCAGAATCGTATAAAGCGACAGGCTCTGGAGCTCCGAACGCTTGCGCATCCCGGTCACATATGGCGCTAGCCATTCATGCACATGACGAGCCAATGCCTCATCCGTCAGATCAGGCCAGGCAGGCTCAAGGCGGCGCAGGAACTCGACTCGCGCCTGCAGCTGCTTGGACTTGGCATTCCAGGGCAGCAGCGTATCGATTTGCTCCGCCACCGCACCAAGCAAAGCCTCTGTAATTCGCTCAGCGGTTGGATGCGGATCCGGCTTATCCTGCAGCAGGATGGCCCCTAATGTCAGACGCCGCCGTACCCGCACTGCCCCGGTATGTTCATCCCAATCCGCAAGAGCGCTCTCCTCCATCTGGTCGTGATAATACTCATATACATGCACCTCCGGCAGCGGAGCGGCTAGCAAAATACGGCCCTCCGCACCCTCGTCATCCACCTCTGCAATGGCAATAAACGGCTCGTCGCCGAGCAGTTGCCGGTTTCGGAATACCGCGCCCCGCCCCGAACGAAGCAGGTATCTTCCATCCGGACGCCGCCGAGCGATCCGGTCCGGATAAGCGTAAGAGACAAGCAGCCCGCAAAATGACAGCCAATCCCCGGTCTGCCCACGGATCATTCCGCTGCCAGACTGGATATCAGCGTTCATCTTATGAAGCTGCCGCTCCCATTGGCCGCTGACCTGCAGCAATCGCTGCAAGGCGTAGCGGTCCAGCTCGGCGCTAAGCGCTGCCCCGGGACGCGGGCTTCCCTCTTCGCCAGCGGCCATCACCAGCGATAGGCGCGTGCGCAAATCGCTGTCATTGGCGGCGGCCGACCCGCGGAAGAGGTCGCGCTCTTCGAGCAGCGCGGCCAGGCGGCAGGCCGCGCGGGAGAGCCCGAGCGAGACCCCGCGCAGCAGCATGTGGGCGAGCCGCGGATGCAATCCGAGCGAGACCATCTGCCGGCCGTGCGGCATAATCGCGCCGGCCGCCTCCGATGCGCCGGGCTGGCGCAGCAGCTTGGTCGCTTGGCGGTACTTCGCTGCCGGCGGCTCGTCCAGCCAGGGCAGTTCCCCCGGGCTGGCGCCCCAGGCAGCCAGCTCAAGGGCAAGCGGCGTCAGATCCGCTTCCAGCATTTCCGGCGGCGTGGCCGGCGCCAGCAGCCGATCCTCGGCCTCGCTCCAGAGGCGGTAGCACACGCCCGGAGCGAGGCGGCCCGCCGGGCCGCGGCGCTGGTCGGCCGAGTCGCGCGCCGCGCGCATCGTCGTGAGCCGGCTCATGCCGGTGCGCGGCGAGAACAACGCGGTACGCCGCAGGCCGCGGTCGATGACGACCGTGATCCCGGCCACGGTCAGACTTGACTGGGCGATGGACGTCGCCAATACGATCTTGCGCTTGCCCGCAGGGGGCGCAGCAATCGCTTGCTGCTGCTGATCCTGCGACAGCGCACCATAGAGCGGGGTGATCAGCACGTCGCTGCCCACCCGCTGTGCCTGCTCCAACGCGCTTTGTACACGACGGATCTCCCCGGCACCAGGCAGGAACACAAGCAGACTGCCCGACTGGGCATTTAAGGCCTGCAGAACGACGCGAGCCGCCGCCGCTTCCAGCGGTTCATTCTGCCGCGTTGGCGCGTGAATCGTCTCCACGGGATCCATGCTGCCTTGGCATTGAATCACTGGAGCGTCTTCAAGCAGGCCTGCTACGGCAGCGGCATCCAGCGTCGCTGACATGACCAGAATCCGTAAACCCACGCGCAGCAAGGAACGGCTCTGCATCGCCAGCGCCAATCCAAGATCCGCATGCAGACTTCGCTCATGAAATTCATCAAATATAATGAGTCCGATTCCGCTCAAACCCGGGTCATTCTGCAGCATTCTTGTCAGAATCCCCTCTGTCACAACGGTGATTCTGGTACGGGCGGACACCCGGCTCTCTGTACGGATGCGATAGCCCACCGTCTCTCCCACGGATTCGCCTAATTGCCGGGCCATATAGATGGCCGCAGAACGCGCGGCAAGCCGTCGGGGCTCCAGCATGATTATGCCCTGGCCATTCAGCCACACCTCATCCAACAGCGCCAGCGGCGTTCGCGTCGTTTTCCCCGCCCCAGGCTCCGCCGTCAAGACGGCACGTCCAGACTCTCGCAATTTCTCGATTAGTGTTGGCAACACCGTATCGATGGGCATCGGTTGTGAATTATGCATAAATAACTCCTGTATATTTTCTATTTGTGCTGACCAGTGAACACAAGAACATGTCCCTGCTCTCTATCCTGTAAATAGCGTATAGAATTCACTTGCGCTACGCAAGCTTTCATTCCTCATTCGCTGCAAAATACGCAAGGAACCATGATCGTTATTCAAGCCAAATTGAATCGGCTTGAATAACGTGGATTGTTTACTGAAAATGGGCATCCTGATTCCATAGTAATGAAGGAATTCAGATAGCACTTATTCACAGCTTGCCACGATAGAGTTATAATTGCTAGGAAAGTCTGGGTGCTTCAAATACATATGTAACCGTATAATCACCAGCAAATGATCTGAATGGTCTGAACAAGATTTACGAGTACGAGGAAGTGATTGGAAGATGAGACGAGGACGCTTTGCGCCGACTCCTTCAGGGGATATGCATCTTGGCAACGCCAAAATCGCCCTGCTATCCTGGCTGCAAATTCGTGCAGCTGGTGGACAATTTATTCTGCGAATTGAAGACATTGATATACAGCGCTCCCGACCGGAGATTACGGAGAGAATAATCGCCGACTTGAAATGGCTCGGGCTGGATTGGGATGAAGGCCCGGAGGCAGGCGGCGCCTATGGCCCTTATTGGCAAAGCGAGCGGCTCGAGCTGTACCATGAGGTTTTGGTCAAGCTGCAGGCGAAGCATTGCCTCTATCCTTGCTACTGCAGCCGCGCCGAGCTGCTGGCCGTGGCCGGCGCGCCGCATGGCCTCGCCTCCGAGGGCGTGGCTTACGCCGGGACCTGCCGCTTCCTGAGCGAAGCGGAGCGCATAGAAAAAGCCAAGAGCAAGACGCCTTCGCTGCGTTTTGCTCTTGGCGAGCATGCCACCTCCTTCGAGGATGGCATCTTTGGCCCACAATCGTTCCCGCCCGGCAGCGGCGGGGACTTCATCGTACGGCGAGCAGACGGAATGTATTCCTACCAGCTCGCCGTTACCATCGATGATTCCTTGATGGGCATCACCGATGTTCTGCGCGGCGCCGATCTGCTCGACTCCACGCCGCGCCAGCCCCAGCCCTTCCAGGCGCTGGAGCTGACCACGCCTACCTTCGCCCACGCACCGCTGCTGCTCGGCGAAGACGGACATCGCCTGGCCAAGCGGCATGGCGATCTCAGCATATCCGCGCTGCGCACGGCTGGCGCGAGACCAGAGGCGATCATCGGCTGGATCGCCTACATCTGCGGACTTAACAGCAAGCCGGAGCCCGCCCAGGCTAGCGAACTAATCAGCAGCTTCTCACTGCAGCAGGTTTCGAGGCAGCCTTTTATACTGACACAGCAAATCATCCGGCAGCTCCTGCCCTCCTGAACCCAGGAGTGACAGGGGCTATTTTGTTCAGCGCCTTATCACCTATATTCCCTAAAACCATGCACAGCAGCTTCACAAAATTGTATGCCGCTCCTGTGTTCCTATAGGGCAAGTTACAGCAAGGACTCCGCGCCATCAATCACAATGCGCGCCCCAGTAATATGCGAGGATTCATCGCTGGCCAGGAAAGCGACCAAGTCGGCTACTTGAGCAGGTTGACCCGGACCGTTCGCAAGCGGCTGCGAACCCTCCGGATATTTAACAGGAATCACGATCTCCTTCAGTTCTTCACGGACTTCCGTGGATGAATCAATATTCGTCGAAATAGCACCCGGACAGAGGACATTCACGCGGATTTTATATTTGGCCAGCTCCAGCGCCATCATCTTGGCAAAGGCAACCTGTCCCGCCTTGGTTGTACTGTATGCCGACATGCCAAAACCGGAGAAGCGGTCATTGCCATTGATCGAGCTCGTTATAATGATGCTTCCCCTGTCTTGCTGCTTCAAATAAGGTACGGTATGCTTGACGGTCAGGAAAGTACCGCCCAGATTAATGCTGATCGTCCTCTCCCAATCCTCGAAGCTTAGTTCCTCTACAGGCGCCAGTACACCATTAATGCCGGCATTTGCGAAGACGATATCAATCCCGCCAAAATGATCTGCTGCTTCCTTCACGGCTTGCTCGACTCTGACCGGATCAGCAACATCGACATCAAAAGCTCGTGAATGGCCGTGAATCACTTCATTAATATGTCGCTCTGTGCTGCGAGTACGCTCATCAATCAGATCAAAAAGCGCGACATTGGCTCCTTCCGCCGCTAGCTTCAACGCCGCAGCCCTGCCGATCCCGGAGCCCGCTCCGGTTATCAGCGCTGTTCTTCCACTAAATCTTCCGGACTTGCTCAGATCTTCCGTCATATGGAACACGCTCCTCATTATGATCATGTAACACAAACCAATAACCTCTGTTCATGCAAAAGTCCCTGTCACAAGATTACCCATAATGAGGGGCTATTTAATCATTATAAATCCCTTCTCTTGAAGATGGACAATGAGATTAGATAGGAAATGACGATGATCAGCAGTAATAAGCTTATCCCCAGCGCAATGCTCCCCACCTGATGGGTATTGACCCATGATGTGATCCGTTCAATGTCATTTTCGTCACCCGCAAGGCCCGATATGGCGACATTGCCTAGCATGACTAGCACCATCATAGCTATATTCAGCAGCTGCGCACCATGTATGCCAAGCCAATAATATAAAGGCAAATAGATACTCATCATCAGCAGCACCGAAGCCAGGCTTCCGGCTAATAGAACGTATTCATTAAATACAACCTCCGCGCTAAACTGCCTGATCCCGAAGCTGACGCCAAAGCTAATAATCTCCGCCAGGAAAATGGCCAGGACCGCGGACACATATTTGGCTAACACGATGATACTGCGTTTAATCGGCAGGGTGACCAGGAACTTTTGATTGCCCAGCCGCATATCGCTGCCAACTACGAGAATCAGCATCATTCCCGGGAAGAGGCCATACAGCATATTCGGATTATTCGTCGAGAACATGCCGGAGAACGCGAGTACATAAAGTGCGATAATCCACAGATAACGGCGCTGCAGAATGAAATCCTTGCGGACCAGATTGATAATATTAGACACGGACCTTCCTCTCCTTTACCGTAAAATACATAATATCCTCCAGGGTCGGCTGCTGATACATTACCGCATTGCCGAACATGGAGACCGCACTGCTGCGGTCGGCCGACAATCCTTCAAAGCCCAGGTCCGTCTCTTTGACTCCTACAAAGGCTTGACGCACATCATTATCCAACAGCTCCTTGCCGCCCTTGATAAGCACATACCGCTCCAAAATATCATCCTTCGTATCCGTAAATACGAGCCTTCCCCGATTCAAGAATGTCACATAGTCGGCGATCCGATCCAGATCCGTTGTAACATGAGTTGAGAACAGGATCGTCTTCTGCTCATCCAATATATATTCCGACAACAGCTCCAGCAATTCACGGCGGAACACCGGATCAAGCCCGGCTGTAGGTTCGTCCATAATAAGCAGCAAAGGATTGTGCGCCAGCGCGATTGCAATCGCATATTTCATCTTCATTCCTTTGGAGCAGTCCTTAATCTTCTTGCGCATCGGAAGCTCAAACTGATCCATGTACCTCTGGAAAGCCAGCTCATTCCAATCTTTATAAAATGGGGCTACCACCTTCTTCATCTGTTCCATACTCAGCCAGTCATAAAAAATATTCTCATCGGAAATATACCCGATCTGCTGCTTATATACTGCTTCCACCTTCCCCGTATCCTGCCCCAGTACCCGGATATCGCCCTGATCCGGCATTACAATCCCCATAATCATTTTAATAATCGTACTTTTCCCCGCTCCGTTCGGGCCGATCAGTCCGGTTATATATCCCTTCGGAACCTCAAACGTCACGTCCGACAGCTCATAGTTTTTATAGTTTTTGCCTATTCCCTGAACTTCAATTGCATTCATTCCTCTTTACCTCCCTCTTGATCTAACAGCCTGATCCATTCGATCAGCTCATCGGTGGACACGGAAATTTGATGAGCTCCATCCAGCAGCTCTCTGATCTGCTTCTCCAACTGTCTCATCTGCTGCTCACGGATAAATTCCTGGTTTCCTCCCGATACGAATGAGCCTTTGCCCACTACGGAGTCGATCAGTCCTTCCTGTTCCAGCTCGTCATACGCCCGCTTGGTTGTTATAACACTAATTTGCAAGTCCTTGGCCAGTTGGCGGATGGACGGAAGAGCGCTCCCCGGCGCAAGCTCCCCCTGCAAAATACCGCTGCGGATCTGTCTGACAATCTGCGAATATATGGGTTCTCCCGAAGAGTGGGACAATAAAATGTTCATGCTTCACCTTCTTCTAAAACAATATCGTTTTCGTCTTTAATGTATATATACAATATATACACTATAAACACTTTTTGCAACTTATTTCACTTATTGCTTCAAAACGCCCAAATAGAGGTTCTTCCTTAAGCAAACGATTTTGCTCAGGATCAACCTCTTAATATTTTCAAATCCAGCTTCACATTCGCGAGTAAATTCACGGTACCGGACATTAACTATTTAATGCATTTCAAGGAAAAGACAGGCCTAAATTTCATCGAAAAGGCAATGAGGTTCGCCTTCCGCGTGCAAATAAAAGGTTGGTATTTACCAGCCGGGCCATTCCTGAGTTCACCGATCAGACGGGGTGTTATTCAACTAGGCTCCTTTAACCGCATCTGCAAGAAATTTACCGGTGTTACCCTAGTGAATTCCAGCGGAGCTAGGAGCCAGATTGAAAGTCAGAATGAGTTCTAATCGATTCCAGCGGCAGCGGACACAGCAAAAAAGCCATCACCAAGGTGACAGCCTTTTGGATTAAACCTGTGTGTAGTCTCTAGCCTGCTGTTATAAACTGAAGGACTCCAACCATTATCATGGCTCCGGTTGCAATGATAAAGCCCGTTATAAACCATTTTACATAGTGGCTTGGCCGCGTTGGTTGGCTTCGATACTGCTCAAGCTCTCTTTCCAACCGCTCCACACGCTCGCGAAGATCGCGAACATCATCATCATTGTAAAATGAACTCATTATCTACTCCCCCTATGGTAACAGGTTATTCAACAATTCCCCGTGTGATTACGAAGCACTTTATGAAGCAGGCTCGGTCAGCCAATCCTTAATCATCTCCTGAATATTTCCCATCGAAGTAGGCGTTGCAATCAGCCAGTCCTCATCATGCTTCGCGCTTGATCGAATCAACCAATTTAAATGATGATTACTCATAAATTGTACGCATTGAACTTCCCAGGCATTATTATTCCATAAATAAAAGCGAAGCGAACCCTTGGAAGTATTAGACTTGATGCATCTCGCCAAAGCAATCAAGGCTTCCTGTTCATCTGTAGTATTCGAGAGTTGTTCTATCAATTCCTCTATATCCAGCTGTCTGGCCTCAGATAATATCTCATCAAATTGACTTCTGGACAACATTAGAGCCGGAAGCTCCCCAGGGTTCTGCAGCTTCTGCTCCGTGCAGCCAAATGAATGCACAAGCTCATTATTATCTATGTCCAAATAAGTTAATCGATATTGTCCTTCAGCTTTCCTGAGACATTCGATTCTTATAATTTTATCTTCATGTATATATAGAAACTCCTCATATTCCCGGCCGTCCAATATATACTGCAATAAATAAGCTTTCTTGGCCAGAAAAATATGGCCGAGCGTAATAAGCAGCTGGGCTGAAATTCGAAGCTCTCCATCTGTTCCGGGCATAAAATATCCTCTACGCTTCAGGGATTCTTTACCTTCATACCAGATTTGCTCTGCGGATTCGGATTCGCAGCATCGAAGCACGAAAGCCTCTGTATCTCGATCCGGCAAGCCTTTCTCCCCTAATAGATTAATCATGAAATATAATTCCATAGAGCTTAGGATGAATTCGCCCGGCAGATCTGATTCTACGGTGTCCATTTTCGCACCTCCTTTGTCATTATTTTCTATTTCATTCCACCTCAAAACAGCTGCACAAGAGCGGATAAACTCAGTTGTATCAACTATTTATAAGCAATTCAGGAATTCCCATATAGCAATCTACCATGTTATCAGTAACGGTTCAACTTATTTGACGCAACTTTCTTGAAAATGTTGTGCCTAGTATTTTTTTCTAGTATTATATAAGCAAATATGTATCATTGTCTTACAAGCGTCACAAAAAATTAATTGAAAAATAATGAAATATTAATGTATTTTTAAGCATTCTAACCTACAATGTGTAATATGAAACCACTGTATAGAGGTGATCTGGTATGAGAATCTTAATAAACTTTCAAAATGTTCAAGTTCCCGTATATTTTAATGCTGAGACGAAACAACCCATTCAACGTACATTAAAATTGCTGACAAGCGCTCTCGATAACAAATTGCGAAATGGCAAGAACGCCTTGAAGAAGTGCTTGAACTCCTTGATTAGTATCGAAATTGAAGGATCCGAAGCGATTCTGCATAGCAAGAGCGAATTTGACACTGTGGCACTCTCGCTCTATTAATATCAACATTACTTTACTAGACATAGAAAGACCCGTAAGCGCAATTCGCTTACGGGTCTTTCGTTGTTAAGGCTGGATTAGATTAGCTGCGAATCAACGGGATCAGCTCATTTAATTCATGAGTCTCCTGCCACGGCTTGCCCCCTGGCAGCTGCGCATCCCAACCATGCGCACGGCGAAGCCACACGCCTGGTGCCTATGTTTGCTGCACCCCTATATCATTTCGCGGATGATCGCCTGCGATGATCGTCTCCTCCGCCAATGTTCCCAACCGCTCCAGCGCAATCCTATAAATTTGCGGGTCCGGCTTCTTCATGTCGATATCCTTCGACACAAGGATCGTGCCAAAGAAGGGTCTCAAACCAAGCAGATCTATTTTGCCATGCTGAACCTCGCTTCTGCCATTGGTGATAATACCAAGCTTGAGGCCAAGCGCTTTGCATTGTTCCAGTGTCCGGACAGCATGGTTCATAGCTCTGGCATGCGTCATATCGTGTAATTCATAGTATCTCGTTAATCCGTCCAGATCCGGCCGTTTTACCCAGGGAAGCCTCTCGATCAACTCCCGGAAGAATCCCTGCTTGTCTTACAAGCTATTCAATTACAGCTAGGACAAAACCTCATTTCTGGAGGTGATTACTTTTTCATCGTTGTTTGATTAATCAACGTATGTTTATAATGAGGGATAGACTGCGATTATATTTGGGAAAGCTTGGTGAATGAATCATGTCTAAAGTAGATAGAAGGATAGCGAAAAGCCAAAAAGCCATTAAAAGTGCGGTTACTGAATTAATGTATACAAAGTCCTTTGATGACATTACTATACAAGATATTGCTGATGCCGCAGATGTGAATCGAGGAACCATTTATCTTCATTATACGGATAAATATGATTTGTTGGATAAACTGATCGAAGAACATATTAATGAATTACATGGTATCAGTGAAACATCATGTAAAATAGATTCTGTAGATGGAACCGCAGGCTGGTTCGCTTATTTTGAACAGAATTATGTGTTTTTCTCAGTAATGTTATGCAGTAAAGGAGCTCCTTTCTTTCGAAAACGATTCCTTGCGTTTGTGATTGAAGATATAAAAAATCGTCGGGAGATTAATACTATAGAGGGGCAAAACAAAGGTTTAAATGAAGAGGCTATTTATAATTTTGTTGGAGCAGGTTATGTACAACTTGTGGAGTGGTGGTTTAATAATGAAATGCCGTATCCACCGCATATTATGGAAAAACAACTCGATGTATTAATCGATAGAAATTTATAGAGTTTACTAACCAAACGATAAAGGGTATACGTAAAATTGTTACGCATACCCTTTATCATTTTGTTTTTTGCAAGTCTTTTTAGAGTTCAAATTGAGGTTTAAATAACTAATAGCCTTCTTTTTCATGTGAACGATTAAGTTTAAAGGAAATAATTGAAATAACTATAGCAATTGCGGCTGGAATGGACCCAATCCAACTGATTGCTACAACTGAAGGTCCATCCAGAACTATTCCTCCCATACCAGCACCCGCAGCAACACCAATGTGCACAAAAGAACTATTTAGACTTAGAATAATCCCAGCAGCCTCAGGAGTTATTGTAGCTAGGCTGGTATTCTGTACGGTTCCGAATGCCCAAGATACCATTGTCCAAATCATAAGCAGCATAATCCCGATCGTTACTGCAATGGGTCCGGAAGAGATTGAGAAAAGCGCAGATAATAGTATGAATATCAAAAACTGCATTACGATGGCAATAATAATTGTACGACCATAACCAATTCGATCCCCAATGGTTCCCCCAAATTTAGTTCCAATTAAGCAGCCAATTCCTAGAGCCAAGAAAATACCACTTATTATAAGTTCGCTCAAACCCATAACTGAAGACAAATATGGAGCCATATATGTGTTCAGCATTGAATATCCCGTAAAAACAAAGAAAGTAATTCCTAACGCTAGTGCAATTTTAGGTTGTTTCAAAAATGCGAGTTGCTGACGAAGAGGGGCCGGAGCTTCAGCTCTCGTAACAGGTATATTCTTAATAATCGCTAAAATCCCCATTAGATTTAAGATACCAATCCCCAAAAAGATAAGTTTCCAGTCGTATGCTGCCGCTATTACCCGGCCAATGGGTATGCCAAGTATAAGAGACGCACTGAATCCTGCAAAGATCGTAGCAATCGCTCCGCCCTGACGGTCAGGTGGGACTAAATTTGAGGATACAGTCATTGCGGTAATAACGAATCCTCCAGCTCCTATAGCAAGTATAACCCGCGAGACGACTAATAAGCTAAATCCAGGTAGTACAACTGTCATTAAACTTCCAATCACTATAAAAACAAGAGAAAGTATTAGCAGCCGACGACGCTCCATTTTTGCAGCGATCATCATAAAAACCGGAGTTCCAAATGCAAATCCAATTGAAAAAATAGTTATGAGTTGTCCTGCCGCGGCTACGGAAACATGAGTTGAATCAGCAACTTGATCCAGTATGCCAGCAATAACATATTCCGCTGTTCCCGCTAAAAACCCTAAAAAAGCTAACATGTAGATTTTTAATTTATTCCCCATATTTTTAATGACTCCTTTGATGTATTTAGTTGTTGAAGTGACGTTTTCTATATAGAACCGCCTTATTTGATAAGACTGGATGATCAGTGGTTTTGCAAACTGGTTTATCTAATAATTCATTTTAGCTTTCATATATATTTTAAAATACAAGTGCACTTTTATAGATTCACATCCAATAAACAACAACTGTTTATTATTATACGAAGTGAAAAAATTCTTGCAATAGTCAAATAATGAAGATTTGTACGTTATTGAACAATCTTTTTAAATGTGTTGACTATGCTAAGTTTTATCTGTGCAATCTATAATAAATGCCGGAATGTCCTATCCCTATTCTGCTTCATCTTTGGCCCCCAGTTAACCTCGGCATTGCTTATTTAGGTAAATGTACAATAAAAGAAGCGGAAGCCCGACACGCAGGCTTCCGCTTCTTTTTCAAGTTTATTCAATTGTATTACATGATCTCTTTGCGCCTGTGGGTTAGCAGCATTTCCTGGTCTGTAATATAGAGCGGAAAAGGCGGTAATTCCTTCAAATAATGCTGATCTCTCAGCAGGCGGACATCGACCTGATTATATTGCGAATTGCCCAGCACAGGAATTTTACCCCGTTCCTCTATATAATCATCTACAGCCACCTGAACGATGTCCAGATAATATGGAATTTCCCGATCTGCTTCTTCGAATATTTCGTAGGTCTCCCTTGATAGATAGAACTTCTGATCGCTCATTCCGCCCAAATATCTTGACAAACGCGATAATTCAAGGCTGCCATCCGGCAGCAGCAATGATTTCCGCGAAATACCCTTAGGCATATCAGCTTCGAATTGTAACACGGCCTTCTTGACCTGCTCCAGCGTCACATGGATCGCAGGCTTAGGTTCGGCAAGGGGGGGCTTGCGGCTATTTTTTCTTTTCCAAAATAGAGGCATAATTCTTTCCTCCCTTTACGCTTTATAATAGGAATGCGAATAAACAGAAAGCGTTTACACTTCTAGTGTATCCTTAATTTTATATTTTGAGCGCATTATATGGTAATTGTCACTTTATTGTCAATATTTTTCTTGAAAATGTATTCATTTTTGCACATCTGGATATTAGAGAACTTTTGCTGTAGGATGGATATGGTTTATTCTTTTAATGAATCGCCTATATTTTTATCGTTCTAGGAGGTATCTCATGCAGGATGTTATCATTATCGGAGCTGGCCCATGCGGACTTTCCGCTGCGATCGAATGTCAGCGCCGCGGATTACATACGCTGGTTCTGGAGAAGCATTGCCTTGTCCATTCGATTTTTTCTTATCCCACACATATGCAGTTCTTCAGTACAGCAGAGCTGCTGGAGATCGGCGATATGCCTTTTTCGACCCCGAATGAGAAGCCATTCCGGCATGAAGCCCTGGCTTACTATCGCAAAGTCAGCGAGCAGTATGAAGTCCCTATAGCTTCTTATGAGGAAGCAACCAAGATCGAGCGGCTGCCGGATGGTACTTTTAAAGTGCATTCGATTACCCGCAGCGGTGAGGTCTGGGAATATGAGACACGTTATGTCATTATCGCTACCGGATATTTCGATCATCCTAATATGCTTGGCATTCCTGGGGAAGATACAGATAAAGTATCCCATTATTTTCAGGAAGCCCATCCGTATACGGGGATGAAGGTGGCTATTATCGGAGGCAGCAACTCTGCCGTAGATGCAGCTATGGAGTTGTCCCGTGTCGGAGCAGAGATCACGATGGTTTACCGCGGGGATGAGTTGTCCTCATCCATTAAGCCTTGGGTGAAGCCGCTGTTTGAGAGTCTCGTTAACAAAGAGCGAATCCATCTGATGTTGTCCTCTCGCGTCATCGAGATTAAGGCTGCGGAGATTGTTGTGGAACTGAGCGATCATAGCCATGTCCATCTTCCTAATGATTTTGTGCTTGCCCTCACAGGCTTCCGTCCTGACCGCAAGCTGCTTCATGAGGCCGGCGTAGAGTTAACCGATGAGATGGAAAAACCAAAGTTTAATACGGAGACGATGGAGTCCAATGTCCCGGGGATCTATGTCGCAGGGGTTATTGCTTCAGGACGAAATGCCAATGAGGTATTTATCGAAACTGGACGCGGGCATGGGCGGATTATCGCCGAACATATCATGTCCTCCCTTGGGTGAGAATAACCTCATTCGCTTTGAGTCACGAAGTACCTCATGTAGCTATTCGACTTTGAATCTTGAATTCAGCCGGGATTAAGGACTAAGCAGATGGTAAGGATGTCATGTTTTCTCCGGAAACATCTGTTCCAGGTGCTCACGTACCAACTTCAAGTACATGCTTCCGAAGTCATCTTTACAAAAACGTGGAGCCCCGCTCCTTTCGTCCCCGGTGTCATCCAAGCGGAAGCGTTTTGGAAAATGCACATTGGAAGCCATATGGTTCGGTGTTGAAAAATCGGACTTTATGATCATGCATTTTATTAAGGAGAGCTTGCTATGAATCAGATTGATATGACTTCATTGCTACTGCTATTGATGGCAGCACTCGGAATTTT
The DNA here is from genome assembly GCF_013393165.1 of Paenibacillus sp. 79R4. Lineage (NCBI taxonomy): Bacteria > Bacillati > Bacillota > Bacilli > Caryophanales > Paenibacillaceae > Paenibacillus > Paenibacillus sp. 79R4. Next base: position 155,464 of record NZ_QJOT01000002.1, on the reverse strand, counting down.
CAGCAACAATATGCCGATTACCGTCGCAATGATTGTTCTTCTTTTACTTCGGGTGTTGCATATCCAGTTCATGTTCCCTTGGCTGGAGAAATACGGACTTACGATCGGGATTATCGTATTGACGATCGGTGTAATGACTCCGGTCGCCAGCGGTAAACTTTCGCTGCAGACGCTCTTGTCCTCCTTCTTCAACTGGAAGTCGATCCTTGCCATCGGCGTTGGAATGCTTGTGGCCTGGTTAGGCGGGCGCGGTGCCGCCCTGATGGGAAATCAGCCGACGATCGTCGCCGGACTCCTGATTGTCACCGTCCTCGGCGTCGCCTTCTTCCGTGGCGTCCCCGTCGGCCCCCTCATTGCGGCGGGCATTCTATCGCTTCTGATCGGCAAAATGTAAATTTATAGCCTCTGCACTGGTGTGCTAGAGGCTTGTTCTATTCCTCTTCCCCTGACCATTCCCGATAGAAACGCTCTACATATTGCTCCATATAGGAATGTCTCTCTGCCGCGATTTGTTTCGCAGATTCGGTATTAATCAGGTTATTCAATTTAAGCAGCTTCTCATGAAAATGGTTGATCCCTGTGCTTTTCTCTTGCCTATACTGCTCCGCAGTCATCTCGCTTCGCGGCGAAATTTGCGGATCATGAATCGGATTCCCCTTCACCCCTGCATACAGGAAGGCTCTGGCAATAGCAATCGCTCCAATAGCATCGATCCGGTCGGCGTCCTGTACAACTTGCCCTTCCAAAGTACGCATCGGCGGGTTCTTGCCGGCATTGTAGGATAGGTTCGATATAATCTCTATAATATGCTCCTGATCAGCACCCTTAAAGTCATGCTCTGAGAGCCAAGCGCTGACCTTATCTTGTCCGGCCTGCTTCGAGACATTAAGCTTCTCGTCCGCCACATCATGGAGTAATGCTGCAACCGTGCAAATAAATTCATCGGCATTCTCAGCTCGGGCCAGACGCTTGGTCATTTGAACTACCCGCTGGATATGCCACCAATCATGTCCGGTCTGGTCATGCTCTAATTCCGCACGGGCAAACTGCTCGGCCTCCCGAATCAATTGTTCCTGAAGAGCGGACAACTCTTTATTTTCCATTATTCAAGCCCCTCTCACTGTGAAGAATCGCTTTGCTGGGAATATCCGCTATAAGTTTAACTAAACATTCAAATTTTGTATGCTGTACAGTTGTGAGTAGACGCCATCTTTGTGCATTAACTCTTCATGGGTTCCCCGTTCAGCGACTGTACCGTTCTTCATCACGATAATCTGATCCGCATGGGTAATCGTCGACAATCGATGGGCTACGATCAGGGTGGTTCTACTCTTGGACAATTGCTGCAACGCTTGCTGAATCAAGTGCTCGGACTCGAGGTCGAGCGCCGAGGTGGCTTCATCCAGAATAAGTATCGACGGGTCTTTCAAGAACACGCGGGCGATGGCAATCCGCTGCTTCTGGCCGCCCGACAGCTTCACCCCTCGTTCCCCGACTTCTGTATCATAGCCCTGAGTCAGGTTTATAATGAAATCATGGGCGTTCGCCGCCTTCGCCGCCGAAATGACAGCTTCCTCATCGGCCTCCGGGTTTCCAAGCATAATATTATCTCGGACTGTGCCGCTAAACAGAAAATTATCCTGCAGCACCATGCCAACCTTGCTTCGCAGGCTCTCCATCGTCCAATGGCGAACATCTTTGCCGCCAACGATTACCGATCCCTTCTGGATATCATAGAACCTTGGAATCAAGCCAACCAATGAAGATTTACCGCCGCCGCTCATCCCGACGAAAGCAACCGTTTGTCCCGGATTCACCTGCAGTGAAATATTTTTCAGTATCCAGCCGCCATGCTCTTGATATTTGAACCATACATTTCGAAAAGCGACAGCATGGCTGCCCGCCGGCAATTGCTCAGCATGCTGATCATCGGTCATATCATAAGGCTCGTCCAGCAATTCCAGCACACGCTCCCAGGATGCCGAAGCCTGAGTTAGAATCGTCGAGGAGTTGATCAGCCGCTTCAGAGGCGCATACAGACGATCCAGATAGCCGAAGAAAGCGACAAAGGTTCCTAGCGTCAAATGCCCCTGGATGACCTGATATCCCCCATAACCAATAACGAGCAGCGGAGCGATATCCGTCAACGTATTAATCACGGCGAAGGTCCAGGCATTCCAACGGCTATGGGCCATCGCCTTGTTCAGATATTTGCCGTTAATCGCTTCGAATTGCTTACGATCATGCTTCTCCAATGCAAAGCTGCGAATGACCGATATCCCTTGAATCCGCTCATGAAGATACGCCTGAATTCCGGCCAGAGCGGCTGAACGGTCTTTGGTCAATTTTTTGAGGCGTTTATAGAGAACTTTAACGGCGATCGCATAAAGAGGAAAAATGGAGATGGAAACCAGGGTCAACAGGGGATTCAAATAGAACATAAAGCCAAGCACAAACACCAGGGTGAACGTATCCAGCCAGACATTCATCATCCCGATCTCAACGATATTTTTCGTCTGCTCTGCGTCGTTAATGAAGCGGGAGATAATCTCTCCCACCTTTGTATTCTGATAGTATTTAAGTGATAAACGCTGCAAATGGCCGTACAGCTTATTGCGCAGGTCAAACAGTATTTTGGCCGTGATGAATTGCGCGAAATATTGCCGGGCATATTCCACCGGGCCGCGAACAATGACGAATAGCACGAAGGTAATCGCCAGTACAATCATCAGCTGCGACACTTTATGCTCGATATCCATGGCCCCGTTCATCAAAATATCGTCTACTACGTATTTTTGCACCAAGGGCAGCAATGATGGAATTCCAAATTTCAGTATCCCAATGATCAACGTCAAAATAATCCACTTCGTATACGGCTTTACAAACTTAAAATAGGCCTTCCAATACTTCAAATCATGCACATCCCTCATGTCGTTCTTTCTAGTATTAAATCTACTACTCTATCAAACTTTTTACCATACATACCGGCTCTCTGATTTAGAGCCAAATAAATCTGCCCCTAATTCCAACGGAACTGGGGACTGTTATTAGGGCGCAAAAGCCGCTCTCTGTGCACTCTAACGAAACTGGAGATCGCTATTGGGGCGCAAAAACGGTTCTGAATATTCTAACGAAACTGGGGATCGCTATTAGGGCAAATTTGGGGATAAAAGCTACTATTTCCTGCAAATAACGTTACAACGTTTCGTTAAATCTAAAAAGTGGTTAATTATGGGCAAATAACGTTCAGTAGTTTCGTTAGAAGTTTTGGAAGTCCCGGCTGGCCCTTCCGTCTTAACTTCTTTATAGCTTCGTATTGCTTCACATACACTAACAGACTTTTCACCATACGATTGGCCCTCTGAATTATTGCTAGATAGAACTGCCCCAAATTCGAACCAAACTGAGTACCGCTAGGGGACGTCAAAAGAGTTCTGTGCATTCTAACGAAACAAGGTACCGCTATCGGGACGCCAAATGGTTTTGAACATTTTAACGAAACTGGGGATCGCTATTGGGGCGCAAAAACGGTTCTGAATATTCTAACGAAACTGGGGATCGCTATTAGGGCAAATTTGGGGATAAACGCTACTATTTCCTGCAAATAACGTTACAACGTTTCGTTAAATCTAAAAAGTGGTTAATTATGGGCAAATAACGTTCGGTAGTTTCGTTAGAAGTTTTGGAAGCTCCGCGGCTGGCCTTTTTTCCCGTCACAGCTTCATAACTGCGCGCTTAATACTCCACATACTCTATTCCCAGCTTGGCTTTGCCCTTATCGGGCACGTCCTGGACGCCTTTACTGAGGTTTCGCGGCGGCCAGGAGGTATGGGTGATCAACTCTTGCAAGGGCTTGCCTCCGTTGTTGGCCCAATACTCCTTATTGCTCCACATACTCATTCCCGCCACAACAACTTCGCTCTTGTCGCTTCCACCCATTCAGTTCCCATCACAGCTTCGCCCTTATTGCTTCACGCACTCTTTTCCCACCACAACTTCGCCCTTGTCACTTTCACCCATTCAGTTCCCATCACATTTCGCCCTTATTGCTTCACGCACTCTTCTCCCAACCTACCTTCGCCCTTATCACATTCACGCTAGCTTGGCGGCCAGGCTCTCCGCATATTCATCAATCCGCTCTTTGATGATTTGTGTACTTAAACCGGTGAAGCCAAGGTCAATCCAGCCCTGATACACCTCGGGCGGCCCGCACAGGAAGTCGGTCAGACTGAGCATATCCCAATAGACATCTGCGACCTCCTCCGTACTGCTCGGACTGTTCAAATACGCTTCGAGAAAAGCGTCCGCGATCTCGACCCCGTGCAGCTGCACAAGATTCACACGGCAATGCCCCGTATCGATGCCCGCCGGGCCATAGCAAGAATTGACCCAATCTACAATTCCGCTTACTTTTCCGTTCTTCCACAGGATATTGGTCGGATGATAATCACGATGGATGAAGCGCGGTGTGTATACAGGGGCATCCCCTTGAACCCGCTTTATGATTTTCCCCCAGGCTTCTGGAGAACGGGTCCATTCCGGAATCTGGAGCGCATGGATATTATTGTACGTGAAATAGTTCCATCTCATCGGAATTGTATCCGCTTGATGCAGTCCAGCCAAAGCCCTCGCCAGTCCCTCTATCCAGCCTGGCAGCTCTCGAGGCTGCAGAATCACCTCACCCTCCAGCCGTGTCATCAATACGGAAGGAAGGCCGCAGCACTGACCTGTGAAATCACCGGCAATCCACTGCGGTGAAGGAACAGCTGCTTCATAAGCCCGAATCAAGGCCTGGGCTTCATGCTCGGCAAGATCCGGCTCGTGATCCAGCCATTCGCGATCCGTGAATTGTCGAAGCACGTATTCGAACTTCTCCCCTTGCCTCATCCCTTGTATCCCGTACACCGCCGAGGAAATGCCCCCCTTCAAGGCGTTGACCTGCTCGATCACGGAACCTGCTCCCGCCTGTTCCTGCAGCCATTGCATGGTGGCCCCTGACAACGAAAAAGCGGAGTTACTACTTGTAGAACTCATTACATCCTCCCCTTTGTTTCCGAGTTTTTTATGTGAAGACTGTATTTGCCCAGATAATAGTGATATACTCCTAATTATTATCAAATTATTGTCTTCGCGCCCCGCTGATAGAAGTGATGCAGAGAAGCAGGCCTATGAACAAGCCCTTTGCTGCTTATGGAGACAAGTTGCCGCATTAGGAGGAGAATCATGTCACGTAGATTTGTCATTGAAGCCGTGATGGTGGCGATTTACGGTGAATTGTTAATACCGTCTGCACCTGTGGAGTATATCGTTCCTTACAGTACCGTCATGGAACTGTATGAATTCCAGAACAGCCAGGAACCATTAATGCATGATCCTGCTGATGATCTCCATGTCAAACATAAAATCAATGAGCTTATCACTTATCTCGAAGAACCGCTCAATCGCAAAAAAATCGAACGCGCTCTAAGTATTCCCTGGTCCAAAAGTCCGTCCATTCTATTCGGCGACAATATTGTATGGACCATCGTCAACGCGGTCGATAACGAACGATTCGGCGACTTTCTCGATCCGATAGAGACTGAGATTATTCTTACCGCCGAACGGGAACAGGCCCCGATTCTATCTGACCAGCTTGAGCTCATTCGCCGCATTATTGAAGCGGAGATTCCTGTACAAGTGTTCGATATTGGAGATTTTGATTTTGCCATGGAGGACAATATATTCTATAACAAGCTTCGGTAAGCATGACGATAAGCACGATCTAACAAGGCCCGCCTAGAGCGGGCCTTGTATGTATATCCGTATTCCCCATCAGCGAGCGTTATTTGGAGTCAGCTGCCTCATATTCGTACTCAATATCGCCGGCGTCCGCATTATAAGTTACATTGAAATGATACCCTTCCAAATACCATAAATCACGCTCTTCCATGTAAAACTTGATCCCCCCGGCTTCAGTCTGCAATCCGGGAACCGTTAGATCATTAACTTCAATCCCAAGCGAAAATCCGGGATGCACCCCTCCGCCAGAACTATAACGAGGAAAAAATCGAATAGCTTGTCCTTCTTGCAAGTCCAGTTCTTGTTTAAACCACTCAGCAGCTTCATTTGTAATATTTAGCATAGCTTTTTTCCCTCCTATCAAGTTTATTGTAGATGAATCTGTCTACAAAGCCAAATGAAGATTTGATAAACCACTTCTCCAGCTCAAGGCGCCAAAAAATTTAAATTGACATCTTTGTAAAACCAGTGATAAAATCGTCAGAGTAATCGATTGAAATTATTACCAAACCAGAAAGGGTGAATCTCGGTGACTATCTTTAATGCTAATCCTGTATTGTTCCATACGGGGCAACATCAACTGAATACCGAAGCAGCCCTGCAGGTTCGAATAGATTAACTGGACCCCATTGTCTCATGATCAATGGATATAATCGAATTCGGTCATACCACATGCTGCTTCATCTATGAGCAGCGTTAGCGGTATATGCGGAGATCCTTAAGGCATATCGTCTACTGACGGTATGCCTTTTTGTTTGGTTTCCTCAACTGCAGATGCTAAATCATGCAAACTAAAAAGGCTGCCTTAATCACGAACTATGAGATTTTGAACGTAAGGAGGAAACCTGAACATGTTTTCTGTACTAAAAAATTTAGGATGGTTCTTCGGGCGGGAAAAAAAGCGCTACCTGATTGGAGTAACCTTCCTGATTCTCGTCGGCATTGTGGAGCTTGCTCCACCGCGCCTGCTTGGGAACGCCATTGATGAGATCGTCACCGGCTCTATTACCTGGGGCTCGCTAACCAAGTATATCTTGCTTATCCTCGGCGTATTGGCATTTATCTATATGGTTACCTATGTGTGGATGCACAAATTGTTTGGCGGCTCCAATCTGGTCGAACGGCTGCTGCGTACCCGCTTCATGAATCATTTGCTGCGGATGACGCCTCCGTTCTTTGAGCGCAGCCGTACGGGCGATCTGATGGCTCGGGCAACGAACGACCTGCGTGCCGTATCAACGACCGTTGGCTTTGGGATGCTGACCTTGACGGACTCCACGGCTTATCTAACCGTCATATTTGTCGCTATGGGAACGCTGATTAGCTGGAAGCTGACCCTAGCCGCCATCATCCCGCTGCCGTTCATTGCATTAGCGATGAAAATATACGGCAAGATCATTCACGAACGCTACACGCTGGCCCAGGACGCCTTCGGCGATATGAACGACCAGGTGTTGGAGTCGGTTGCCGGCATCCGCGCCATTCGCGCCTATGTTCAGGAACGTAATGACGAGAAAAGATTCGAAGATATTACAAATGATGTCTATAAGAAAAATCTGGCGGTTGCCAAGGTCGATGCTTATTTTGAACCGACGATCCGTTTGTTCGTTGGGCTGAGCTATGCGATCGGTCTTACCTACGGGATCTACCTTGTATTCCAAAATGAGCTGACCCTGGGCGATCTTGTCTCCTTTAATATGTACCTTGGGATGATGATCTGGCCGATGTTCGCGATTGGCGAACTAATCAACGTCATGCAACGCGGCGGAGCTTCGCTCGATCGGGTGAATGAGACATTGAATGTCAAGCCTGATGTACAGGACAGCGATAATCCGGTGCATGTAGGGTCGCCTGACAGTATACAAATTAAAAATGTGACCTTCCGGTACCCTACCTCTACGGTAAATAATCTTGAGCAGGTTGACCTGACGATCCGCCGCGGCGAGACGCTTGGTATCGTCGGTAGAACGGGCAGCGGCAAGTCGACCTTGCTAAAGCAGATACTGCATGAATATCCTCTTGGGGATGGGGATATCCGAATTTCCGGTGAACCGCTGCAGAATATCACCCTGGATCAGCTGCACGGCTGGATCGGTTATGTTCCTCAAGAACAGATTCTGTTCTCCAAGACAGTGCGGCAGAACATCCAGTTTGGCTTGCCGAATGCGCCGGATGAGCAAATTATGGAGGCCATACGCACCGCCGCCTTTGACCAGGATCTGGGAACCTTGTCCGATGGACTGGACACCCTTGTTGGCGAGAAGGGCGTGGCCCTCTCCGGCGGACAGAAACAACGCGTATCCCTGGCCAGAGCATTTATTGCCGAACCGGACATCCTGATCCTGGATGATGCCTTATCCGCAGTAGATGCCCGAACCGAAGCACGCATTATCGATAACATACGAAGCAAACGCTCCGGCAAGACAACACTGATCTCCACCCACCGCCTATCGGCTATTGAGCATGCGGATTGGATCGTTGTACTGGAGAAAGGACGAATCGTAGAGCAAGGCACCCATGAGACTCTGCTGCGAGAAGGCGGCTGGTACCTTGAGCAATACGAACGTCAACAGGTGGAATCAAGCTTGGACGACTAAGGAGGTATCCAAAGAATTGCACACCAATGTTGCTAAATCACTATTTAAATACGCCTTAACGGCTAAAAATACGTTTATACTCGCGCTTGTTATGCTGGCAATCGGTGTAGCCGCCGATTTGGCCGGTCCGTTCATCGCCCGCTCCATGATCGACGATCATATGCTTGCCATCGAACGGCCTTTCTTCGAGACAAACCATCCCGGCGGTTCGGAGACCGTTAAATTCGATGGCCGGTACTTTAAGCGCGGCGACCGGTTCTCGGAGGGAGAAGCAAAAGGAGATGAAGTACGTCTGCTTCAAGTAGGCACTTCCTTCATCTTCGTGGAGCAATCGATCGCAGATGTGACCGGCAAACGAAGCTATCAAGACGGTGCTCTATTGCTGAATAAGAATGGAGAAATTCAGCAGTATCCGGGACAGAAACTAAGCTCCTCCGAGCTGTTTGCCTTCTACAAGCCTGAGATGCCTGGAATTATCCAACTGGTCGGCTGGTATTTCGCCTTTCTGGCGATCTCCATCATGATGGAGTTTGGCAAAACATATTGGCTGCAGTCTTCTGCCAATAAAGTCATCCAGAAACTGCGCATTGATGTATATGCCCATATTCAGCGCCTTCCGGTACACTTTTTTGATAATTTGCCAGCCGGCAAGGTCGTGTCACGCGTTACAAATGATACCGAGGCAGTCAAGGACTTGTTCATCGCGGTATTATCCAATTTTTTCTCCGGGGTTATCAATATGCTCGGGGTCTATGTCGCCCTGTTCCTGCTTGATTTACGCCTGGGACTGATCTGCTTGTTCGTCGTCCCTGTCATTTGGGCCTGGGTTGTGCTGTACCGCAAATTCGCGACTAAATATAATACGATCATCCGCTCTCGTCTGAGCGAGATCAACGCCATCATCAACGAATCGATTCAGGGGATGTCGATCATTCGTATCTTCCGCCGTGAAGATCAGACGCGGGAAGAGTTCGAGAATCTGAATAATGATTATATGAAACATCAGAACAAAATGCTTAATCTTAATGCCCTTACCTCCCATAACCTGGTTAACGTAATTCGCAGCCTCTCCTTTGCCGTTGTATTATGGTTCTTCGGTTCGGAGCAGCTTAGCGGAGCCGGCATCATCTCGCTTGGCGTCCTCTATGCCTTCGTTGATGTTCTGGGACGGCTGTTCCAGCCGATCACGGGGATGGTCAACCAGCTCGCTGCGCTGGATTCCTCCATGGTATCTGCCGGAAGAGTGTTCACGCTTATGGATGAGCCGGGCGAAGAGGTAACAGACGGTTCGATGCCGCGTTATAAAGGGAATGTGGAATTTAAGGATGTATCATTCGCTTACAAACGCGATTACGTCTTGAAGGATATATCATTCGAGGCCAAGCAAGGTCAAACCGTTGCCCTCGTAGGCCATACCGGCTCCGGCAAGAGCTCGATCATCAACCTTCTGTTCCGCTTCTACGATCCGCAAAAAGGAATGATCACGATCGACGGGCAGCCTATCAAGGATCTGCCGAAGCAATGGATCAGACAGCATATGGGCATCGTACTGCAGGATCCTTATCTGTTCACGGGTACGATCGCTTCCAACGTCAGTCTCGGCGACAAGCATATCTCCCGGGAGCGGATAGAGAAAGCGCTGGAAGATGTCGGGGCCACGCGCATTCTGGCCCATCTTCCCAAGGGACTGGATGAGCCTGTCGTGGAGAAAGGCAGTACGTTATCCGCAGGCGAACGGCAGTTGATCTCCTTCGCTCGGGCGCTGGCCTTCGATCCGGCGATCCTGATTCTCGATGAAGCAACGGCTAACATTGATACCGAAACCGAAGCTCTCATTCAAGAGGCGCTGGAGGTGCTGAAGCGCGGACGCACGACCTTTATCATCGCGCACCGCCTATCGACCATTCGCAGTGCAGACCAGATTCTGCTGCTGCATCACGGCGAAATCGTCGAACGCGGCACGCACGACGAGCTTCTGGCCAAAGGCGGACGTTATTATCAGATGTACCGCCTGCAGCATGGGGCGGCTGACATACAGGCTCCCTCCTCCGCTCCCAGCGCTGCCTCATCAGCTTCGGCGATGGTGTAATGCTTTAGGGTGGTTTGACAGAATCAGAGCAAATGACGACTAAAACTATAGAAGAGCAAGCATTAAGGTTTACCCGCCTTGATGCTTGCTCTTTGTGTCTAAAATTAGCGAGAGAGATACTTTGAACGCTTATGCTATGCCACGTTCATCGTCGATCGATCAGCCGATTTGTCCGAATCTTTTTCTGCTCTGCGTTTATCGCTCATCCATGCAAATATAAGCCCCGGCAATAACATGAAGCTGGCGTAAATAAAGGATTTACGGAAGCCATTGACAGAAGCTTGCTTCAAATCCGCTCCGGCTGATGCAAGCAATAGCTTCACTTCCTTCATCTGATCGTCCTGAGCAGCAGCAAATATCTTTTGCTGCTCTGCATTAAGCTTGGCGGCCGCTGCCTCCACCCCCTGTATGATCTGACCAGACAACTCTGCCTCTTGTAACTCGCTGTCTGATCTGGTCTGCGCGCGGCTTGCCTGTTCTTCCACTACAGCAACGAAAACTTCTTTTACAACCGGCATTAGCCTCTGACTCTCTCTCACTTGCTCTAAAATCCGCACCTGCGCTGTTTGCATCTCCCCGATTATACTCTGCTGCAGCAGAGTAACGATGATGGCAACTCCCAATACGCTACCAATTGATTTAGTCATATTCATTACACCTGATGCAATACCGACCTTCTCTTCAGGCACATGACGTACTCCCGCCGACATTAGCGGAGCCAGTGTCAAGCCGAGACCCAGGCCAGCGATAAATAACCGAAGCAGCACAGCGCTTATTGGGGATTGGGCATCCAAGTTGCTCATAGCGTAGATGGCGCCGCAAATGATCGCAACCCCTGTCACTCCAAACCAGCGGCTACCATATTTATTGGATAATCCCCCTGAGACTGCGGAACTGATGATGGAGCCAGCAGCTAATATCGATAATACCAGACCTGCCTTTAATTCCGTCATTCCCATCTCTCTAGTCAGGAAAAAAGATGTCAGCAGGGTTAGGTTGGATAATGCCGCTCCAACTATAAATAGCGCTAATGAAGTGCCGTTAAACTCCTTGATTTTTAGCAACATCAACGGAAGCATCGGCTCCTTTCCCCGTGTCTGCAAATGGAAGAAAAAGGCGGTCAGTATCAGACCTGCGCCGAGTAAGGTATAAAATTCGGCAGAGTTCCAACCATAATCATTTGCTTTAACAAAGGCATAGGTGATACATAGCATACCGGCAGTAATGGAGAGCATGCCGCCATAATCTACCGACTTGCCTGCCATTTCATCCCGTGATTCTTTAATGAACAGAAGGGTCAGCAAGATGCTTCACAGACCTAGCGGAACATTAACATAGAATATCCATTGCCAATTCAGTTTTTCCGTTAAAATCCCACCCAGCGATGGCCCGCTGGCTGCGGCAAGTCCTGCAACCGCTCCCCATATACCGATGATTATCCCATGCTTTTCTTTTGGAAAAGTCGTCGTCGTCAATGGAATCGTTACAGGCACGATGATGGCTCCAGCTAATCCCTGGATTGCCCTGAACAATATCAGCATGCCAAGCGAGTTGGATAGCCCGGATAGCAAAGAAGACAACGTAAACAGGACTAATCCTAAAATAAATACTTTTTTGCGTCCGAACTGATCCGCCAGTCTGGACGCCGTCAAAATCAGTGCGGCAAAAGCCAAATTGTAACCATTCATCACCCAGGAAATTTGCGAAACCGTGCCACCGAAGTAACTTGTCATTTCAGGCAGAGCAATGTTAACTATCGTTGTATCAAGTAAGGCCATAAAATATCCTAACAAAATGGCTGAAAAAGCCAGTACAGCTCTAAATCGTGTATTCATCTCCCTCACCCTTTTACAAATATGAACTTAAGTTCGCTTTTTATTATATGAACTTTATTTCACATTTGTCAATAAAATTATGAACTATAGTTCATCTTTTGTTGACAGGCCTATTATTCTCACCTACAATCGTAATTACAAAGGGGGCAATGGAGAAGTGACCGATAATGAGAGCAAAATCCGGATACCGCGGCAAGAACGAAGCATCAAAACAAAAGAAGCCATTTTACAAGCAGCGTTGGAGCTTTTTTCCGAGAAAGGATATCATAATACCAACACGAAAGAGATCGCTGCTGCGGCGGGTGTATCCACCGGTAGCTTCTATTCCTATTACAAGGACAAACGCGACGTATTTTTGGATTCGCTTATTATTTATAACAATACTCTCATGGAGCGGATCGATACTTATCTTGACGGTGTTGACCTACATTCCATGGACAAGATTGATTTTATTCGGGAGGTTATCGATAGCCTTATTTTCTCTCACAAGGCGTTTACCAAGTTCCACAAAGAATTGGCCGTGATGTATAATTCAGATTCTGAAGTTCAAACGCTTATGGATACACAATTTGAACTCGGACGCCGGAAAACTCTCGATTACTTATTAATGAACCCTGAGGATCTCAAAGTGGACAATCTTGAAGCTGCTTCTGTCGTCGTCTTCGAGACACTGAACAGAGTCGTGGATATCATTGTCTTTTCTCCTCAAATTGTCGATGTCGAACTGCTAAAAACCGAGCTTGCGAAGATGCTCGTAGCTTATTTATATAAATAATGATCTGAAGCCTTGTTATAAATGCAAACAACGCAGCCCGACTCGGCTGCGCTGTTTGCATTTATGCTATCGAATTGTTTATTTCATAGGTTTAAGCTCCGTCGGTGAAGTGTCATGAACCAGCGCGACTTTATAGAAGCTGGAAATATAGGTTTCCGTTTTCGTCGTCGTAATAACCTGTGGATACATTTGCCCCGGCTTGGGAGAGAGCAGCTCATAATAAATGGTTGCTACCTGATCTTTGCCGAAGTCCACTTTGGTAACCGTAATCCCGTAACCTGGATTTGGCTGGTTCTCACGCTGTAGAATTACTTTGTTGATCTGATCATTCACTTTTTCCACACTATACGTGACTTCGTCCTGCATCGAATCATCCGCTTTCCCGTGATTATCTACAAACTCGCGACTGTTGTAGATCCATTTTGCTGCTTCTATTCGGGTGAGCGGCTGTTTGGGGTGGAATTTGCCCGCATCATCCAGCTTAGTAATCTTCATAAGCAGCAAAGCTTGAACACTGTTAAAATAACTTTTCGTCACTTCATCGGCATCCGCGATCTGAATAAGCATGGCGATGAGCGGATATTCACCGGTCGCATGGATCCCTTGCTGGAGCAGGAAGGCGAATTGTTCCCGTGTAAGCTCCTTGCTGACCGAGAAACCTTGTGGCCATACGATGCCATTGTCCGCCGCGATCGCCAGCGATTCATCATACCAATGCCAATTTTTAGCTTTGCTTTGCGAACTCGCCTGGTTCTCAGACTTAGCTTTCAATCCCAATGCCTGTACGATCATATGAACGCCCTGGGCCCCGGTCACCTTACCGAGCGGAATGAACTTATCCTTCGTCATCCCCTGGATCATTCCTCTGTCCTGCAGGGATTCAACCATTCGCGCATCGTCCCCCTGCACATCATTAAATGCCGATGCAGCAGGAACAAGCAGGAGCGACCCGGATAAAAATGCCGCAACAGCCAGATTTAATTTCTTCCTTCTCACGATAGATCACCTCTGCTCCAATAGACGTGCCTGGCCGCCAAATGTTGCACTATTTTTCCATAATTTATGATTGGACCTTTGCTCTATATATTGCTGCGACCTTTCTGCACACCCTGATTCAGCACAGAAAGTCCGCCATCTGCTGGTATATACAACAAACCCACCTACCGATCAAGGCAAGTGGGACAGTTCAAGATTTTCGGATTCTCACCCGCCGGACGGGAGGCACTATGTTCTTGCCGCATCAAGGCAAGTCTAATTTCATCAGACTATAGCTTCGACTTACGGGACGCACCTTTAGAGGCTTTTGCATCTTCATCAGCTGCAAATTCCGTATCAAGATTTGGAACACCTAATTTCTTTTTAACTTGCTTGGAGCTATGCTTCGCATTATCCTTCTTGTTCATCACATTACACCTCCTCAAGTCGCGTGCCTCGGCAATTATCCGAACGGTCTGTGATAACCACGTTTACTTCTTAAGTATTATGTGATGAACAGCTCCACCCTATGCTGTTTTTCCGCTTCTTTGCTCTTATTATCGGCCAGGATCTACGCCTTTTAGGTTCGATCTCCTGCGTCTTCTCTGCCTATCCTCCGCTTTGTCATCGCTACTCTTCCCCTAATACAGCTAACAAAGCGGCCTTACATATAGCACCTTCAGCAGTATCATCTACCACGTTAATACTCGTCTTTCCGTTCCTATAAAACGTTGCCTCCCACCGCTCTCCTTCATTGTTTAAAATAAATAGCCAGCCTTTCTCCTTCATTTCCTTTACAACATCGAATGCCGCATGAACATCTCTGCTGTAATCTCTCGGGGAAAAAGACGTATTGCCCCGCAACAATCTTCCGGGTCTATGCCTATCAGGCGGATACTCAAAAACCTCTAACGCCACGGCATAATTTAACCTTTCAAATTCAAAGTCCAGTATATCTTCAGGTGTCATGCTTCTCCCTCCTTTTCGATGACTTTCACTGCGTTTGACCAGCGGATCCTTCGTTTGTTAAAATCAGACTACAAACAGGAAAAGGATGAGGACGATGGTTCGTCGTTTGAAACGGTTTAAGAATGTAGCTATTGCACTAAGCTTCTAAGTAAAAAGGGATTCATACTACTTAGAAGCGAGGAAAAAATAATGAAACAACACCGATTTGACCATTGGTCTGAAATAAAGTATCTCAAGGAATTGGTCACCAACCCCATGATTACTGTAGGCGAATATTCATACTATTCCGGTTATTACGATCATCATGATTTTGAAGATGGCTGCGTAAGGTACCTATGGGGAGATGAAAAATCAAGAGCGTTATTTAATCCCGTCCAGGACTATGGTTGGCAGCTGGATAAGCTGATCATTGGAAATTACGTATGCATAGCAAGTGGTGTAATTATTTTAATGGGTGGCAATCACAATCATCATCCGGAGTGGATTACCGTGTATCCATTTGTAGAGCACATTGAAGCTTCATACAAACCTAAAGGGGATACAATCATTGAAAGTGACGCCTGGATTGGTATGAACGCCATGATTATGCCCGGTGTAACCATCGGTGAAGGTGCCATTGTTGCTGCAGGGTCGGTTGTTGCCAAGGATGTCCCACCCTATACCATCGTAGGCGGCAATCCTGCTAAGGAGATAAAGAAACGCTTTACCGACGAAGAAATCGAAAAGTTAAAAGAAATGCGCTGGTTCGATTGGAAACGTGAAAAAATTGAACAAGCCAGCCATATCTTATCAAGTTCTTCTATTCATCAATTGTACGACTTTTACCAAAGGGAAATAAAGAGTTAGCGTATAGTTCCAGCCCCTTCTTAATTAGTGATTAATAAGGGGCTGTTTTCTGTTAATACGGGTCATGCGGGTAAAAACTATTTATCCGGATCAATCTGATTGAATAACTGCTCTGCATATTGCTGCAGTCTGATCTCCATCATCCTGGCTTCCTCGCAAAAGATACGCAGCTCCTTAATCATCGCCTCTCTGCCCTGCTTGTCAAACGCTTCATGAATCCTAAGCTTAAAGTAATCATGCACGATATAATTGCGCTGCTTCCAGATGGCCTTCAGCTTCACCGACTCTTCGTCCGTAAAAGAAAAATGATGTTGAATTTCGTTCACCAATTGGCCAAGCGAACTGCTGAGCTTCTTGCGAAAGTTCTCGTTAAACTGTTCCGCGCTTTGCATATCTCCCTGCGACACCTTCATTACCATGATCAAATTGGCCAGCTGCTGCTCCAGTGCCTGTGAATAATATACCGCAAGCCCAAAATAGGTGAACAATTCCTTGGAATTCTCATCCCCCGGTACAAAATTCTCTTTCATAGCAACCTTCCCCCACAAAATTTCCTGTTATTGTCTTATTGTATCGCACCTATAACCGCTATACCAGAGCTACGAAAATGGGAAAATGCCAGGATTGACCCATCTGTTCAGCCCCCTGCTTGGACTGCCACTTAGGATTGCGCTGCTTGCTCCTCCAGGCTCTTAAGCCCCTCTGCAATTGCTGTCTTATCAAAGTGCTCGCCAATAAAGACAGCCACATCCGGCACATTTCCCTGCGGATTAATCTTCATAAAGTCTGCTTCCCGATAAGCGTATTGGAACATAAACCGGCTGGAAGTGTCGGAGAAATGCAAAATACCTTTGCCACGGTACACCTCTCTCGGCAATTCCTTAATGAATTTCTCAAAATCAACACTGTTCACTGGACCTGTAAAATAATGCGTATAGACTGTAACATGCTCGTGCGTGTGGTGGGCCGGATGGGACCCGTGATCATGGTGTTCATGATCAGGATGTTTATGATCATCAGCATGCGTATGGACATGATCCCTATCGTCTGCATGTTTGTCTCGCTCAAGACTATGTTCAATGGCTTGACCATCATCTCTACGAAGATGAGCATGCGTATCCGGACCTGCATCAACTTCACTTCGACTCAACAGCAGCTCGATATCCACCTCGCATTTCTCAGCTGTGATCACCTGGGCATAGGGATTGAGCCGCTGCAGCAAAGCTTGGAGTTCACGAAGCACATCGGCAGAGACAAGATCGGCTTTATTCAGAATCAGCCATGATCCACAGCGGATTTGTTCAATCATCAGACGATAGGTTTTCCCTTGCTGCGCTTCATACAAGGCGGCTAAGTGGGCTGCGTCCACCACAGTGATCATCGGAAGGATATCCAGCTTCAGCAGCAAGGATGATTCCGAGACCGCATCAAAAATCTCCATCGGGTTGGCCGCTCCCGTGGCTTCTATAATTACCACATCCGGCTGCTCCCCCTGGATCAACTCATAGAGCTGCATGCTTAGATCGCCACGAATCGTACAGCATATACAGCCGCCCAACATCTCCGCCATCGGTACCTCCGGGCCAATCAGCAGACCGTCCAGATTAACTTCACCAATCTCATTCATAATGACAGCCGGCTTAAGCCCTTCATCTTTCCATTTGGCAATCAAGTGCTGCAGCAGCGTGGTCTTCCCACTGCCCAAAAATCCCGATAATATGTAAATGGGCGTTGCTTTATTCATCTTTTTCATTCCTCGCTCTCTATAAAGAGTTGTTCAAAAAGCGCCTGGCTTCTTCCCACCGAAGCGTTATGATAACACAAACAGCGACCAACGCGCCCTATAAGAACTATTTTCCATGAATGCGAGTTTACACTATGCTATAGAATCACGCAACTTTCTGTGTTTAATACTTAATAAGAAGTTAAGGGAATATGATAAAATAGAAAGATAACATCACGTTAGAGAGGATAATTGATATGATACGATCAGTTGACGAACATCGAAGCCAAGCGCCGTCTCGCAAGAACTGCCTGATTATGACGGTGTCGGATACCCGGGATAAGAGTAATGACTACAGCGGACAATTTATTCAGGACCTGCTTGCAGCGAACGGATATAATGTTGTGGATTATACAATTGTCAAAGACGACTACGATGGAATCCGCCAATTGCTGCGGCAAGCCGCTGCACACCGAACTATCGATGTCGTCCTGCTCAGTGGCGGAACCGGGATCGCTCCAAAAGATATGACCTATGAAGCAGTACGCAGCTTGCTTAACAAAGAAATGCCCGGTTTTGGAGAGCTATTCCGCCATTTAAGCTTTATTGAAGATATCGGCTCTGCCGCTATCCTTAGCCGGGCGATCGCCGGAACGATCAGCAGTATGGCTGTCTTCTCCATCCCAGGCTCCCAGGCCGCTGTTAAGCTGGCGATGGAAAAGATCATTATTCCGGAGTTGCCGCATATTTTGAATGAAATTCATAAGAGATAGGCCTCTGCAAAAGAAATCCCCCTGCTAGGCGATAAACCGCCTGCCAGGGGGATTGTTATTAGTTTACAGCGAATTTTCATTGATCTGCTGTAATACCTGTTGGAAGACATTTTTGAGCTCAGCGCTATACTGGCTTTTCTTCTGCCCGCTTGAAGCATAGATCAAAGCTACCTTGCCCTTCGTCTCGATCACGTAGGCTTCATCCTTGGCCGTACCTGCACCATATACTTCAGATATTTCATTGATCCGATCCTGCTCGCTCGGATACACATTGAAAATCAGAAAATGCCGGGCATCGCCATTGATATAATAATTGTAGCTGATCCCTCCATTCAAGGCTTCCGCATACGTCTCATGGGTCAGTCTGATTCCTCGGCTGGCACACTCCGCCTGAAGCGATTTGAGAAGTGCGCTGTTCAATGTCGTTCCGCTAACCAATTGCCGATCATTTCCCTCTTGATAGCTCTTCATATTGTATCTGTCGAGTTCCTGCTTCACGATCTGCTGCGAACCTGAACCACACCCGCTAAGGAGCAGCACGGCCAGCAGTGTATTCAAGCCCCATGCCAGGCATCTCATCGGAGTAACCCCTTCCTCATCGAAAGCTAGTCAACTGTTGATGATGTTAGCATGGCTCATGTGCGCCCGCTTTATACCAGTTTTTCCCTAAGAGGGTTTCATAAAATTCGCATGGCTGTGAAGCAACTTTGAAAAAATTTTTAGCGTCGAAGCCTGAATTCACCGGGCCAAGTTATTTTTTCTTATCCGATTGTTCGTAAAATATCATATGCTCCTTCTCCGCCCTGTAATATTGTAAACGATCATGCAGGCTACCCGTATGGAATTCAAACATAGACCATCGGGATCGAGGAAATATATCGAGCGTTTGTCCTGCTCATCCCGCTCCCGACCGGGAAGCAATGTTACATCCAATGCGGTCAGCCTGGATATCAGCAGCTCAAAATCGGACTCTTCTATTGTAAAAGCAATGTGAGTATAAGTCCGTTCGGTCGTGTTACGCTCAACCTCCTCTTGATTCAAGGCAATCCATATCCCATTCACATCGAAGTAGGCCAGCTTTCTTCCCTTTACCAATATTCGGGCTTCGAATACCTTTTCATAAAACTCAATCGATCTATCCAGATCCGAGACAGAAAAGCATAAATGATTAATGCCTTGAATTTTCATAACATAACAAACTCCTTCAAGCTCTGAATTCCGTCCATGGGATTCGCCTTCAATCCTTCCACAACTTCGCAACTTGAATGAATCGCGTTCCTTGGAACTCCATTTTATAAATGTCCGGCTTCTTTGTCTCCATAAAGAAATCCCAGCCATACTCCGGATCAAAATAATTCATCATCAGAGTCATAACGTTACCATGTGTACCGATAACGATTTTCCTCCCCCGATGCTGTTCAAGCAAATCAAACAGTACAGGAACAGCTCTCTGCTGACAAGCCTTGCTCGATTCGCCCCCAGGCAGAGCATATTCCGGGTCGGAGAACATATTTTGCATTTCAGTCATAAACTGCTCATCCCCGATCAGATAGCTATCATCGGCAAACTGTCTCTCCCTGAGGTCTTCATAGGTCACGATCGGCAAATTCAGCTTCCCGGCCAAC
Source organism: Paenibacillus sp. 79R4 (assembly GCF_013393165.1). Classification (NCBI taxonomy): domain Bacteria; kingdom Bacillati; phylum Bacillota; class Bacilli; order Caryophanales; family Paenibacillaceae; genus Paenibacillus; species Paenibacillus sp. 79R4. Next base: position 135,479 of record NZ_QJOT01000002.1, on the reverse strand, counting down.
CCCTCCACGGTTAACACCGCTCTCGCATACGGGCTGGAGACGATCATATCGATACCTTCATCCTGCAGCAGCTCTGTCACCCGCCTGCACTTCAGCTCACCATCAGGACTCAATCCTCTTATTCTCTCTTCACCAGCCGTATAAGGCGACTCTGCGTGCCGTACCATATATATCGTCGTTAACATAAGTTGCCTCCTTCCAGCTGATCGCTGTTCATTTAATATTCTAGCTCATCCGTAACATTCTAAGTTGTTCATATCCTCCAAGTTTTTAGCCTCTATCAGAGCGCAACTTTCTATTTGCTATTATCAAAAGTAAACACCAGTTTCTTTCCGTCATCCGAAGTCTCCATAATCTGCTCCAGATACGAATTGGACGCATAATTTCTCAACGTTTTTCTCCAAAAGGCCTGCGCTCTCTTGTTGCTGTCCGTCGGATTCGTCTGCAGTTCCCAAGTGCCGGAATGAAGATGAAAGACCTGTATGGCGGCTGCTTCAGCAACCCCCTGACCACGGAAGGAACGCAAAATGAAAAATTCATTTAAATAAAATTCAGTTCCATGTGGTGTATAAGGCGGTGTCGCTACAAGCGCGAACCCTGCTGGAATATCTTCCACAGTGACGAGATAAGGGATTAGAATCGACGGCTTCTCCCACCAAATATCAAAAACTTTATTCTGATCATGCAGTGTCAACGTATCGTCCGTCTCAAAGACGCCGTATTGGTTCGGTCTCCATCCCCAGATTTCGGACAGATCATGCAGATACAATGGATATAGATTATTAATAATAAATTTCGTATTCTGACCGGTTAAGCTAATAGATACTTTCATGCCTTTATCGCCTCCGCTTCTGAGCTTAGCTTCTAGAATATGTGACTACAAGCCGGAGAATAACTATAGTTGTTCTTTACTGCTGCCCAACGGGTGCTCTTTATAAGAGCTTTAGCCCTAAATAACCATAACCGTAGCCGAAGTCAATCATCTTCACCGGTTGATCGATCCTCCAGACGATTTTTACTAGAAACTCCAGATAATCATCGTTATAGTAAAGACAACGAACGAGTATTGTGCAAATATTCAACCTGACTGTCCCAATAATACTCACTCATATATCGGCACCTATATTCATTATTGCTACTAAATTCACATATATTGATATTGTGCTAATCCTAGAAACGAGGAGGAGAAACATGAGAGATCGTATGGTGGTGATCATTAGCGGTGCCAACTCCGGGATTGGCAGAGCAGCCGCCTCTAGGTTTGCTTCCGCAGGGTTTCATGTAGTAATGGCCTGTCGCGATTTAAGTGCAAGTCGCAGCGTACAACAGGAGATTATCGAAAAGAGCGGAAACGATAACGTAAGCCTGTTGGAACTGGATCTCGCTTCCTTGTCATCCATCCGTCATTTCTGCTCCACTTTCCGGCAAACCTTTGACCAACTGGATGTATTAATCCATAATGCGGCCTACCTGAAACATGGTGTAAAAACCTATCAACTTAGCCCCGATCAGATTGAGCTTTCCTTCGCCACAAACTTAATTGGCCCCTACTTAATGACAAAGCTATTAATGGAGCCGCTTCGCAAATCATCGGATGCCCGGATCCTTCATGCCTGCAGCACGAACATCAAGCACTTCTTCGATCCCAAGCGAAAAATCGAGTTTGACAATCTTCAAGGCGAATTCAAAGATAAGCGTCCTTATAGCACCTATAAAATGTACGGCGATTCAAAGATGGCGTTATTTATGATGACGAAAAGATTGGCCGAGGAACTTAAACCCGATCACATCCAGGTCAATGCGCTGCAAATTCCTGCTACCCAAATATCCAAACGGACCATAGATAACCTATCACCGATCTGGCGGACTCTCGCAGTACTCCAAAACCTGTTTAATCCCTTACCGGATGAAGTAGCGGAGTGCTATTATCAAATTTGTACGGCCGAGAAATATGCAAATCTGTCCGGGCATCTTTTTAATAAGCAAGGTGAGGTTATTTTGCCAGGTCTAAGCAAGCCTGATCCCCTCACACAAGCCAAGCAAATCTTCGGTTCCACTTATTATCCTGCCTATGCGGATGATCCTGATACCATTCAACAAGTATGGGAGCTATGTACAAAATGGGCCCAGCATTAGGATACAGGTGTGCAGGCCCAAGTCAGACCACCGGGAGATCGGAAGGAAAAACCGATCAACTAGTTCTATGCCAGCAAGTCTTCAGGTAGATACGGATTGTTTTTGAGGATACTGCGTGCTCTTGTTAATATTCCTCTACCCTTGGATAGCTCTGGAGCTATACGGGATAGCAGAATCCATCTCAGGCAAGCCAATGCCTCGAAAAGCTCAAAGTCATCCGCAGCAAACGCCCCCTCATCCATAAATAAGGATTGATAGGTCGAACCGTTACGTTCACCTGCATATACCTTCATTAATAATATCGACCAAGCAGCATCATATCTGGAGTCGCCTAGCTGTATATTGGTCCAGTCGATAATGGAATACTTTCCATTCAAGTACAAAATATTGCCCAAATTATAATCTCCATGAATCATACAATTCTGACGCATATTCACTTTTGGGACAAGCTGCTCAAGTAAAAGCTTGATATCCTCATGCTTCTCAATAAGCGGAAAGAAATAACGGACAAAATCATATTGAGGAAGCGAAAGCCCTTTCAATTCTGAAATGGGGAAACGATGTATCTCGATCAGATTACGGACAAGCGTCGACAATATCGATTTATTTAGCTTTTGGAGAGGCTGCCCATCATAAGGGGTCAGTAAAACCGGATTCCCTTCCAAATCCAGTCCATAGCCCAACGGCTGTGACACGGCTATCCCTTGAGCAGATAAAATCCGCAAGAGATAATATTGTAAGCCCACATCCGACTTGGATTCCCGGTTCCACACCTTAAGCACAGCATGATTATCAGCTACGCTTATTTTTACGACCTCTGCCTCTAATCCGGAAATCAGGGAGGCCATCGTATAAGCGCTACCGGGAGTCAATAGAGCATCTACAAAAGATCCCCCCTCCTGCCAACGGATCTCACTTATCTCGATCATCACACTTCACATCCTTTTTTATTTCTACAGCCTGGCATGATGATAGAATTCGCCATGAACCTCAAGCGTTCCTACCTTTCTGAATCCGGTCTGCTCTAACAGATTGATCTCCATGACTAATCCTTCAATCTTACTGTCTCGGATGGCGACTCCATTCCCTCATCGATCATCTCGGTATGCACAATCTCTCCCTGCGAATGATAGGCAAACAGATCAAACTTCTTCCCTTGATTCTCATCCAGCAAAGTGTAAAATAGCTAAATTGCGCATTTACCTCAAAAACCTCAGCCTGCCGGTTCAAGTCCAGTTACATCATCCTTAACTACCATGCTTGAAATTTGGGGATTCAATATGATTCCGTAAACCATTGGAAAAGGTGAGCTGAATTCAGTCCCCCTCCTATGATAACGCAGATTCCGCCGTATATTCGATCAACCAGCAATCCCTTAATTGCCCTTCATGCAGTTCATGCTGCTTGAGCAGCTTCTTCTTGATGAATCCGCACTGTTCATAACAAGCGAGAGCCCTGTCGTTCCAGGCTTGCGGATCCATGACCACTTTATCCGCTTTACGCTGATGGATCAAATAATCCCGCATCGAACGGACCAGCTTCTTACCAATGCCCCTATTCCAATACCTTGGCTCACCAATAAATTGATCCGTTCCGTAGATGCTCCCGTCCGTATCGGTGTACCCGTATTCCCGCCTGGAATCCTTCTCAAGCGGATAGAACTGGATGTAGCCGATCGCTTGGCCTTCATATTCAACAATACATCGCGTCTCGTCATCTTTCAGATAGAACCGTTCCCTAACCATTTTAAGATCATGGGGCCGATCACGTCCCTCATAGTATTGCAGCACTTCCGGATTAGACAGCCAGTCTGCAAGAAGCTGCAGATCCGCCTCTTTAATCGAACGGACTGTGATTTTATCATTTTTATAGATCATTGCTAACCCCCAGTTGTTTCTCATGATCTGGCATTCCGCAGACGTATCATTGAAAAATCCGTAACTGTAGAAGCAAGAATAGCCGCCTTCAAAGGATGAAGATTCGGAGTGAAGCGCAGTTCGATCTCATAAGACAAGAGCCGCTCCAGCAAATCCTGGACGGGTTCGATGCGAAGTGGCCTTACCGTCTCTCTGGAGATATAGTATCCGGCATTCTCATCCATCAGCTCAAATCCGTCATCTGCAAAGCAGTATTTGTATATCCGGGCCTGCTTGATCCGCTCCAGCCAACCGCTCTCCACAGCAATGATTGTATTTGCCGCCGCTTGCGAGAAAAATTTTGCTTGGTCAGCTTCGCTAACCCTTGGGGAATTTGCATATATAATGCGAGGGCATTCTCTGGGAAAAAGGTAATTAATCAAATGCTTCTCGTCCATCGCCCATACGACCGGCGGCAAATCCGGCCAAGCCTCAGCTTTTCTGGGAACAAATACTTCGATATTCCTCTCCTCACTGACATGATAAAGCAAATGATCCCGCTCCTTGCCCAAAAATGAGATTGAAGAAATGCTTGATATAGATCATGGAGGCATCGCTTGCTTTCATACATTCTGGGGCCTAATGAATTTAATCATCGCATAACTCCTTCAGAGATCAGCCACGTTTTGGCTTCTTCAGGGTCCATATAAAATGAAATACTCATCTTCAGCTTTGCTTTCCTAATTCCCCTCTGCAGCCGCCAACGATGAAAGCCCGACAATCCGACAATCGACAACTTATCGATATGACTGCTTAAATAGATAATATTTTGGATAAATGCGCTGCAGACATCCGGAGTAAACGAGGTCTTATCAAAATCAACCCATATTTTCAGACGCCTGTTGATACGTACGATAAATTCTTCTTCTTTCCGCATTAGCTGCAGCAGCGCCTGTTCATCCTTGTATTTGTTCCCATATTTGAGACAGTGAATCTCTCCCCCTTTATAATAATAAGGAAATGTCGAGCCACCCGGAGACTTCATCAATATCACTCCTTCTCTTGGAACGATCGCTTGCAACGCACCTTTATAAACCCATACCTTTTAACATCAACTCATGATCCTTCGATAAAATACATTGAAATCGTTCAACGCCAGGGTATTTTTCTCCTAGACTATGAATTTCGAACCCCACCTTACTGTAAAATCCCACTGCATCCCGATCCGTCTCGGCGATGATTTTAACTGGATGATAGCTTTGCCGATATTCATAGATTAACTTTGTACCTAATCCATGCCTGCGGTATTGGGGGTTAATGGCGATATGCTTCAGCTCCACCACCTCTTCGGAACATGGAACAATGCCTATCAATCCAACGAGCCGCTGATGAATCACAGCACCATACAGTCCTCTGCTATCATCCATTAAATAACGATCGAGTTCTCGAGATATTCGTTCGTCATCCGGCCACATACATTCAGCCAATAATGACCTCAACTCGTTACGATCACGATATGTTTTTAAATTTAACAAAACCTTCACCTACAAGATTTTAACTCGATCTGATAGGGTTCTGATTGGAGGTTTATCCTATCGTTTTTCCCGCTGCCGGTAAGGTGGAACTCAGCCTGGGCTACAATCGAATATATGCCAGGCCGCTCAAGCATGATTTCATTTTATTTCGTGCTGATATGTCCACCTCCATCATAGCTGTACTTGCTGTTTGGCTCAAGGAGGACTCCGATGCCAATGTCATTTATCGTATATGTTCCCCTGTCGATCGGTACTTCGACGCCATCAGGCGTATAGATAACATACGTAAACATCGCCGCCCCATGCAAAATCTCTACCTTTTTATCACTATGATTGCATAGCAAACCTTCAACCTCAAACGGTTCATTCGCTTGTAAATCCGATGGAATAACCATCTCCACGCTGAACATAGACTCAACCTTATCCGGATTACGCTGCTGTACGTAGGGAGGGGCCGTTGAGCCTGTGGGGTTAACGGAATTTGACGATAAGTTCTTCGCGCTGCCACATCCCGAAAGAATCACTCCTGCAACTACAAATACTAGCAATAAACGGAGATTGTTCTTTCCCATCTTCCCACTCCTTAAGCTAGAGATCTCTTCTATTCTTCTCGGCAATGTAAATGTCCAGAGCCTTGATTCCCCGATGCGTCAGCTTAATGGACAGGATAAGGCAATAAACACCTAACACCGCGATCAAAACAAAAAATACGATTATAAAAATAGGGAGTATCCATCCCAAAATCGTTGTAGAAGTATCCATCATACTTCCCCCTCTTTCAATCCAAATATGGTCGTCACTCGATTTGATTTTCAATATTGTACCATATTTTCCTGTACACCTCTGTGTATTCAGTTCTAAGGAAACACGGTATCGCTATTGGGACGAAAATAGGCTTAATCTATATCTAACGAAACTGGGTATCGCTATTGGACATAAAATAGCCTAAACGGCTTATTTTTGCCCAAATAACGATATGGTGTTTCGTTAAATTCTAGTTCGCCCTGTTTTGACCCATATAACGCTTCCCAGTTTCATTAGCGGACAAACCACTGCATTCCAAGTTCGATTTCATATACTCTCTCAGAGGCCGATTGGTTAGGGCCCCAATTCAAGCATCTGCACGTCTGCTTGTGTACAAGTGGCGACGGCGGATGGTGTGGGATTCGGAGTATAGGCCGTATGATAAGCGGGATGGAGGTCAGGAGCAAGGTTCGTACCGTGGGTGGTAGGGAAGCCGGAGTATAAGTATGGTGGATGACATGGAGTCTGGAGCAGGGTGTGTATGGTGAAATGGTGTGGGATTGGGAGCATGGGGTATTCGCTGGGCGGTTTGGGGCCAAGAGTATGGTGCGTACAATGTGTAGTATGAAAACCCAAACCTGGTAGCGTATATGGTGAGGGGTATGAATCAGAGCATAGAGCGTACGGTGGGCGGTATGGAATTCGGAGCATACTTTTGGATGGCAGTCGGCCATACACATACACGCAAAAAAAGAACGCACCGCTGCTTTAGCGATGCGTTCCTACTATAATGTAATGCTTCTAGTTCATGTATACGGCCTTGCCAGTACGTGCCGATTCGTAAATCGCCTCAAGGATCTCCGAGACTACACAGGCCTGTTCCGGCGTAACGACCGGCTCAAGATCCTGATCGATCGCTTCAATCCACTTTCTCATTTCAACGTCGGAGGCATTTTCGGCTTTGCCGTCATAGAAAGCTACCCCGCCGGAGCTAAGTTCGATCTCATTGGTGTACAGGCGGCTATATTTCTCTCCATTAATGCGCAAACCGCCCTTCATATCCGCGCCGGCTTCCGTTCCGCTGAGGCTGCATTTTGCTTCATCCACTTCAAGCGAGTTGAGCGCCCAGCTGGATTCGAGCATGACCGTAGCGCCGTTCTCCATCACGATCATCCCAAATGCCGAATCCTCAACCGTAAATTTCTCAGGGTCCCAAGGTCCCCAAGCATTTGCCGCATTCTCACGCTTGGCAAGTTCATGATATTTTGTGCCGAGAACGACCTTTGGCTTGTAATTGTCCATCATCCACAACGTCAAATCAAGCGCGTGGGTGCCGATATCGATCAATGGGCCTCCGCCCTGCTTCTCTTCGTCCAGGAATACGCCCCAAGTGGGTACCGCTCTTCTGCGAATCGCGTGCGCCTTGGCAAAATAAATATCCCCAAGCTCTCCTTCCTCGCACAGCTTCTTCATATACCAGCTGTCTGCCCGGAAGCGGTTGTTGTAGCCAATCGTCAGCTTCTTTCCGCTGCGCTTCGCGGCTTCAACCATTCTTCTTGCATCGGCCGCAGTCTTCGCCATCGGCTTCTCGCACATCACATGATGACCGCTATCCAGAGCTGCGATGGAAATCTCAGCATGAGCGTCATTTGGGGTCAGAACATGAACGATGTCCAGCTGCTCTTCAGCCAGCATCTTTTTATAATCTGCATAAACCTTCGCTTCTGCTGTCCCGAATTTGGCCGCAGCTTCCTCCGCCCGCTCAGGAATAATATCGCAGAAAGCGACCATTTCCACATTCTCCAGCTTGCTCAGGCTAGGCATATGCTTGCCGTTGGCGATACCGCCACAACCTACGATTCCAAACCGATATACTTTACTCATATATACTCACCCTATTCTTAGTTAATAGCTTGCTTCCACTTGCGATAAGCTGCGGGAGTCATGCCGAAGCGCCTGCGGAATACGGAATGCAGATAGGTCGCATTCGAGAAGCCCTCGGTCTGGGCGACCTGCTCTATCGGCATGCTGCTCTCCTCCAGTCTGCGGCACACAGCTCGCAGTCTAATGTCTTCCACTATTTTACTAAATGGACGGCTCTCATCCATGCTTCTGAACACCCTCTGCAATTGCCGGGCACTAATATTCAGCTTCTCGGCTACATTGTCCAAGGTCAAATTGTTCGTATAGTTTGCTTCAATATACTGGATAGCATAATGATAGCGATGCTCCAGCATATCGCGGATCGGCGCCTCGGCTCCGGTATCGCCCGAGTCCCAAGCCCGGGCTGCCTTCAGCAGAATGCTGATCACAGACTGCTTAATCGATGTGTAGAACCCCCGATACTTCCTATCGGCCGCTTCATAGGCCTCAAGGAAGCATTGCATCGCATTATGCGTATCCAACGTCGGCTTGAGCGGAAAATGGCGCAGCTTCTCGATGCATTCCTCCGCTTCAGCCGCCTCCCATGGGTCCACGTCATTCTTAAATCTGGGGACAATATCGACATGGAGGCATAATTCATCCATCGCCTCTTCCGGCGATGCCTCCTGATAGTGCATTACGCCGGGCCCCGTTAAATAGAACATGCCTTCAGCCAAGGTGAAAGGGGTATCCTCCAGAATAACTGCCCCCTTGCCCCTGGGGATGAAATGGAATTCAAACTCAGCGTGATTGTGAAAGTCAACAAATCTCCCGGCATCAAACGACGTTAAATGAAATCGGAGAACACGAATTTCATAATGCCCCCAAGAGACGATGATCTCCAATCTCTCCATCATGTCCTTCTTCCCGAACATGACTTCATACGGAAATGAATTCACCAGCCTGGGCTCCATCTTACTCGCCTAGCTGCACGGGCTGCACTACACGGCCTTCCTTCGCCGAGCGATTTGCCGCCTCCATCAATCTGGTCAACTCCAGAGCTATGCTGACATTCTCATCAGCCTGGGTATCCTTCTGAATATGCTGCACCCACTGCTCAAACGCGCTCTCGCGACGGTTTCCGGTGGACCGTTCATGCCAAGCTTCCCCAAGCTGTTCACGGTTGCTTCTGATCAACAGCGTCTCATCCGGCGTTCCATACATCAGCGTCCCTTCTGTGCCATGAACCTCGATCGAAAATGGAGAATGGCTATTTACAAACCCCGCCTCAACGATACCGATCGCTCCCGATGCTGTGTACAGGCTAACAGCGGCGTTATCCTCCACTTCTTTGCCTGTAATATAGCCGAAGTTCGCGCTTACGCCAGTAATCTCCTGGCCCAGGAACAGGCGCGTCAAATACATCGGATGACAGCCGAGATCGATTAACGCTCCGCCAGCACATTGCTGCAAATTATAGAAGTGCTCCGGCAACCAGCCGGCTATAGCGCCGTTATGAGATAGACGAACACGCACATAAGTGATCTGACCTAACAAGCCCTGCTTCAAAATATCCTGAATAGCCAGCGTATAACCATCATTCAAGCGAGGCAGTGAAACCGTCAGCTTCACTTCATTACGCTTGATCTCTTTCAAAATTCGTTCCGCTTCCTCAACGGTCGGAGCCAGCACTTTCTCAGTGAAAATATGCTTGCCCGCATTTGCAGCAGCGGTAATGATGTCTTCATGTCTATCGGTTGGAGCATCTACAATGACTGCATCGATGTCCGGGTTGGCCAACATCTCATCAAGCTTCGCATAATAGGGAACCCCTAGTTGTTCAGCCGCTTCCCGGCCGCGCACCTCATTGTCATCCCAAACTGCTGTGATTGCTGTGTCTGGGTGCTCCTGGGCTTGACGCGTGTAATCCCAAGCATGGACATGCCAGTAACTAACCTTGCCTATTCGAATCGTCATCTATTCCAGCCTCCCAAGTATATATAATTTCCTGACATCTAGTTATTAAGTTACCACAATAAATCGTTGTTTTTTAGTCAAAGTATACGACAATTATATATAATATCACGACAAAGGTACAACTATATCCTAACAACGCTGCACGGTATAAAAAACAGATCAGAGGGACTTTTCCCCTGATCTGTTAGCTTCACTTGCTTCTAGAGGTTGTTCAAAAAATCTACTTCAAATCACGGAGTGAATCAGGAAGCAAGCTCGACATCGAATCTTGGATTCAGCCAGGCCTTCCGCTGCTCTCGCACCCAAAACGTACGCTCCGCTCCTCATGCCCTGGATTCATCCAACCTTCTTGCAGCAAACTAGCCTTTTTGAACGCTCATTTCTATCCCTGCTATATTATCTAACCCTGAAGCCTTTAATTACTTTATAAGATTAATAACCTGTCTTCCCACGGCCTGTCCGGCGAGAACGGTCGTCAATGCCTCTGATACCCGCTCGAGCGGAAGTTCAGTGATCCCTTCAGCGAGCGCCGTCTCCGGCTTCCACTCAGCAGCTAGCTGCTGCCACAATTTTGAGCGCAGCGGCATCGGACATAACACCGAATCGATACCAAGCAGATTCACCCCGCGCAGGATGAACGGGAATACCGTAGTATCAATTTTATTACCTCCAGTTAAGCCGGAGATGGCAACCGAACCGCCGTATTTGATCTTCTTTAGTACTTCACCTGTCACCGTGCCACCCACAGGATCAACGACAGCAGCCCATTGTTCTTTGGACAGCGGCCCTTTCCCGCCAGCCGTGGCTTCCTCACGGCTAATGACCTCAGCGGCGCCTAGCGCACGCAATTTCTCACGGGCCTGTGCTTTTCCTGTGACGGCAATAACATGGTAACCAAGCTTGCCTAGAATGGATACCGCCATGCTTCCAACGCCCCCGGAAGAGCCAAGCACTACAACCGGCCCCCAGTCAGGCGAGAGCCCGTTCGCAATCAACCGCTCGACCGATAAGGCCGCTGTGAAGCCAGCCGTCCCAATAGCCATCGTCTCCATAGGGGTCAACCCCTCAGGCACCTTTACCAGCCAATCCCCAGGTATACGGGCGATATCCGCCAATCCTCCGTCCTGGCTCACACCAAGTCCGTAACCGGTGCACAGCACAAGGTCGCCGGGCTGATAACGGCTGTCGCTCGACTCCAGCACTTCACCAGCCAGATCGATTCCCGGAGTGATCGGGTAGCTTCGTACTATTTTCCCATCCGGAATGCTGGCCAGTCCATCCTTATAATTGACACTCGAATAGTGAACCCGAATCGTTACGTCCCCATCCGGAAGGTCCGCAATCCGGATCGTCTCTATCCCCGTCCGAAATCCCCGTTCGTCCTGATTCACTCGAAAAGCTCTATAGGCTTGCTCCATCTTATACTCCTCCTTAGATCTATCTTGGTAAAGGCCATCTATCAGTCGTAATCATTTATTTCTATTTTACAACAATAAAAGCTGGAGATTGAAATCTACCCACTCATTGTGGCATATTTCAATCTCCAGCTCCATGCTTTACTTCATATTAACTATAGAATAATTCCCGTTGCTACAGGAGAGGATTCTCATGCTTCGCCTTCAGAATCTGCCAGCGACGATCCACTTCCTGTTCGAATCCAGCTAACGCTTCGGCATTTTCAGGCTTAAGCAGATGGCGCGTCTTGCCCATCGTCTTCAGCCAATCCGTAAGCGGAACCCGTTTGTTCTTCTCCTCAGGATCATAAGTTATCGTTGTCTGTCCATGCTCGACCTCATACAACGGGAAGAAGCAGGAGTTTACCGCAGCATCCACGATGTTGGTACCTTCATCATCCGGGGAGATCCAGTTCAACGGGCAGGCGATTAGAATCTTGCCATAGACGAGTCCTTCATTTTGTGCATACCACTGTGCTTTGGCAGCCTTCTTCACCAGATCCTGCGGGTACGCTTCACTGCCGGTAAATACATAAGGGATATTCGTCGCCGCCATAATTTGCGCCGTATCTTTATGATGGAATACCTTCCCCTTCTGCACCGAACCGATATTCGAAGTCGAAGTACGATGTCCGAGCGGTGTCGAGTAGGAGAGCTGGGCACCTGTATTCATATAACCTTCATTATCATATTCGACAATGATCATGCGATGTCCGCGCAATGCTGCGCCAATCGCCGGCCCCATGCCGATATCCATCCCGCCGTCGCCAGTAACCATCACGAAGGTGAAATCATCCTGCAGTCCAAATTCATCCAGCTCGCCTCTGCGCTTGCGCTCCCAGAACATCTCGACTACGCCGGATAGCGTCGCTGCCCCGTTCTGGAACAGATTGTGGATGTAGGTAGCCTTATGCGACGAATACGGGTAGCCCGTGGTGACCACCATCGCACAGCCTGTATGGAACAACGCTACGATATCGCCCTCAATCCCTTTGAAGAACAACTCCAGGCCCGAGAATATACCGCAGCCGGGACAAGCGCCATGCCCAGGGGCAATCCGTTTCGGCTTCTTCGTCAAGGCACGCAGCGGTGGAATCCGTACGCCAAGCTTACCGGTCTCTTCGTTCACTTTTACCTGAATCAGACCAGTCTTCAAATCCTCGAATTTCATCGGCTTCAATACGCGTTGGGGCTCTTTGCTATTATCCCCAGGGGTATGTCCGTAGTAATCAAATGGAACTTCCACTTTATTATGCTTAGCCGCTTCAATCGCCAGTTCGAACAGCTTATGTCCGTCTTCAGCATAGAACTCTTTGCCGCCAAGGCCGTAAATACGACTGATCACTTTCGTTGAGTGATTGCCGTAAGTAAACAAAGCCGCCTTGATCTCATTCACCATATTACCGCCATGGGCACCAAAGGAATCAGCGCGGTCGCCAACCGTAATTGCCTTGACATTCTTGAGCGCTTCAGCAATTTGCCTCTGCGGGAACGGACGAATCATATTCGGTGCGATGGAACCCGCCTTGATGCCTTGCGCCCGCAGCTCGTCAACGACGTCCTTAATGATCTCGGAAGCTGAATTCATGAGGAATACAGCTACCTCGGCATCCTCCATCCGGTACGTATCAAGCATTTGGTATTTGCGGCCGGTAAGCTCCGCATATTCGCCAGCGATTCTCTCAAACACTTTCTCGGCGTTATACATCGCTTCCGATTGCTGGTATTTGTTATTGATATAATCCGGTTCATTCATGTAAGGCCCAACCGTAATCGGATGGTTGCGGTCCAGCGTGTCCGGGAAGCCTGCCGGTGGACGCTCACCTACAAAGTTCAATACATCCTTACTATGTGCGAAGGTGCGAACCCGCCGTTTTTGGTGGGACGTGAAATAGCCGTCCGAAGCAACCAGAACAGGCAATCTGACCTCCGGATCCTCGGCAAGCTTAAGCGCCAGAATATTCATATCATAGACAGCCTGCGGATCGCGGCACATCAGAATAGGCCAGCCTGTGTTCAAGGCAAAATACAAATCCGAATGGTCGCCATGAATATCGAGCGGGCCGGATATAGAACGGCAGACCAAGTTCATGACCATCGGGAAGCGGGTGCCGGATTGCACGTTCATTTGCTCCAGCATATACATATAACCGTTCGCACTCGTAGCATTAAAGACACGACCGCCTGCCGTGGATGCGCCATAGCAGATACCGGCCGAGCTATGCTCGCCATCTGATGGGATCAGCTTGATATCATGCTGTCCGTTCGCCTTCATCAAATCCAGAAATTGAGCCACTTCTGTCGATGGAGAGATTGGAAAATACCCCATGATATGATAATTAATCTGATGGGCGGCATACGCTGCCATCTCATTGCCGGATTCATAGACAATCCGTTCTTCCACCTTGGCTAATCTCTGTTCCTTCTCCATATTGATTGCCATCAATGTTACCGCCTTTCTGTTTCAGATTTATTGAATGGCCAGGTCGAATAAATGCGGAACGCGATGCTCCTCTGCATAACCTTCTTCTTCACGAGCTTTGGAGAGTGCGTCTGTAGGACAAGCATGAATACATTTCAGGCAGCCTTTGCAATATTGATAGTCGATACCCTTCAGGAACATCTGGGGTCTGCCCTTCTTATCCGGGAGTTCTTCCCAGACGAAGCAATTATCAGGACATACATTATCGCACTGGGCGCAATGAATACAGGAAGCCGCCTCGAAATGGGGCATCATCCCTGAACGGGAAATGCTCAAGTCCTTCAAAATACTATTGCCCGGATTTGAGATAATACCTCCGATAGGTTGCGTCTCGTAGCCAAGCACCGGCGTGTCCATCCGTACAAATTCCGGCATGCTTGCTCCTTCCGGAAGATCGAACGTCTCGAACGTTACCTCCTGATAGCCTCGCTCAAAAGTAGCCAAAGCCGGTGCAACCGTCTGCGGATACTTCTTCTCCAGCGACTTGCGGATAACATCCTTCATCGTCTGCGGATCAAGGAATGGACAAAGTCTGAACATAGCCCCCAGCATGGCCATATTTACGCGGTTTTTCTCTTCGAGCGCGATGCCCGTAGCATCAACCACTGCGATCGTTCCGCCGATTAATTTCATTTTCTCTTTTAGCTCTTTGGGTGTTTTCGTTGAATTCACGAGGACCGTGCTATCTTCATATATACCGCTAATTACATTTACGGTTTTGGCCAGCGCCTCCTGAAAAATTCCGACAATATGCGGACGCTCTACCGGTGAGGTATCACGGATCGGAGTATCCAGATCACAGAAGCGGATATGCGCCTTAACCGCCGATCCCTTCTTCTCCGAACCATAAGACGAGAAGCTGACTCCGTTGAAGCCCGCTCCTTCTACGCCAGCCTCCGCCAGCATTTTGCCAGCCAGATTAGCGCCTAATCCCCCAATGGATTCCAGACGAATCTCAAAAAATCCAAGCTTGTTCTTTTTCGGTAACTGTGCCACGTCATAGCTCCCTTCTTCGCAAATGCGAGATCATAACGACGTTAATCAGTAATTAATTTGATAAAAAATAGACCTTACTTAATTTTTCAATCTATCATAGAAGCAGTGTGACGAATGTAACAAATGTCATATGGACAATCTCATTTAGAGCTTTTTACTTGGATTGTCACAAAATTTAAGTATTGTCGAATTTCGTCACTGTTTGTGTCTAAAATTAAGGGCTCAAAAAGGCCCGTTTTCAGTAACGAAGTCCCGCAGTACTGCAGCACCGAAACACCAAATTGATGCTTCGGACCTGCGTCTTTTTGCATTCAGTTGGATGAAGCTAGAGCCGGAAGCGAGGAACTCCACGTTTTCGCAGAAAACGACTTCGGAAACTATCCTTGTTGGGGTACAAGAGCAGCTAATCTCTAAAAAAATCGATTTTTGCGCTTTCCCGAGAAATAATTTTATTGCACGCAAAAAAGACTGCCGCAAGCGAACGCCTGCAAGCAGTCCTGGTCTATAAATAGATTATTCCTCTATAACCTCATGTACGCTAAGCCGTTCCTCAATCATTCTCTGCCGAAGCTCCCATGCCTCCTGGCTTAATCTGACACGATAGATTTCTGGATTTAATTTGCGCAAATATTCCGGCCAGAACATGTCAACCTGCTCTTTATGGTAGGCTTTGATCTCCTCCAAAGTAGGCATATCATAAACTAATTCCCCCTGCTCAAAAATCGGTTGCAGCATCGGGATTGCCTCATAATCTTTCACGGACTTCTTAATATAAGGATGCACAGGATCGAACAGCCGCAAATTGCCGCCTGTCCGGGCCTGCTGTTCATGCGGGAAGCAAACGTAGTCGGCGATGCACTTGCAGCTCTCCTTGCTGACAATCCGCAGCACATCCTTCTTGCCTGGAGAAGTTACCTTCTCCGGATTGCCGGAGATCTTGATCGTTGGCTCCATCACGCCATTATACTCGCGCTCCACCAGCTTATACACCCCGCCTAGCGCCGGCTGGTCCGCTGCTGTTATGAGCTGTGTTCCGACTCCCCAGGAATCGATTCTCGCCCCTTGTGCCTTCAGGTTAAAGATCGTATTCTCGTCCAAGTCGTTGGAGGCGACAATCTTCACATAAGGAAGTCCAGCATCATCCAGCATCCTGCGGGCCTTAATAGACAGATAGGCAAGGTCGCCGCTATCAATACGGATGCTGCCGAGACGTTTGCCGGCTTCCTCAAGCTTATGTGCCGTCTTGATGGCATTTGGCACACCGCTCTCCAGCGTATCGAACGTATCAACTAACAGCGATACCTGATCCGGCAGCGCCTTGGCATAGATATCAAATGCCTCTTCCTCGGAATCGAAAATCTGGACCCAGGAATGCGCGTGCGTCCCTTTGGTCGGGATTCCAAATACTTTGCCGGCCAACAGGTTTGATGTTGCATCAAATCCCGAGATATATGTGGCCCTCGCTCCCCAGATCGCCGCATCGGCTTCCTGAGCACGGCGCGTTCCGAACTCCATCAAGATATCATGCTCAGCCACTCGCTTAATGCGCGATGCCTTGGTCGCGATCAACGTCTGGAAGTTCATGAAGTTAAGCAGCGCCGTCTCCACAAGCTGAGTCTCCATAATGGTGCCTTCCACACGAATCAAAGGCTCATTCGGGAAGCACAAAGCCCCCTCTTTAAAGGAATAGATATTGCCGCTAAAGCGGAAGCTGCGCAGCAGGTCCAGGAATTCCGGCTGATAATTCTCCTCCTGCGTTGCCAAATAGCTGAGGTCCTCTTCCGTAAATTTCAAACCGGATATATAGTTTACAATCCGTTCCAACCCCGCAAATACCGCATATCCATTCCCGAACGGCAACTTGCGAAAGTAAGCTTCGAATACGGTTTGCTTCAGATGGGTACCATTCAGCCAGTGTGCATAGATCATATTGATTTGATACTTATCCGTATGTAACGCCATATCTGTACAGTACATGGTCCTCGCCCTCTCTATCCATCCTGATGACAAAAAAGAGGCAGCAGGTAATCCCCTCTGCCCTATTCATAAATGAGGCCAAAATCCGGCCGAGCTACTTAAATACTTACTCTATGTGTAAATCGATAACTGAGGTGTAAAATCCGTAAATCGATAGAGCTGTGCCGGACGCTGGGAATACTGGTTGGACAACATCGGCTTGCCGTTTTCGTCGCGAACCTCTTCCAGAATGCCCTGCCTGCTCCGTGTGGAAGTAATTTTACGAATAAAATTGAGCTCTGCAAAATCAGGTACCACCGTCTGAATCACCTGATAAAGCTCGCCCAGCGTAAAATGGGGGGGCAGGAACTGCTTGGCAATGGTTGTATGCAGCATCTGCTGCTGGATTCTTAAATAGGCATCCTGCAATATTTCACGATGGTCAAAAGCCAGCTGCAGCTCTTCAAGCGCCTCGCGCACCGGAAACAGCCCCACTTCCTGGGCATCATCCGCAGCTTGCCGCTTCTCGATCACCCATTCCTCAACCAGGGCGAAGAAAGCGTGTGAAATAATCCACCCGCGCGGGTCGCGGCCTGGCTTACTGTATACGCCGAGATATTCCAGATGATGTCCGTCAACCCCGGTCTCTTCCTTCAGTTCTCTTCTCGCCGTCTCGTACAGCGATTCATCCTCCTGGCAAAATCCGCCCGGCAATGCCCATGCCCCCGCAAACGGCCAGCTTCTTCTGCGAATCAGCATGACCTTCAGATCAAACCTTGGCAAAGATTTGGTCGAGGCCTTTCTCTCCTGACGGGTCAAAGTAAACATCACGATATCCGCCGGAATTCCGTCCGGAGTGCGATATTTCTTAACCTCCATCACACCCTTGGTCCTCTCTTGCTCTTGTTCTTTACTCATCACGATTCACCATCACCACATCAGTCATAATGATAACGCCCTTAAGTTCATTCAAAGGTCCCCTTTTGATTACGCAAGTAACCCCAAGAAGCAGTAACCCAACATCGAATCCTGAATTCAGCCGAGCACATGCATATGCTTGCCGGATTATGTTTCCTCTGCAAACATCTCAGATGCTCATGTAAAAACTTTAAGCACATGCTTCCGAAGTCGTTTCTGTGAAAACCTGTAGCTCCGCTTGTCCCTAACATCAACCGGGCGAAGCTTAATGGAAAAACGCACTTCGGAAGCATCCGCTTTGATGCTGAAAACCCAACCGTTGGAGCACTTACTAGAACCTATTATTATATAACATTCTACCCTAAGGACGAAAAATGCAATAAAAGAAAATACAGTTTCCTTATTAATCTTATTAATCAATAATAGGGTTAATCACATGTGTTTGCCTGCCATAATCTGTCCCGTCGTTTATCTTCGCTCACTCGCGAGGCAAACGGAAAGTACCGGTAGCCACGCAGCAAAGCTCATCATTGCAGTCACGCACTTCTGCACGGCAGGTCATCGTACGGAAAGTCTCGTGTACAGGATAAGCATAGGTTTTGATGGCCCCTGCTTTAGCTGCATGCAGGAAATTAACATTCAAATGTGTCGTAACCCCAAGGCGTCCCTTAATCGCGCCAACCAGGGTTCCCATTGCTTGATCCATCAGCGAGGACAAAACCCCTCCATGCACGATGCCAACATAGTTTAAATGCTTCTCCTGGATCTCCAGCTCGAGCTCCACACATTCCTTATCAATCTGGTTGAATTTCATACCCAAATCGCCTGAGAAGCTCATTTGCTCCTTCAGCATAATTTCTGACCAATCCATGAATCGCTACCTCCTTATTTTCTAGGCCATCTTCTCTTCAAGGCGCCGATTCAGCAATCAATAAAAAGGTGCGGAAGCATACTTCCGCACCGACTAATTACGTCATTAATCTCCATAGCCGGAAGTCGTTGCCGGCTCTTCGCTTCCTGTCTCTACATTTACCTTCTGTGACACAGTATCGCTTATTACCGAAATGACAAGCTGCAGCAAATAGTTGATATCACTCTGGCTTTGCTGAAAATCAGTAACGAGTGGAATATTGTCTAATTCATCCTGCAATGCTGAAATTTCAGCTTCGATCTTATCCACCATTGCTTTGTTCTGAAAGCTTTCGAAGGCAACGATTTCCTTCTGCTTCTTCTTAATGGTGCTAATTAAACTTTGCACCTTATCATGCCTCTGAATTTTTTGCTCGGCTTTCTTAAATTGCTGAACTTCCTCGCTAGTGCCGATCAAGGCGGCCAATTCCTTCGCTTTTGCCATAATATCTTCGCGAATTACCGTATCCCGGGAATCAAACTTTGGAATCCCGCAATCGGTTTGCTGTTGATGTTGCTGCGTCAAGGTTTTCCCTCCTCATCATATGCTTTCGGTTAGTAGAGTTCTTATTCGTTCGGGCGGTTTCCATCGCCTAATCAAGACACGGAAGTAATGCTCTCCGGTAAGATATTCCCCTTAATATACCAGGTCATCGGCTCGGTGATTTCTACCATGACGAATTTGCCAATCAAATCGGTGCTTCCTTCAAAATGAACGAGCTTGTTCGTTCTTGTTCGGCCGGAGAGGATATTCGAATTCCGCTTGCTCTCCCCTTCGACCAATACTTCAACAATTTCACCACGAAGCGCATCATTAAACTTGCGGCTGTATTCGTTGATCGTCTCATTCAACCGCTGCAGTCGCTGCTTCTTCACTTCCATCGGTACATTATCTTCCATGACCGCTGCCGGTGTGCCTTCCCGCGGCGAATATATAAATGTAAATGCCGAATCAAAACCGACTTCACGAACCAAGGACAACGTCTCCTCGAACTGCTCATCCGTCTCCCCCGGGAAGCCAACGATGATGTCTGTTGTCAGCACTACATTAGGTATTGCAGCCTTAATCTTCGCAGCGAGCTCCAAATAGCTCTCGCGCGTATATTTGCGGCTCATTTTCTTCAGAACAGCGCTGCTGCCCGACTGTACCGGAAGGTGAATATGCTCCACCAAATTGCCGCCCTTCGCCAATACTTCAATCAGATGATCATCGAAATCGCGCGGATGTGAGGTCGTAAAGCGAATGCGCGGAATATTGATCTTATGGATGTCATCCATTAAATCCCCGAATCGGTAATCGATATCGGTAAAATCCTTGCCGTAAGCATTCACATTCTGACCCAGCAGCGTAATCTCCTTGAAGCCCTGCCGTGCCAGTTCCCTCACTTCGGCGATGACATCCTCTGGCCTGCGGCTTCGCTCCTTCCCACGTGTGAATGGAACAATGCAATATGTACAGAACTTGTCACAGCCATACATAATATTCACCCAAGCGCGCATGCCTTCGCGTTTCTTCGGCAGGTTTTCGATAATGTCGCCTTCCTTGGACCAGACCTCGACCACCATCTCTTTACCGAACAGTGCCTCCTGAATCAAATAAGGCAGACGATGAATATTATGCGTACCGAAGATCATATCTACAAAACCATGCTTCTGCAAGATCCGGTTGACAACGCCCTCTTCCTGCGACATGCAGCCGCATACGCCGAGCAGTAAATCCGGCTTCTCCATTTTCAATACTTTCATATGCCCAAGTTCACCGAATACTTTGTCTTCGGCATTCTCGCGGATCGCACAGGTATTGTACAGAATAATATCCGCTTCCTTACGATCCTCCGTGGGCTGATAACCCATCTGCTCCAGAAGGCCCTTGATCGTCTCACTGTCATGCTCATTCATTTGGCAACCAAACGTATACACAATATAGTGCTTGCCGAGTCCAATATGCCGAAGCTCCTCCGGTACCATATTGTCATATAGCACTTTGATCTCTTCCTTGCCACGCTGCTTCTCAATTCGGCTGTTCGGTTCCGACAAGATTTGGATCTCCCGTCCGCGGATTCTGATCTTCTTCCCTCGTTCGTCCTCCGAGATGACTTTAGCGTCCGAAAAATCAAAATACTTGGAGTAATCCTTGGTTTCTTTAGCCACGGTGTCGGCTCACTCCCTTTTACCAATCTATGTGTGTACCCATGAGGTTCAGCAACCTTATAAAAATGCATTACACTAAATTATAACATGATTTATAGTGCTTATCTACCTGGGTCCCCGCGAAAAGGTCTATTTCCACAGTCCTTAACGCACACACTTATTCCACAAAAAAAGAAACCCCGTTCCGGTCAGAACGAAGCTTCTCTTTATACCCTTTTAATGCTTAGAAACCTTTATACTGTGGCTCTTCCTGCTCCAGCTGTTGTACGCGGGATTGCACTTGATCCACGATTTGCTGCGTTTGCTGGGCAGCATTAGTGAACAGTTGCTTGGCTTCCTGGTTTTGAGTGCTTAGAGCAAATGACTCAAGGCTGGCCTGGGCACTTTTGAGGGATGCAACGGTTGTCTTCACTTGGGATGCTACAGTCAATTTGTTCACCACCTTATCTGATTCAATTTGAACAAGCATTAATTTTGCCATATTCGCTCGGACTGATTCATCAGCCTCTTGCCATATATTGTGTTAGTAAAATAACGCAAGTTGCGCATAATTGGGATACAATGACTGTTCAAAAATCTGATAAGTAAATGTCAAATTGCGCATGCATGCTGAAAGGAGCTTTCTCGCTATGCCCGTGTGGTTAGAAATTATCATCAGAACTTTATCCGCCGCCTTCGTGCTCTTTCTCATGACCCGTATTCTTGGAAAAAGGCAGCTCTCGCAATTAACCTTCTTCGAATATGTTACGGGGATAACAATAGGGGATTTAGCGGCTTTCCTATCCATAAATCACGACCAAGATTGGTACATTGCGCTTGTCGCTATCGTGACCTGGTTCTTAGTCTCCCTGGGAATCGAGTTCCTGCAGATGAAGAGCAAGAAATCACGGGATGTCATCGACAGCAAAGGCACAGTTCTTATTAAAGATGGCAAAGTTCTCGAGGACAATCTGATGAAAGAGAAGCTGACCAATGAAGAGCTCATGGAGCAGCTTCGCAGGAAGAGCATCTTTAAGGTATCCCAGGTCGAATATGCCGTCATCGAACCGGATGGCCAGGTTAACGCCTTGCTGAAGGATCAATATCAACCGATTACGCTGGCGCAGCTGGGGATTTCGATCCCGACCGAAGCCGAGCCGCAAACTGTCATCCTTGACGGCAAAATCATGGACGAACCTCTGGCAACAGCTGGCTTCGGTCGGCAATGGCTAAATACCGAGCTGGAGAAGCAAGGCGTGTCCCTTGAAAATGTCTATCTTGGCCAGGTCGATGGCTATGGGCAGCTCTATGTCGACCTGTACGATGATAAAATCAAAATTCCGCAACCTCAAGAGAAACCGCTGCTTCTGGCAACACTCAAGAAATGTCAAGCGGATCTCGAAATGTTCGCCCTCTCGACGGAGAACGAGACGAATAAGCAAATATATACCACCTGCTCCGAGCAATTGCAGCACGTCATTGATGACACGAGGCAAGTGTTGATACAACAATAAAGGAAGTGCGTAACATGGCTAATGCAAAAAACAAAAAAATGACTCCTACGCAGCAAAAGTACCAGCGCCTGGCTTCATCCATGGAGCCTAAACGCCCGGTGCTCAAAAACT
This sequence comes from Paenibacillus sp. 79R4, assembly GCF_013393165.1. NCBI lineage: Bacteria > Bacillati > Bacillota > Bacilli > Caryophanales > Paenibacillaceae > Paenibacillus > Paenibacillus sp. 79R4. Next base: position 112,898 of record NZ_QJOT01000002.1, on the reverse strand, counting down.
GTCTTCGTGCTTTCCTGGTCGGTGGGATGATCTGTTTGCTCGGCGAGTGCATTCGCCAGGCCTTTATCGCTTTTGGCGGATTTGACGAGAAGAGCGCCTCTAATCCGACGGTTGCCGTGCTCGTTCTGATCGCTGTTATTCTGACCTGCCTGGGGGTCTATGATAAGATCGCACAGTGGGCCGGGGCAGGCACAGCCGTGCCGGTCACCGGATTCGCCAATTCCATGACCTCGTCTGCGCTTGAGCATCGCGCGGAAGGAATGGTTCTCGGCGTTGGCGCCGGCATGTTCCAGCTCGCCGGTTCCGTCATCGTGTTCGGTACCTTTGCAGCGTTTATCGTAGGTTTATTTTACGCTATCTTCATTCCAGATTTTTCCGGGGGAGGTCATTAACTATGCTAAAAGGCCATCAAAGCTGGGTGTTCGAGAATAAGCCAACCATTATAAGCAGCGCTACCATCGTCGGCCCCTTCGAAGGGCAGGGGCCCTTAGCCAATGACTTCGACATCATTCATGGCGATCTGTACTTAGGTCAAGACAGCTGGGAAAAGGCGGAGAAAACGTTGCTTGAAGAGTCCGCCAAGAAAGCTATTGAGAAGGCTGGACTGACGAAGGAACAAATTCAATTCTACTTCGGCGGCGATCTGATGAACCAGATTATTAGCAGCAGCTTTGCTGCCCGGACGCTAAGCATCCCTTATCTGGGTGTATTCGGGGCCTGCTCTACCTCGATGGAAAGCCTGGCCTTGGCAGCATATATTGTGAATTATAACGGTGCCAAGCACGCGCTGGCCGGGACTTGCAGTCATAATGCCAGTGTGGAGAAGCAGTTCAGATATCCGACGGAATACGGTTCGCAAAAGCCGCCAACCGCGCAATTTACAGTCACCGGTTCAGGTTCAGCCGTCCTGTCGCTGGAAGGGAGCGGTCCGAAAATTACTTCAGCGACGATTGGCCGCGTGATCGATATGGGAATCACGGACCCCTTTAATATGGGCGCAGCGATGGCACCGGCGGCAGTCGACACCATCCAGGCTCACTTCCGAGATATGCAGATTGAACCTTCGTATTATGATCTGATCGTTACTGGCGATCTATCCAAAGTTGGCTATAAGATCGCCAAGGAATTATTCAAGCGCAATAACTTCCCGATCGACCAGACGGATTATCAGGACTGCGGGATGATGATTTATAACTACGATAAGCAGAATGTACAGGCTGGGGCGAGCGGGTGCGCCTGCTCCGCTGTTGTTACTTACGGCCATTTGCTGAATCGTATGAAGCGCGGCGAGTTGAAGCGACTGCTTGTCGTTGCTACCGGCGCCCTCCTCTCCCCGCTATCCTTTCAGCAAGGAGAGAGCATTCCATGCATCGCTCATGCCGTAGCGATCGAAAGCGATTAATTCAACCTGCAAAAGCCTCCTAATGAATAAAGGGTCTCGCCGATCTGTTACGATCGAGCGAGACCCTTGTCTATAATAACCGATGATTATTCTACGATTTCTGCGATATCGCCATTTTTGGCGCCAGCAGCATTCGCTTCATCTGTATCGATATGCATATCAAGTGCGAAGGAATCCGATACACGCGCGATGACATTTTCCATAATCATACCGCGTTCTCCGCCGAAACGAACCTTCAGCAATTCTTTATCCTGGATGCCCCATTTCGCAGCATCGGAAGTGTGGAAGTGGATATGACGCGCTGCTACGATCACGCCTTGCTCCAGTTCAACTTCGCCAGCAGGACCCACTACTTTGATTCCAGGCGTTCCGTCAATCTTGCCGGACTCACGAACCGGAGCCTTAACGCCGATAGCAAAGGAATCCGTACGGGAAATTTCCAATTGGGAAGCCGGACGTGCAGGGCCCAAAATGCGAACTTTGTCAAATTGGCCTTTCGGTCCAACGACGGCTACTGTCTCGTTAGACGCGAATTGTCCTGGTTGGGACAACGGCTTGAATTCAGTAAGCTGATAACCTTGTCCAAACAAAGCTTCAATATGCTCTTGAGTTAAATGAATATGACGTGCTGATACGCCGACAGGTACAGTCTTGCTCATTTTGTAAACACTCCTCGTTTTTTCTCTATCACGGGTGTGACATTTCTACATCGCCCCTTATTATACACCTTTTTCATGTAAAAAGAAAAAGATGTCCGTAAAATACGGGCATCTTTTTACCAATTATCTGAATTCTGCAACAAGATTGTCAAACTCAGTCTCGCTTAATGCCAGCGGCTGATTCACAAGCGGCTCTGGCTTAAAGCCATGAACCAGGTCCTCATAGCACTTCCTGTCTTTGTTCTGATAGATCAGACCCGTAATCATGCTGCCCGTATCCATCAACGTCGTCATGGCCTGCGTGCGGTTGCTAGGATCATAATCCGGCATCGTGTCGAGATTCGTAATATGTTCTTTGAACCAATCGTATGTGTTCACCTTGTTAAAGGTGACGCACGGGCTGAATACGTTGATTAACGAGAAGCCTTCATGCTGAATGCCTTGTTCGATCAAGGAAGTCAGTTGCTTCAGATCGCTGGAGAACGATTGAGCCACAAAGGTCGCCCCGGCTGAAATCGCCAGCTCAAGCGGGGAAAGCGTCGATTCAATCGAGCCTTCCGGCGTGCTCTTCGTCTTGAAGCCCTCACCGCTGCGCGGTGAAGTTTGCCCCTTCGTCAGGCCATAAATCTGATTATCCATAACGATGTAGGTCATATTAATATTTCTGCGGATCGCATGGATGGTATGCCCGATACCGATCGCGAACCCATCACCGTCACCGCCGGATGCGATCACCGTCAGATCGCGGTTAGCCAGCTTCACGCCTTGTGCGATCGGGAGCGCACGGCCATGAATGCCGTGAAGACCATACGCGTTAATGTACCCCGAAATCCGCCCGGAGCAACCGATGCCTGAGATTACAGCCAAGTTCTCCGGTTCAAGTCCTACATTCGCTGCAGCGCGCTGAATCGCGGCCTGCACTGAAAAATCTCCACAACCTGGACACCAGTTAGGTTTGATATTGTTACGGAACTCCTTAAAGGTTGCCATTTTGTACCAACTCCTCGTGCGGTTTATAGCCGGCGGCCTTTGCGCATTCTTCGAATACTTCCGAAGGCAGGAACGGACTGCCATCATATTTTAATGCATTCAGAATTTTGTCATGGTTGCCGCAATGCAGCTTCATCAGGTTCGCCAATTGGCCCGTCGCGTTATTCTCAAATACGAGAACCTTCTTCGCCTTCTCGATTTCCGGAAGGATCAGTTCCGTTGGGAACGGATGCATTTGGCGTACCGTCATATGGTTCGATGTCACTCCTTCACCATTCAGGCGAAGGCGAGCTTGATCGATTGTGCCGCCTGTTGAGCCCATGCCTACGATCAGAAGATCGGGCTCGGCATGCGGGGAATGCAGATGAATCGGGTTCGTAATCTGCATTTCGTCCAGCTTACGCAGACGTTTATCCATCATTTTCTTCCGGTTGGCCGTCGATTCGGACGGACGTCCGGCTTCATCATGCTCTACGCCAGTAACATGGTGAATACCATTCTTCTCGCCAGGCAATACCCGAGGAGAAATACCATTGTCCGTCACCGCGTAACGGTTGAACATACTCTTATCTTCACGTTCCGGAATATCCTTCACGATATAACCGCGTTCGATTTGAATCTTGTTATAATCCAGCATTTCACAGGACTGCTTGCCCAAGGATAATTGCAGATCGGTAGCCACGATGACCGGAACCTGATACTTCTCAGCCAGATTGAACGCTTCAACGGTATCATAGAAGCATTCCTCGATCGAGCTAGGCGCAATGACGATCTTTGGAATTTCGCCATGCGTTCCGTAGATCAGGGCATTGATATCGCTCTGCTCCTGCTTTGTCGGAAGCCCGGTACTTGGGCCGCCACGCTGTGTATCAACGATAACGACCGGCGTCTCGGTCATGCCGGCAAGTCCGATCGCCTCCATCATCAGCGACAATCCAGGGCCCGCTGATGCGGTCATAGAGCGTACACCGGCATAGTTCGAACCGATAGCCATCGTAATGGCGGCAATTTCATCCTCCGTTTGTACAACGGTGCCGCCAAGCTTAGGCAATTTCTTAATCAAATATTCCATAATTTCGGAAGCCGGTGTAATCGGATATGCACTCATGATTCGGCAGCCTGCCGCAACCGCACCAAGTCCGATCGCATCGTTACCGATCATGAACAGCTTCTGCTTGCCGTCAGCCGGTTCCAGCTTGAAGTTATCAAGAGGTCCCCCGGCCAGCTCCAGTACAAAATCGGCACCGCGCTTCACCGCTTCGATATTTTTGTCCACAATGGCTTGACCTTTACGGCCAAATTCCTCTTCAACCGCTTTATTAAATACTTCAAGCGGCAATCCCAAGAGGGCCCAAGAGGCGCCTGAAGCAACCATATTCTTCATCAGCGAAGTGCCCAGTTCCTCCGCAATGCTCGTAATTGGAACAGGGAACAGCTTCGCATCGATTCCTTCAGGAACAGACGGATTAAACTTGGCGTCTGCAACAATGACTCCACCGCTGCATAGCTCATGCGCATTCAAATCGATACTTTCTTGGTCAAAAGCGACTAAGATGTCCAAGTCGTCGGAAATAGCTCGAATCGGCTTGGTACTAATCCGGATTTTGTTGTTCGTATGACCACCTTTAATACGCGAGGAAAAATGACGGTATCCGTACAAATAATACCCAAGTCTATTCAAGGCTGTCGAAAAAATCCGGTCCGTACTTTCAACCCCTTCGCCTTGCTGTCCACCGATCTTCCAAGACAATTGACTAATCAAGATCGCCCACCCCTTTAATCGTATCGCACTATAAAAGATATAAAATTAAAATAATAATAGCACTCCCAGAACATCGACATGTTAACTATCACACTTTACCGTGACACTTGTGAACATTCTGTTTCAGAGTCATGTCAATTTTATGTCGAAGACATATAAAAAGCAAGCGTTTTCTACCCTTTTTCATATAGTTGTTTTCGATCATAACGATCTCGTAATTGGATTAATTAAAGCGCTTACTTATCTGAGGGTAGCCACTTTTGCAAAAATTCCAGGGCATTGCCGGACATCCAGCCCTTTACAAGCTCTTCCGGATAGTGTTTAAGCAGGGTCTCTACCCATCTGTAATAATCACCTGCATGCCGCAAATCATCTATATGGGTATCAATTCCGTCAAAATCGGAGCCAAACATAATTTGCTTCTCGCCGCCCAGCTGGCAAATATGATCGAGATGCGGCAGCAGATCCTCACTATGTACCACTGTGCTGTCTTTTACAAACCAAGGGACAAATGTCACACCGATCCGACCGCCGCTATCTATTATCGCTCTGATTTGTTCATCGTGCAAATTCCGGGCATGAGCGCAAATATGATAGGCATTCGAATGAGAGGCAATAAAAGGCCGCTTCGCACTCTCAGACAGCTCTACCAGCTCCCAGAAGCCCTTCTGAGATAAATGTGATACATCTAGTATAATTCCTAGCTCGTGACAGACCTGCACCAGCTCAAGCCCCTTACGAGTGAAGCCGCCATTACGCAGCTCCATCACACCATCCGCCGCCCAATTCGCATAATTCCAGGTAATCCCGAGAAAGCGCACTCCCCGTTCATAACAAAGCCGTAAGTAGAATAAATCCCCCTCCAGGCCATCCGCTCCTTCAATAGAGAGCAAGCCGCTCCTCTCTCCCGAAGCTGCGACCCGTTCCAAATCAGCAGTATTTCTAATGAGACCGATTCCTTCCGATGCGATACGCTCCTGAAATAGATCAAGCTGCTCCATGATATGTTCAATGCCCGGCGGGCCTAATTTCTCCGATAGGTAGATGGCAAAGCATTGCAGATCTACCCCTCCTTGCTTCATACGCTCTAGATTGACATCAAGTCCATTAGCACCCTTGAAGTCCAGACTGCGATCCAGCTGTATTTTGCTAAGCACATCACAATGGAAGTCAACAATTTTCAATACGTCCCCCTCCTTCATCACTCTATTTTCCAGTATATTTTAAATCTTGCTTATACATATTCATTTTTTACAAAAAAGCAAAAAAACCTGTCTACTTATGAGTAAACAGGTTCACCTACATTCCTACAAGACCTTATCTAGGTTCAACTATGAGCTTGATCGCCGTGCGATCCTCACCATCAATCACAATATCCGTAAAAGCCGGAATGCATATCAGATCTACGCCGCTAGGTGCAACGAATCCCCGGGCTATGGCTACCGCCTTGATGGCCTGGTTAAGAGCACCCGCTCCAATAGCCTGAAGTTCAGCAGCACCACGCTCTCTTAGAACTCCAGCTAGAGCACCGGCAACGGAGTTGGGATTGGACTTTGCTGAAACTTTTAATACTTCCATGGTAAGTACCTCCCTGGGAATAATGGTTTGACTCCACTACTTAGAAGATATTCGTGAGCTGCAAAATAATTCCTTCTTTTTTGGGAGGTACCTTGAAGGTCGTTCAAAAAGTCCATTCCTCACGAGAAAAGGGATCGAACTCATCCAAGGATGAGCAACAGGCTCTGGCCTCATACTCCTGAAATGTTTTGAAAAAAACGCGCATCGGAAGCATCAGCTTTAGTATTGAAAGCCGTTTTTTGGGAAAACAGTATCGGAAGCACTGCATTCATGCTGAAAGCCGCCTTTTGAAGACCTATTTTTAGAGTATATCTGATCCGTTAGTCCATGAACCATTCATCTTCAAGCATTTTTATCTTCTCGATCTTTTTCGCTTTGCCGGTGGCTTCATCGATCTCGACGAACACAGCGTGGAAATGCCATTTACCTTCACATACCTGGAACCGAACCGGCAGCTGCGTCGTGAACTTGCGAATCACCGCCGAACGCTCCATCCCCAGCACTCCTTCACGAGATCCAACCATGCCGGAATCCGTCAAATAAGCGGTGCCCTGCGGCAAAATAATATCGTCATTGCTCTGCACATGCGTATGTGTTCCTACAACGAAGGAAGTTCTGCCATCTAAATACCAGCCCATCGCAATCTTCTCCGATGTTGCTTCGGCATGGAAATCAACCATGATGCATTTATGCTTCTTCGACAGCTCGGCTAGAATATCATCCGCTACCCGGAACGGATCATCAATCGCCGGCAAGAACGTGCGCCCCATCAGATTGACCACCGCCAGTTCCTTGCCATTCCCCTTAATAACGGTATGACCGATCCCGGGTGTCCCTGGAGGGAAGTTGGCCGGACGAACCATTCGCGGCTCACGGTCAATAAAGTCGAAGATCTCCTTGTTATCCCAGGTATGATTGCCCATCGTCAAACCGTGGATGCCTAGATCGAAAAATTCCTTAGCAATCTTCTCCGTAATTCCGCGTCCGGACGCCGCGTTCTCCCCGTTTGCGATAATAATATGGGGACTGTATTTAGATTTTAAGCGAGGAAGGGATTCCCGCACTGCTTTCCGCCCCGTACTGCCAACAATATCTCCAATAAATAAAAGTTTAATAATGTCTCTCCTCCATTCCGTACACTGCTGTTTCTTAGTAGAATCTCTAACGAAACTGGGTAGCGCTATTTGGCCCATAACGGGCTCCTGGGATTTTTAACGAAACTGGGTAGCACTATTTTTGCATATTAGCGGTTAAAAGCAGGGATTTCTCCTGAATAACGATATGACGTTTCGTTAGATTTTTTTTGCCTCTGTTTTTAAGGAAATAACGATACGTAGTTTCGTAAGAGTTTTCATAGATCTGTCTACACATCGTGGCCGCTCATCCATAGGTGCTGATGAGAGGTTTTGCTTAACGTAAGTGGATCGATTGAACCTCTCAATATAGAGCTTTCAATGAAAAAGCGGCCCACGAGGGGCCACTTCATCAGCATAACCTTTACTTCGCATATTCAACCGCTCTCGTCTCACGAATAACCGTAACCTTGATGTGACCCGGATAATCCAGCTCACTCTCAATCTTCTTCGTAATGTCACGCGCCAGACGGAACGCTTCAGCATCATCGATTTTCTCAGGCTGTACCATAACGCGAACCTCGCGACCTGCCTGAATTGCGAATGACTTCTCCACACCTTCGAATGATTCCGAAATCTCTTCCAGCTTCTCCAAACGACGGATATAGGTTTCCAACGTTTCACGCCGAGCGCCAGGTCTAGCTGCCGACAATGCATCAGCCGCACCAACCAGCATAGCGATAACCGAAGTAGCTTCACAATCTCCGTGGTGGGAAGCGATGCTGTTGATAACAACCGGATGTTCCTTGTATTTCTTCGCCAGTTCCACGCCGATTTCGACATGAGATCCTTCCACTTCATGATCCAGCGCTTTCCCGATGTCATGCAACAGTCCGGCACGTTTGGCAAGCGCAATATCCTCGCCCAACTCGGCGGCCATAAGTCCGGCCAAGTAAGCTACTTCCATCGAGTGCTTCAGCACGTTCTGACCATAGCTTGTCCGGAACTTGAGACGACCCAAAATCTTGATTAAATCCGGGTGCAGCGCGTGAACACCAACCTCAAATGTCGCTTGTTCACCGTATTCACGAATTCTTTCGTCCACTTCACGACGTGATTTCTCAACCATCTCTTCGATCCGTGCTGGGTGAATTCGTCCGTCAGCTACCAGTTTCTCCAGCGCTGTGCGGGCGATTTCACGACGGATTGGATCAAAACCTGACAGGATAACCGCTTCCGGCGTGTCATCGATAATCAAGTCAATACCAGTCAACGTTTCCAGTGCTCTGATGTTGCGGCCTTCACGCCCGATAATCCGGCCCTTCATCTCTTCATTCGGAAGAGCAACTACCGAGACGGTCGTCTCAGCAACGTGATCAGCGGCACACCGCTGAATAGCTAGTGTAATAATTTCACGCGATTTCTTATCGGCTTCTTCCTTCGCCTGCAACTCAATGTCTTTAATCATTTGAGCCGTTTCATGGCGAACCTCCTGCTCGACATTATTAAGAATGATCGTGCGGGCGTCCTCCATGCTCAAATTGGAAATACGCTCAAGTTCCTGAACCTGACTCTTATAGAGCAGATCGATCTGTTGCTGGGTTTCTTCAATTCTCTTCTCTTTGCCAGCTACTTGTTCTTCTTTACGTTCCAGTGATTCAATTTTTTTATCCAGCGACTCTTCTTTTTGCAACAATCGTCTTTCTTGTCGTTGAATTTCATTCCGACGTTCACGAATGTCTTTGTCAGCTTCGGTTCTCAGTTTATGAATTTCGTCTTTCGCTTCAAGAACCGTTTCCTTTTTCAGTGCTTCTGCGTCTTTTTTTGCACTTTCCAAAATTTGACTTGCTGCATGTTCCGCACTGGAAATTTTAGCCTCTGCAAGAGATTTGCGAATAAAATATCCGATCCCGAACCCAAAGAATAAAGCGGCGACGGCAACGAGAATGATCCAGATTACTGTGTCCATCTGTTCACCTCCCCGCTGTTTCCTCCAAGGCATTCCCTGGGATGCTTGTTAGTTTTCAGTTTTCATTCATCATCATACAAAGAATCGATTTCTTGCCGATTCAGACAGGCTATCACGCCAAATCAGCATGAATATTCCGTTAAAATGCCGGAATCTTGGCCCCATGATTGCGAATAGAATCTAGTTAGATCCATCATTTGGAAGGAATAAGGATCCACATGATATAGATTCATGACCATTTTATTATTTAATGAAAGAAATTGTCAAGCAAAGGACATGATTGTACAATCTGTGTCCCTCTATATCGCTATGAATTTATAATTCTTCCCACTCATCCCTGTCTTCTATACCATCTTTTTGAATCAGCTCACGGAGTACCTTGCCAGCGAGCTGGCCGGAGAAGCCCCTCCGCATTAAAAATGCGCCTATCTTGCGCTTCTTGTCCGCCGTCTCTCCGGACGTAGTCCGCCATTTACGCTGCGCGAGCTGCATGGCGCTGTCATACTCCTCGTCTTCGCTGACCTGCCCTAGCGCCTCTTCAATCAAAGGCTTGGAAATGCCCTTCTGACGCAGTTCATATCTGATCCATGCCTTACCCTTCCCGCGGCTGCGAAGACGTTGTCCTGCCCATTCCTGAGCGTATGCGGCGTCATTGATCCAACGCTCTTGGATCAACCGTTCGATTACTTCACCAATCGTCTCCTCGCTCCATCCCTTCTCTTTAAGTCGAGTAGCGATTTCAAAAGAAGTTCGCGGTTTGCGGCTAAGATATTTCAAGGCTTCTCCATATCCCCGCTGCCGTTCATCGGCAATTACGATCTCTTCCAATTCAAGTTTGGTAAATACAGCGCCCTTCATCATGCGATACTTGACCATCACATCTTCATGCACTTCCACCTGGAAAGTACCGAAGTAAATACGGTATCGGAATTTTGGCGATTTCAGCAGCTGCACCGATGTAATGGTCAGCTCTTTATCCTCAGGGAAAGCAGACAGATCATTTCCCTCTGCTGCCGCTGGGCTTGCTGCTTTTTCCGATTCTTCATTCTTATATGAACGGCGATTCTCCCATGAGCCAGGATCAGAAATGTCGATGATTTCGTCCTTCTCATTATCCTTGCCCGCTCCTGTATACGGTTTGGATCTAGACTTCCCAAATCGTTGCTCCACCAGGTTTACGCTCCTTTATTAGACAAGAGCGCCCTGTCCGAACCAGTGTTTACTGGCGGCAGAGCGCTCCATATCATTCTTACTCTTCTTCGAAAAGTGCCTGCTCTTCCTTAGCTTCTTCTTCCTGCTCGCTTGAAGACGATGGCGCAACTGAAGTCGTCAGGTTGCTGTTCTCGCGAATCTTCTGCTCAATCGTATTTGCAATTTCCGGATGCTCCTTCAAATACTGCTTCGCATTCTCACGTCCCTGACCGAGACGCTCGCCAGCAAAGGAATACCAAGCGCCGCTCTTATCCACAATATCCTGCTCAACGCCGATATCGATAATGCTGCCTTCCTTGGAGATCCCTTCACCATACATAATATCAATCTCTGCCTGTTTGAACGGCGGAGCTACCTTATTCTTTACAACTTTAATCCGGGTCCGGTTACCGACCATGTCATTGCCCATCTTGATCGTCTCTACCCGGCGAACATCAAGGCGAACCGTCGAATAGAACTTGAGTGCTCGTCCACCTGGAGTGGTCTCCGGATTACCGAACATTACGCCCACCTTCTCACGAAGCTGGTTGATAAAGATGGCAATCGTCTTGGATTTGCTGATCGCCCCGGACAGTTTACGAAGTGCCTGGGACATCAGACGAGCTTGCAAGCCGACATGAGAATCGCCCATCTCGCCTTCGATTTCAGCCTTAGGTACCAAGGCTGCTACGGAGTCTATAACAATGATATCTACTGCGCCGCTGCGAACAAGCGCTTCGGCGATTTCCAACGCCTGCTCGCCTGTGTCCGGCTGAGACAACAGCAACTCATCAATATTTACACCTAGCTTACTTGCATAGGAAGGGTCAAGCGCGTGCTCGGCATCGATAAATGCAGCTTGTCCACCAACCTTTTGAACTTCCGCGATTGCATGCAAGGCTACGGTAGTCTTACCGGATGATTCCGGTCCGTATACTTCAATAATTCTCCCCCGAGGCAATCCCCCGGTTCCAAGCGCGATATCCAATGCTATCGATCCGCTGGGTACAATTTCCACCTGCATATGGGTGGATTCTCCCAACTTCATGATCGAACCTTTTCCGAATTGTTTTTCTATTTGACGAAGCGCCATTTCCAGCGCAGCACGGCGGTCTGACAATCAGCTCACATCCTTCTCAATGATTAGAAATTTACACAAATTTGATTGATGACAAATTAGTTAAATAAGAAAATCAATTTCTTTTATACAACAATTGTACCTTGTTTTGAAACGTTTGCCAAGCATTTTTTCGAACATACATTCGTAGTCTCAACCCACCCAAACCCTCCCTTACCGTAAGGGAGGGCTCCAAAGGGCCTGCCGCCCTCTGGACTCCTGCAAACTGAACTAACGGGTGGATGGGGAACAGGCGCTCCTTAGCCGCTCTCCCCATTGGGGAGAGCTCTACTTTGGCACGTGGCACGCTTTTCCCCCTTCGGGTACGTCTTACTTTTGGATCTCCTTGGTTACCTGGGCTGGGGAGTTCTGCTGCTTTCGAGGCACCCGGGTATATGTCTCCAATCAACGCTTTCCTCCCTTCGGGCACGCTTTACTTTTTGTGCTCCTGCCCTTGGTGCTATGTTGGAGTTCTAATGGCGCTCTCCCTACGGGATTCGCTCTACTTCGTGCGGCGCGCGGCACTTCCATTGTGATGTCCGTGGCTTCGCCCACTTCACATCTTTAATACACTTATGGTGCTACTTCGAGAACTTGATCGGCGCTCTCCCTACGGGATTCGCTCTACTTCGTGCGGTATACGATAGTCCGGGACATTATATTACATATCAATTGCTGCATCAGCCCTGTCTTTAGATCACCTTTGGTTCTCCATTGGTTCCAGCAGCGATCAAAGCCTCCTCTCTTCTCTCTCCATACTTCATCACGCAATTACGCAAAAAAGAACCGCAGCAGCAACTTGAAGCAAGTTGGGCTACGGTTCTTCCGTAATTCGATTATATCCAATATTTAGGAGTCCGGCAATGGTTATTTGCCAGCTTGGTTCTCATTCCGTTTAAGCTGCTTCCAGAGATGGTAAAGAACAGCCTTGGTGGAGCGTAGACGGATCGTGTTGCGGTTCCCCTTCAGATGCAGTTCGTGCACCTCGGTATCGCCATTACGGCGAGAGATCGCGATATAGACCAGCCCCACCGGCTTGCGCTCGGAATAGGCAGGTCCAGCTACGCCGGTAACGGCGAGGCCAAAATCGGTATCCACGATCATCCGCACCTGTTCAGCCAGCACCTTCGCTGTCTCAGCGCTGACGGCTCCGGGCGCGTTCTCGCCCTCCAGCAGATCATGCGGTACGTTGAGCAGCTTCTCCTTCATGGCATTGGAATAGCACACGATTCCGCCGAGGAAAACGGTGGCGCTGCCAGGGATCGTCGTGATTGTCTGCATCAGCATGCCACCGGTACAGCTCTCCGCACAACTGACTGTAAGTCCCTGCTCCGTCATCATATCGACGATGGTCTTCTCGATCGGCACATCCTCATTCGCATAGAAATGCTCCGGCAGGCGAGAAGCGATCTGCTTCTCCATCACGTCCAGCTTGCCCTCGGCCGCGCTCTGGCTGTCCGCCTTTGTCGAGATGCGGATCGTTACCTCACTCTCCTTGGCATAAGGAGCTATTGTAGGATCGGTTTGACTTTCAATCAGATCAAGCAGCTTGGTCTCTAAAGCCGATTCACCGATACCGGCGAATTTAAGCATTCGCGAATAGATTGGAGATTCATTCGTCAGCACATGCTGCATCATCCAGGGCTTAGCCTGTTGCTCGAACATCGGCTTCATCTCGCTAGGCGGTCCGGGCAGCAAAATATAAAATTTCCCGCCCTCAGCGAGGGCATTTCCTACAGCAAGACCTGTTTCATTGGCCAGCGGGGTTGCCCCGTCTATAGACAGCGCCTGCCTACGATTATTTTCCGTCATCGGCACGTCGCGATCCTTGAAGAACCGCTCTATATTATCCATGGCCATCCGGTCGATATGTAAGGATCTGTCCAGCACCTCGCCCACTACATCTTTCGTTAGATCATCCTGAGTGGGACCGAGCCCCCCAGTAAAGATCAATACGTCCGCCCGTCCTGCGGCCAGCTCGATCGCTTGCTTGAGCCGGGATGTATTATCGCCCACTACGGTCTGGAAGTAGACATCAATCCCTAGCGAAGCCAGCTCCTGAGACAAATATTGGGCGTTGGAATTGACGATTTGCCCCAGCAGCAGTTCCGTTCCTACGGCAATAATTTCCGCTTTCATTCAAGTCATTTCTCCCTTTTAGAGATTGTTCAAAAAGTACTTGAACACATAGCTATAATTAAGCTACCTTCTCGAAGTTGTCTCTTTTTCCAATTGGATAAGAGGTATTATAACCCCCAGCAAAAGTTCCATTAGCGATTACATTTTTGAAAAGTTCAGCACATGCTTGTTCTTGACGAAGTAATCAATCCCGGAATACACCGTAATGATCGTCGCAAGCCAAATCATAATGTCCGCAAATGGAAATCCGATCCATTCGAACGGGAAATTGTTAAGCAGCAAAGCCGAGATGGCAATAATCTGCGTAATCGTCTTCGCTTTTCCCCAATTACTGGCAGCAATCACCGAGCCTTCCAGCAAGGCGATCTCACGCAAACCCGTAACTGCAAACTCACGACTGATAATGATGACGACCACCCATCCGTTCACCTTATCGAGGGCTACGAGCGATATTAGCGCAGCCGCTACAAGCAGCTTATCAGCAAGGGGATCAAGCAGCTTGCCAAGATTAGTGACAAGATTGCGTTTACGGGCAATATGTCCATCGATGCCATCTGTGCTCGCGGCAATAATGAACAGAATAGCTGCAATCAGATGATTCACAGACAGTGAGTAACTCCCCAGAATCAATTCATGAGACCACCACTCAAAATCAAACAGCAAGAACACCAACATCAGCGGGATCATGAAAATACGCGCTAAAGTGATACGATTGGGCAGATTCAAAGTACACCCTCCCCGGACATATCATATTCATAGGCATGAGTAATTCGTACTGGAATAATCTCACCAATTTCAACTTTGCAATTCGAGACATAGACATCTCCGTCAATTTCCGGTGCATCATACTGCGAACGGCCGACAAACACATCGCTGCGACCATCATAGCTTTCGATCAATACCTCCAGCACCTGTCCAACATATTTTCCGTTGTTCTCATTGGACACCTGCCGCTGAATTTCCATAAGCGTATTCGCCCGCCACTCCTTAACTTCCTCGTCGATTTGGTTTGGCAGACGCGAAGCAGGGGTATCGTCCTCCTTGGAGTATGTAAAGACGCCCAGGCGATCAAATTTAACCTCTCTAACAAAATCGCATAACCGTTCAAAGTCCTCTTCCGTCTCTCCTGGGAAACCTACGATCAATGAAGTACGCAGCGCCACACCCGGGATCCGCGAGCGGATCTTGGCGATAAGCTCACGTATATCACGATTTCGGCCCGGTCTCCTCATACGCTTTAACACCGCATCCTCACTATGCTGCAGTGGCATGTCGATATATTTGCAGACCTTCGGATTAGAGGCCATCGTCTCGATCAGTTCGTCTGTGAAGAAGCCCGGATAAGCGTAGTGCAGTCTGACCCACTCGATACCTGGCACCTCACTGGCCTTGTTGATCAGCTCTGCCAGCTTATACTCTCCATCGTACAGATCAGTTCCGTAATTCGTTGTATCTTGGGCGATCAAGCTGATCTCCTTCACACCTTGAGCCGCAAGCCCGGTCACTTCCGCAACAATGGACTCCATAGAGCGACTGCGGAATGCCCCCCGCATAATAGGAATGCTGCAGAAGGTACAGTTATTGTCGCAGCCTTCCGCGATCTTCACATAGGTTGTATATTTCTCCGTCGATAACTTGCGAGGCAAGATCTCCTCGTAGTTAAATACAGGATTCCCGACAAATGCCGGTTTCTTACCTCCTAACGCTTCATCGACGATCTGATTAATGTTATAGAAGTCGCCGGTACCAACGATCCCATCAATCTCCGGCATTTCTTCCATCAGTGCCTGTTTATAACGCTGCGTTAAGCAGCCCGATACGATAAGCGCCTTCAGCTTACCTGTCTCTTTGAGCTCGGCCAAATCAAGAATCGTATTTACGGACTCCTCTTTGGCGGCATCAATAAATCCGCAAGTATTTACGATAATAACGGTTGCGTCCTCTGCCTGCTCTACAAGTGAATATCCGCGCTGATCAATCAGACCGGACATAATCTCGGAGTCAACCATATTTTTCTCGCAGCCTAATGTAACGATCTTCACCTTTTCAGTCATCATGCTATGAGCCCCTCCATTTTACAACCATAATACCCTGTATAAGTATAATATTTCGTGAATACCGCTGTCAAAAACATGAAAAAGTCTCACGTCGCGGCTTGGCCGCTACGAGAGACCGCATGTCATGAACTATCGAAGACACAATCATAATTCTGCTTACTTCATATTCGTAAACTGTAGATCGACAGTAAGATCCGCTTTGCGAAGCATTTGGATTACTTGCTGCAAATCATCTCTACTCTTGCCGGTTACGCGAATTTGATCCCCCTGGATCTGGCTCTTCACCTTCAGCTTCGAGTCGCGGATCAGGACATTAATCTTCTTCGCATTTTCCTGATCGATCCCTTGCTTCAACTTGATCCGTTGACGAACGGTACCCAGGGAGGCCGGCTCGACCTTGCCATAATCCAGATTCTTGATCGGCAGACCGCGCTTGATCATCTTCGACTGCAGAATATCTATGACTGCACCAAGCTTGTACTCATCATCGGAAATAACGACCAGTACATCCTTCTCTACCTTAAGTTCACTTTTGCTGCCCTTGAAGTCAAACCGGTTCGCAATTTCACGCTCCGTTTGGTCAATGGCATTGGATAGTTCCTGCATGTCCATTTTGGAGACAATATCAAAAGAGCTTTCTGAAGCCATCTTTCACATTCCTTTCTCTATAAGGGTGCTCAGGCAAAATTACCAATGAACACACTATAATCCTATGTCTCCTAATTATATGTAATAAATTTAGCAAAGTCGAGTATTAAGCCCCTTCATAATAAAAAACAGGTGTGACTGAACCCTCTGCTCAGCCTACACCTGTTATATTTTATTATTGACCCGTTACCGTTCCGTCAGTACCGGAATTGGAACTATTAGTGCCTGTATTTGCACTATTTGAATCCGAAGAAGTATCCACGGTACCCAGGTTCAATTGAATTTTCGAAGTATTCTTGCCGTCATCAACGACCTGTCCTCCAACGGTAATCGTCGTATTCGGGGAGGCCCCGGACTTGATAAACATCCCTTCCTCGCCAAGATCAAAGTTCAGCACTTCACCATCTTGCATCGTCTGATAGTAAAGCTTCTCGCCGCGCTTATCGCCCTTGCGCACTTCAACCCAGCTGCTGCCCTTCGCTGTAATGACGATTTTCACCGGTTCACTGCCTACAGGTTGTACCTTGAACTTCGTCGTACTTCCTTCCTTGCCGTCAGGAGCTACGACAACTTCTTTGTTAGCCGTATTATCCGTATTCGTATCATCAGGCCCCGTTGTATTTGTATCCGTTGCATTTCCATCACCAGGAGTTCCCGTCTGATCATCCGTACCGGCATTCGTATTTGTCGCGCCATCTTGATCAGTTCCTGTATTGGAATTCGGCTTTGTATTATTTTGCGGATTTTCCGAATTGTTAGTAATCGCTGTTGGATCAGGCTCTTTGGTCTTTGCCTCATTCGACTGACTCCATACGGTGAAATATAAATAAATGACGATCACAATCAGCGCAAAGAAAGACCACATCAAAGCAGTCGTAAGCCACTTCGAATTGCGTTCAGTGGTCTGTCTGCTGCGACGCTTCTGAAGCACAGGTTCCATGGTTGTGTCCGGTACCGCTTCCGGCACATTCTGTTTATGTTCGGCCAGAAGTTCATCCGCGTTAATCCCTACTGCTTCCGCATATGTTTTGATAAATGCCCGGACATAAAAACTCCCCGGTAAAACCTTATAGTCTCCCGCCTCGATGGCTTCCAAGTATCGCTTGCGTATCTTTGTTATTTCCTGAACGTCATCCAATGATAGGCCCATAGATAGACGAGCTTCTTTTAACTGTTGTCCCAAATCCGACACGACCATCACCTCCTGATATTATTTATACTCCCTCTTCTATCACACCAATTGACATAACACTGTCAATACAAGAGCTTCATTTAATCTAAAGTTTAATCCTCCGGATATTGCGTAGCAAACGTATCTTTAACGATTTTCTCTTCCGGATTGTTACGTAATTCGATAATAATGTCAAAATCGTCATAACTATAATCCGTATGCTCTATAAATACATCCGGGTGCTCAATCACCTTCGTGGAAGGCATCTCCATAATTTGTTTGATCAGCTGATTATGCTTCTCATTGGATCGCATCGTGCTCATAATTCCATCTATAATAAATACATGCTGTGGATTATTTTCCTCTTCAGAGAGCTGTGTTCGTATCGTCTGCCGTAGCAGTGTGGAAGATACGAA
Organism: Paenibacillus sp. 79R4; assembly: GCF_013393165.1. Lineage (NCBI taxonomy): Bacteria > Bacillati > Bacillota > Bacilli > Caryophanales > Paenibacillaceae > Paenibacillus > Paenibacillus sp. 79R4. The sequence continues at coordinate 94,726 of NZ_QJOT01000002.1, read as the reverse complement.
CGTCCAGCGCTTCATTGCGCAGACGCTTCCGGCAATGATGGATTCCGTCTTGCCTACACGGGGCATTCCTTTGAGACCAATCATTTGATGGCCATCCTTCTTAAGCACTTCACCTAGAAAGTCCACCAAAAGACCTAATTCATCACGGCTAAAACGAAATGTCTTCAAATCGTCTGAGTCCCGCTCAATATATCGACCATGTCGAACCGCTAACAAATCAACCAGTCGAGGGCTGCGGAGCGCAGTTACGGTTATACTGTCCACTTTGGCCAGCATTTTTCCAATCTGCTCAATCTTCTCATCTTCATCGCTTTCCAGCAGCAGTCCGCGCGTATCTCCTTCTACCCCGTTAATGGTCAAAATATTGACTTCCAGCATACCGAGCATCGATGCAATATCACCTAACAAGCCCGGGCGGTTCTTATGTATTCTATACTCCAAATACCACTGTCTTTGACCCATCAAACATACACCTTCTTATATTCCTTACAGACTACTCTTTTTCGACAAAATCATCCAAATGTCCTGCCTTTCGAACATAAATGGATACTTTCTCGCCGAAACGTATAAAACAATACGTGTCTAATAATAAAGAAAAAATTTTTGAAAGGCAAGTAGTTGTAAAAAATGGGAGAAAAGCCCCCAGATTTCGGGAGCTTTCCAGGCAAGTCTATGCGTTTTTCTTCGCCAATTTAACCATCAGACGGGCGATTGCCTTGCGCTCCGATTCATCCCCAACATCCCACAGTTCTTTCAGAGTACGGTTGGAATCATTTTGCGGATCAACCTTGTCCTCCAGAAATCCCCCAATCTCATAAGCAAGATTGGCGATGGCTTCCTCGCTAAAACCTGCGTTCTCCGCATGTTTTACGCGCTCACCCAGGAACTTCTTCCATGTATCAAAATTTTTGAGTACTGTTGACAAAATTAACTCCTCCTCAATGTCGGTAAATTATAATCAACAGTCGTAATATTCGTTATTCCCTGCTCATTTATTCACGAGACAGCACAGCCTAAATCAGGTAATCCAGCCCCCGTTCGGGCTAATGATCTGACCTGTAATATAGCTGGACTCCGGCAAAGCCAAAAAATAAACCAGAGAGGATATCTCCTCCGGTGCGGCGAGCCTGCCCACCGGAATATCCTCCTCCAATTGTTTCAGTTCTTCGGCATCGAAGCGGTCCATCATATCCGTCTTCACAGCCCCCGGAGCGACCGCATTTACGGTTACGCCGGAAGGGGCTGCTTCCTTGGCCAGCGCTTTCGTAAAGGCGTTAACGCCGCCTTTGGCGGCGGAATAGACAACCTCGTAAGAGCCGCCGGCGATGCCCCAGACGGAGGACACATTAATGATCCGCCCGAAACGCTGCGATATCATGTAGGGCAAAAAAGCCTGACTCAGCAGAAAGACACTCTTCAAGTTAACATCCATAATCTCGTCCCATTTAGCCTCCTCGACATCCGTCAGCAGTCCGTAATGGGAAATTCCCGCATTATTCACAAGAATATCCGGATGCAATCCGTAGCCCGCCAGCCTCTCCTTCATCCGTTCAATCTCCGTCTTGCTCCGCAAATCTGCAGAGATGGTATGTACCTTCGCCCCCATCTCCATGCATTGTCTGGCTACTTCATTCGCTCTTTCATGCGAATTCAAATAGTGAATCACTACATTCATCCCCACCGACGCGAATCGGAGCGCAATTTGCGCTCCAATCCCTCGACTGGCTCCCGTAACGAGAACCGTCATATCCCCGATGCTTTTCTCACTCCCATGTTGTATTGTCATATTACGGACTCACCACTAGTGATACAGCTAATTGATTCCAGTCAATATGCTCGCGCAGACGTTCGTTTACATCCTCCAGTGTCAAGGTTTCATAAATCGACAGTACCTTGAACAGGTCCCCGCCCCGGAAGTTATATCTGGTAAATTCATGGGCGATATTCTCCGGGTAGTTCAGCATCCGCAGATAACCACCGATCTTCTTGTTCTTGGCCCGTTCAAAATCCTCCGCCCGGAATCCGCTGGCCTTGACAGCCTCGATCTCGCTCTTGATGACTTCCAGCAATTGATCCGGGTCTTTGGTATCCCCGCCAATCGCCGAGAAACAGTAATGCGGATTACTGTTATATTCATAAGAGAAGCCGTCCGATATCAAATCCATATCATAGAGCTTCTGGTAAAGCTTCGTGCTTGAGCCAAGCAGCAGATCCATCGCCAGCTTTGTCGTTAAATCCCGGCGTAACAGTTCTTCTCCAGAAACCCCCAGTTGCGTCTCTTTGAAGCCAAACAGACATTTTGGCAGCGAAACCGGCAGCTTGGAAACTTTACGAGCCTGGTGTACAGCAGTGGGCTCTTGGTCAAACAAACGTTCAATCGCACCCTGCGGCTTGTAATCCTTGGCCGCCTGATTGTCCCGAATCATTCGGAATACTTCTTCAGGATCCACCCCGCCCACGACAAACAGCAACATGTTGCTTGGATGGTAGAAGGCATTATAACAAGTGTATAACGTCTCCTTCGTAATCGTGGCGATTGATTCCACCGTTCCGGCAATATCGATGCGAACTGGATGCACCGCATACATCGCTTCAATTAAGCCGAAATACACTCTCCAATCCGGATTATCTCCATACATACCGATTTCCTGGCCGATAATTCCCTTTTCCTTCTCCACATTCTGATCCGTGAAATAAGGATGCTGCACAAAGTTCACAAGAGTTTCCAGATTGGCCATAATATTTTCTGTAGCCGAGAACAGGTATACCGTCTGATCAAAGCTGGTAAAGGCGTTAGCCGAAGCCCCTTGCATAGCGAATTTGGTGAAGATATCGCCCTCTGGCTCCTCGAACATTTTATGCTCAAGAAAATGGGCTATGCCATCCGGCACTGATATTTCCGATTCGCCTTCTACCCTGAAATGATTGTCGATCGAACCGTACTTTGTGGAAAAAGTAGCGTAAGTCTTTTGGAATCCGGGCTTGGGAAGTACATAAACCTGCAAACCGTTGCTCATCGTCTCGTGATATAAGGTTTCCTGTAATCGATCATAAGTGATAGCTTCCACAGGTTATCCCTCCTTCTGCCCTGTCAAAAAGTATATCGTGTCAAGCCGAACCGTATTCGCTGCTTCAACAACATCGGCAGGCTGCACCTGTTCTACCTCGCTTAGCAATTGCTCTACCGGACGATCCTTGCCGGAAAGTATCCGGTTGAAATCATAAGCGATCATTTCAAACGCCGAGTCCTGCATTTCCAGCAGACTGTTGCGGATCATCGCTTTGGTCTGTGTCATTTCCATCTCACTGATCTCGCCGGCTTGCAGGCTAGCTAATTGGGCCTTGATAATATCTAAAGCTTTTTCATAGTTAGCGATCTCAATGCCGGATTGAATGCCGATCATTCCCTTATGGCCATCAAATCTCGAAGCTGCATAATAAGCCAGACTTTCCTTCTCCCGTACATTTACGAAAAGCTTGGAATGCGGATAACTTCCGAGAATTCCGTTATACAACAATGCAGCGGCATAGCGTTCATCCCCATAGGTGATATCCGTGCGAAGTCCAAGATTTAGCTTGCCCTGGCTTACATCCAGCTTTTCAGTAATTGTTCGTGGTTCGGTATTGGATAGCTTCACTCGCTCCGGCTCATAACCCAGGAAGGCAGAACGATTCAATTGAAAATGATGCGTCACCAGCTCTTCAACCTCAGCCAGTGTCGTATCCCCTACAACATATAGATCAAGGCTTGCGTTCTTCAGCCATTCTTGATAAGCGTTATATAACGATTCAGGTGTATTTTGTTCAAGATCGCTGCGCTCGCCAAGAGGATGCAACCGATAGCTGTCATTGCGGAACATTTCCTCAATACAGCGCTCAGCAGCATAACGCATTTTGTCGTTGATGATCGCCTCAAGCTTCTTGCGCACATTCTCGCGCTCCGAAGCGACATAAGATGGGCGAAAAGCATTTGACTCTGTCACGGGCTTCGTTACGACTTCACCAAGAAATTCAAAGCTCTGCGACAGGAGCGACTGCTCGCTCTGCACAAACGAATCATTTATTGTATCCATCCGAAACTGAACGATCTGATAATTACCCCTTTTGTAGACATCAAAACCGAATCCCGCGCCGTACAAGCGCTCTAACTGCTCTCTAAACTGGGTTGTCTCCGGATATGAAGCGGTACCGCGACGAAGTACAAACGGCGTTAGAGCTGTCGCAGTAACCGTCTCTCTGGCCAGAGGAATACCTGCATAGAGCGACACTGCAAACGTCTTGAATCTGGTAGTCGGCATTACATGAATCCGAATTTGACCCACGCTGCCCCGTTCAAAAATCATCTTGTTCAAGACCAAAACTCCTTTACAAAAGACTTAAAATGCAAATCATGCATGTGTAAAAAACAGGCGAAATGAAGATTCGAAGCTAAATCCACCCGCTTAAAAATCAGTGGCCAGATGTGGACCACTTCGAATTTAACAATGAAATTAGTTCCATTCTATACCATTGGAAAGGAAAGAAGCAACCACCCATCAAGCAAGCGGCTGCTCTTCATTTAGATCTATTTACATACAGAAAATATGCTTTCCAATCGTCTTAACCTGCGGTCTGGTCCAGATCCATTTAGAAGTTGCTGTCTCCGGATTGAAATAATAGAGGCAGCCTCCGGAAGGATCCCAACCATTTAATGCTTGCTGAACCGCCTTCTTGGCAGTCTCGTTCGGCGTCAGCCAGATTTGCCCGTCAGCAACCGCTGTAAAGGCCCCTGGCTGGAAGATAACCCCTGAGACGGTATTCGGAAAGCTTGGCGATTTGACCCGATTCAGAATGACAGCGGCAACCGCAACCTGACCTTCAAACGGCTCTCCGCGTGATTCACCATATACGGCATTCGCCATTATGTTCAAATCATTTTGTGAAAGTCCCATCGCATTGGAAGGCGATAACTCCTCACTTTCCTTCCCTTTCTCCGGTTCCTTCGACGGAGTCTTTGCCGTCTCCTTGCCCGTTCCCTGGCCTGACTCCATACCCGGCTTCCATTCCTTGGTTGCTTTCCATAGCATAAGCTTCGTTTTCGGACCTGCTAGACCATCCACCTTGAGTCCGAACTCGGATTGGAACCACTTTAAGGAATCCCGGGTCTTATCTCCGAATTTACTGTCGATCTTCCCGTAATAAAAACCCAAAAAAGCCAGACGGCCTTGGAGCTCGTATACATCCTGTCCAAATGCACCATAGTTGATAACCTGTTCACTAAATACAGGCACGGCCTGCTTGGGAACCTCTTGATTTGCCTTTACATCGTTGGCCTGGGTAAAATGATATATCCCGAACCCGATGCCAAATAAAAGCAGCACTAAACCGGCGGCATACCATATTTTCGCTTTTATCATTCGTTTAGCTCTACCTTTCTGTTGTGGATTAACATGGATGGTTGACTTTAGTATGACAAGCCCGACCACTTCCTATGCACTCCAAAAAAGGCAGCAACAAATGAGGTTTTGCAGCTATGATATGAGCGTAGAGCTGAGGTGGCTTTTTAAAAAAACTGCTCTACGATGAGATTTTATTATTATTCATTTTGAATTGCTCCATTGTAAGCAGCACTTCCCGCGGTTTACTTCCTTCATAGGGACCTACGATCCCCCGCGCTTCCATCGAATCGATTAATCTTGCGGCCCGGGTATAGCCAACGCGCATTCTTCGCTGCAGAAGCGATACCGAAGCCTGCTTCGCCTCAAGGACAATCTGCACCGCCTGATCATACAATTCATCGAGAACCTCTTCCGGCTCTGTCGACTCCTCATCGATTTCCGGAACCAGGCTCTCATCATATTCCGCTTGGCCTTGAGTCCGCACATAAGAGACGATGGTCTCGACCTCCTGATCACTCATAAATGCACCTTGTACGCGGATCGGCTTCGAGGCGCCCATCGGCATATACAGCATATCACCACGGCCAAGCAGCTTCTCAGCACCGGCCATGTCGAGAATCGTACGGGAATCGACCTGTGAGGAGACCCCAAAGGCAATTCGCGACGGAATATTAGCTTTAATCACCCCGGTAATAACGTCAACCGAAGGCCGTTGTGTAGCAATAATCAAATGAATACCCGCGGCCCGCGCCATTTGTGCAAGACGTGCAATGGCATCCTCTACATCATGCGCAGCTACCATCATCAAATCGGCAAGCTCGTCCACAATGACGACGATATAAGGCAGTACAGCCTCGGGATTATCTTGCATCATTTGGTTATAACCTTCAATATTGCGGGCTCCCGATTTGGAGAACAGCTCATAGCGCTTCTCCATCTCAACAACGATCTTCTTCAGCGCCAGTGAAGCGCGGCGTGGATCGGTAACTACCGGAGTCAGCAAATGAGGAATACCGTTATATACATTAAGCTCGACCATTTTCGGGTCAACCATCATAAACTTGACCTCATCCGGTTTGGCTTTGTACAGAATACTTGTGATGATCCCGTTAATACATACCGATTTGCCTGAGCCAGTTGCTCCGGCAACGAGCAAATGCGGCATCTTGGCCAGATTGCCAACGATGGTCTGTCCTGAAATATCGCGACCAAAGGCGATCGTTAATCGAGCCTCCGAATTCATAAAGGTCGGCGTCTCCATAACTTCACGCATCGTGACAAGAGAAACTTCATTATTTGGCACTTCAATGCCAATCGCGGATTTACCAGGTATCGGCGCTTCCATGCGGATATCTTTGGCGGCAAGCGCCAGCGCAATATCGTCAGTCAGATTGACAATCCGGCTAACCTTCACGCCGATATCCGGCTGCACCTCATAACGGGTTACCGCAGGCCCCCTTACCACCTCAAGCACGCGCGCGCGCACCCCGAAGCTCTCCAGCGTAGCTTCAAGCTTGCGAGCAGTTTGCATATAATCTGCCTGATCGCCGGCTTTGCCTGATCCGGCAGGCTTCGAGAGCAAACGGAACGATGGCAATTTATATGGCTTTGGTGCAGGCTTTGGAGGTGCTATCGGCACATCCGTTTCGGTTTCCTGTTCTCCCGAGGAAGCTTCCGCTTCAGGACTGGAGTCTATCTCATCCAAGTCCGCCGCCTCATTCATGAAGCTTTCTTCAGCAAGGGGGCCGGAAGGAATTTGCTCCTCTTCTGGATAAGTCGCCGCATGATCGAAGCCTTCTAAGTCTAGATCTTCCTCCATGGCTTCATCCTCTTCATGCAGACGACTCTCCCGCTGAATATTGTCGAAGAAATCTCGAATGATTGGGCCTCTATCCTCAGCGGCGAGCTCCCCGTTCTGCTGGCCTTCATATTTCAATTCGTTCCAGTTAATGCCTTGGGAAGCGTCTGATTCCAATGGTTCCGTCTGCTGGTCTTCATCTATGTAATCATTCGCGGTCTCAGCTTGGTTTGCAGAAACGCCTTTAAAGCCAAACAACTGGAAAAATACCGGTTTCTTCTTTGGCGTAGACGGCGGTTCCTCATCAGCCAGCATATAACCTGCATCGTCTTCCATGTCCTCTGGCGATACTGCCACCGGCTTCGCCTCCCGCCGATTCCGGTTCTTTACGGGAACAGGGCGCAGCATTCGCACTTTCTCGCCCATCTGTTTGCCCAGCTCCCCCAATCTGCCACGAAGCAGACGAACAATATCCACGTAGGATAAACCGGTAATCAGCATAAAGCTGATCGCCAGCATAACGATCATAATCAGCGTAGCTCCAGCAGGACCAAACAGAGAATAAAGCAACGCAAATTCAATACCGCCAATATATCCTCCGCTGATATTTAAATTCAGCATGCTGAAGCCCGCTTCAATCGCTGTCGGCTGAAATAATGAGGTGCGCAGATCGATATGAATCTGATTCAAAATATTGCCAAAGGTCATCGGAACAACCGGCTCCAGCCTTTGCTGCATCGAAATTAGAGTGCTCATCAGAGCGAGCGCGAGCACAGCAAGAAGGCCCCCGCTGCGTCTAGTCGTCCAGCGGGATGGCCATTTGCGATTGATCATAACGGCTAGTCCAACATAAATACCTATTAAAGGAATCACGAAATAGAACTTGCCCAGCAAAAGAGCCGACATCTTGGACAGTGTTCTCCCCACCGCAGCTTCGCCGGATAGCGCTATTATAGATAGAGTAATCAGGATGATCCCATAAATTTCATATTTTAGTAAATTGCCTATGGCAACAGCCTTTTTCTTCTTCCTTTTTTTTGCCAAAACAGGAACACCCCCCAGATGAATATTATACCATATTCACCCGATAAAACCGCTACCCCTTTCTTTGAGGTCGTTCAAAAAGGCTGCTTTTGATAAGAAAACCGCCCGAGGTAATTCAAGGATGAGCGACCGCGATCCAGAGGTAGGGTTTCTTGCGATATAGAATTTCATCAGCTTCCGCTGATAACGAATAAATTCTATATCCAACACGAAGATTTACCAAGAAGTTACTCGACATCGAATCTTAAATTCAACCGAACCCTCCCGGTGCTCTCGTACAAACCACGTACGCTCCGCTCCTCAAGCCCTAGCTTCATCCAACCTTCTCGGTGTTGAAAACCCGCTTTTTGAACTTGATTTAATTGAGGCGGTTCAAAAGGCTGCTTTTGGGTCACACACTTAGTTAAACAAGGTTGGCATATAGATGATTTGCTGGCCGGGAGCGAGCCGCGGGTTCAAATAATCCTCAAGATTACAGCGCAGCAGCCTGATAATTGTAGCCCGATTTCCCTGTTCCATCCGGACCTGCATCAGAACGCCTCCCATCTCGAGCTCCGTATACATTTCCTGAACCTCAGGCTGGGCCCAGTATTCCTCTTCCGGCATAATGGTATAATGCGTCATTGCTTCGGTCCCCCTTGGGCAGTTTTTCTTCGCGAATCGATCAGACTGTTCAATTGAAGCAAACCTTCACCGATCCCGCCAACCCCGTCAATCAGGCCATATTTGACTGCATCGTTTCCCCCGACCGAGGTTCCGATATCCCGATTAAGCTCGCCCGTCTTGAACATCAGCTCCTTGAACATTTGTTCAGTAATATTAGAATGCGACGTTACGAAACGGACCACGCGCTCCTGCATTTTCTCGATGTACTCGAATGTCTGCGGAACACCGATAACCAGCCCGGTCATGCGAATCGGATGAATGGTCATCGTCGCACTCTCGGCGATCAGCGAATAATTAGAAGCAACAGCAATAGGTACGCCAATGCTATGTCCGCCTCCTATAACGACTGTGACCGTAGGTTTAGTAAGGGAAGCGATCATCTCGGCGATGGCCAGCCCTGCTTCTACATCACCGCCAACCGTATTTAAAATGATGAGCAAGCCCTCGATCTTCGGATTTTGTTCAGCTGCAACCAATTGCGGAATCAAATGCTCATACTTCGTCGTCTTATTCTGCGGAGGCAGCACAAGATGACCTTCGATCTGACCGATTATCGTCAAGCAATATATGTTGGACTCTCCTGGAGTCGGTACAGCCGTTTGACCAAGCTGCTGGATCATCTCAGTTACATCGGGTTTATCCTCAGGCATCGGCTGCTGTACCTCGGGCTTTTCCCCGGGCTCGATCTCCTGCCTCATTGATACTTCACTATGTCTATGCATGATGCACCTTTCCTTCCGGCATTAGCCTGTAATCTAATCTTGCGTCCATAAGGTTTAGTATGCCGTTATTCCTATGGCCTCATTACAATACCAAGCAGAAGAAGTGCCGCAACACAAAAAAAGCCCCCCTCCCACGGGGAACCGTCCAATATTACCTTTGGGAGAGAGGCGACTGTGTGCCTAAAATATTATTTAATTAGCTAAATTTACAGAAGTATTACACTTCCATGATGATTGGCAAAATCATCGGTCTGCGACGTGTCTGTTCATATAGGAAACGTCCGAGCGCATCTTTGACGCTGGTCTTCAACGAAGCCCACTCATTCACGTTCTCGCTCATCAATTTCTCCAGTGTGCTGGATACGATCCGGTTCGCTTCTTCCAAGAGCCCTTCGGACTCACGCACATATACGAAACCTCTGGATATAATGTCCGGCCCAGAGACGATAGTGCCATCCTGCTTACTCAGCGTGACAACGACAACCAGAATTCCGTCCTGTGACAGAAGCTTGCGGTCGCGCAGTACAATATTACCTACGTCACCAACGCCAAGCCCGTCAATCAGTACATTACCGGACGGAACTTTGCCTGCCTTGCGGGCTACACCGTTCTGGATCTCGACAATATCTCCGATATCAACCAGAAAGATATTGTCTGGATCAACGCCAACGGATTCCCCAAGAAGCGCATGCTTGCGAAGCATCCGGTATTCACCGTGTATTGGGATGAAATATTTCGGACGCATCAGGTTCAGCATCAGCTTAAGCTCTTCCTGACTGCCGTGACCCGATACGTGGACTCCGGAATTTGAACCGCTATATATTACTTCCGCACCTAGACGGAATAATTCATCAATCGTTCTTCCAACATACTTCTCATTACCAGGTACTGGAGTAGCAGCGATGATAACGGTATCCCCAGGCAAAATATCGACCTTGCGATGTGTTGAGCGCGCCATCCGCGTCAGAGCGGACATAGGTTCGCCTTGGCTGCCTGTACAGAGAATGACTACACGATCTGCGGCCATTTTATTGATCTCTTCCGGCTCAATCAACAAGCCGTCAGGTACATTCAGATAACCAAGCTCAGAGGCAATCGTCACCACGTTCACCATGCTGCGCCCGATGATAGTTACCTTGCGTCCCGTTGTATAAGCCGCATCAATGACCTGCTGAATCCGATGAACGTTGGAAGCGAAGGTCGCGACAACTACCCGCTGTGCGGCCTTGCTGAAGATATCGTCAAGCACGATGCCTACATTTTTCTCAGATGGCGTAAAACCGGGTCTCTCCGCATTCGTACTATCCGATAGTAAGGCGAGCACGCCTTTCTTCCCGATTTCACCCATGCGATGAAGATCGGCAAACTGATTGTTCACCGGCGTATGGTCGAATTTGAAGTCCCCCGTGTGAACGACATTGCCTTCTGGTGTCTCCAGACATACCCCGACGGAATCCGGAATACTATGGTTCGTTCTGAAGAAGGTGGCCTTCATCGTAGACCCCAATTGAACTTCGGAATCCGCGTTAATAAGCACCCGCTTCGTCTCACCAAGCAGACCTGCCTCCTTCAGCTTGTTCTCAACCAGCCCCAATGTAAGCTTAGTACCGTAGACAGGTACATTCAGGTTTTTGAGAACGTATGGCAAGCCACCGATATGATCTTCATGACCATGGGTAATCAAGATACCCCTTACTTTATCACGGTTCTCCGTCAAGTAAGTAATATCAGGAATGACGATGTCAATGCCAAGCATATCTTCCTCCGGGAATTTCAAACCGGCATCGATGACGACGATATCATTGGCATATTGAACGACGTACATGTTCTTTCCGATTTCGGCAACGCCGCCCAATGAAAAGATCATCAGTTTATCATTATTCATTTTTTTGGACAAGTGAATCTAACCCTCCTAATTTGTTTGGACGTCAAAAATTTTTGAATTTGTTGTTATGCACCCGATCAGTGCTCATTTAAATGAAACTATAAAAAACTTAACCGCACCCAGTCACTTGAATTACATTATACATGATTAAAAAGATAAAAAACAAGTCAGCCGAATTTACCGCATACCTCTACATTGCTCCATAATAAAAAAAGCAATGCCTCATTCAAGGCATCGCTTTATGGTTAAGTATCATAAATTTGGTTGTCGCGAACTAGTTCAGCAACTCGCGAATGCGCTCTGCTTCCGCCTCTGTCGGAGGAATAAGCGGCAGTCGCACCGAACCCACCAAATATCCGCGCAGATTAAGCGCGTACTTCACAGCAACCGGATTCGGGCATTCGAACAATCCCTTAAACACAGGCAGCAGTCTTTGATGCAGCTTTGCAGCTTCTTCTACCTGACCTGCCAGGAAGCCAGTGATCATTTCCTTCATCGGGCTGCCAACGATATGGCTTGCCACACTTACAACCCCATAGGCCCCTACGGCCAGAGCCGGAAGCGCAGCCGCATCATCACCGGAATACACTATGAAACCGGCCGGTGCGCCGCTGGCAATCTCGGCTACCTGATCCAGGGGAGCACACTCCTTCGTGGCAACAATATTAGGGATTTGCGCTAATCTCAAGGTGGTCTCGGCACTGATGCTTATCCCCGTACGACCTGGGATATTATACAGTACTGCTGGTAATGAAACCGAATTAGCAATTGCAGAGAAATGTTGATATAAGCCTTCCTGGGAAGGCTTATTATAGTATGGGGCTACAAGCAGCAGTCCATCTACACCCAGCTTCTCCGCTTCTTTGGACAATTCAATAGTGTGGGCTGTATTGTTGCTTCCTGTCCCCGCAATCACTTTGCATCTGCCAGCCACATGTTCTACTGTAAAGCGAAATAACTCCAGCTTTTCCTCGTCTGTCAATGTTGGAGACTCGCCGGTCGTACCGCATACTACCAGGCTGTCGGACTTCTGTTCCTCAATTAGATAATCGATAAGACGAGCTGTCTCGCCCCAATGAATTCGATTCTGTTCATCAAATGGTGTAACCATCGCTGTAATCAATCTACCGAAATCCATCTTCGTCTCCCCTCTCAATTCGCTGAATAAGCGGAATAAAACTTATTTATAGGCTTAAGCGATCTACCGGCCCAGTTCAAACTTGGTATGCAAAGCCCGCAATGCCGCCACCATATCATCCTGATTAACTAGCACCCAAATCGTCGTATTGGAGTCTGCAGATTGCAAAATCTGTACCTTTTGCTCCGTTAAGGCTTCAACGATTTTGGCCATAATTCCCGGAACCCCATTGATTCCACCGCCGATGACCGATACTTTGGCACAGCCTGTCAATACATCCGGCTTCAAGCCGTGCTGCTCCAATACCTGTACCGCTTTATCGGAATCATGGTCAAATACCGTATAAACGACTCCTGACGGGGTAACATTAATAAAATCGACACTGATTGAATTTTCTGCCATCGTCTTGAAGACTTGCAGCTGCAAGGACTCCTTATTGTTACTACACGATGCATCAACCTTGATCTGTGTCACATTGTTCACATAGGCGATGCCGGTAACATAACGGTCCAGAATGCCAAGTTGCACATCCTTGAACCCTTCCGGATTCGCAACGAGCGTTCCTTCGCTTTCCGAGAAAGTGGAACGTACGCGCACAGGTATACCTGATTGCATGGCAATTTCAACTGCCCGCGGATGAATGACCTTAGCCCCTTGATGAGCCATATTGCATATTTCAGCATAACTCACATAGTCAAGCTGTCTTGCATCCTCTACGATTCTAGGGTCTGCTGTAAGGATGCCGTTCACATCCGTATAAATATCGACCATTTCAGCATGAAGCGCCGCACCCAGCGCTGTTGCCGAAGTGTCGCTTCCACCGCGTCCCAGCGTCGTAAAATCGCCGATCTGATTTTGCCCCTGGAACCCGGTTACAATCACAACATCTTTCTGCTCCAGCTGCTCCAGCACTCGGGTAGGTACAATATCGAGAATTCTGGCGTTGCCATAATGGCTATCCGTTCGGAACCCCGCCTGCGCTCCCGTTAATACGGAAGAAGAGATATTCTCTCTATTTAGCAGGCTGCTAAGCATGGAAGCGGAGATCATTTCACCACAGGCTAACAGCAGATCCTGTTCCCGCGGCTCCAATGATCCCCCGCTGCCAGCAATAAGATCAAGAAGCGTGTCTGTTGCATACGGGTCGCCTTTGCGGCCCATTGCTGACACCACCACAACGAGCCGGAAACCGTTAGCCAGCTCCCGGCGAATATGTGAGATGACGTAATCTCTTGCCTCCGGAGTGGAGAGAGAAGTGCCACCGAATTTTTGCACTAAGATGCGCATGGGTATTCCTCCAATTTACGTATGCGGAGTAAAGCTTGACTTTATTCCGTTGTTCTAGGCTGCTATGGTATCAAGTTTTATCCATTAGCTGCAATAATCTCTGCAATTTAAACAGCGTTCCATGCTGCGCCTTTTCAGCAGATTATCGGACACAATCTACAATTTAGCGCCCGTGCATTGCCAAGATTACGACGCAGACGGTCTATGAACACCTCCGTCTTGACGGCAGTTTCCGTAACCAGAGCTCCAGCTCTGCACTGCCGGATCGTCAACAAGCGTCACACCCGGTGCATCGGACAGCAAGCTTCTCACTTCATCCAGATCGTGACCCGTGCCAACTTTGACAATAGACCGACCTCAAAATGCCCATAAACAACCGGAATACGCACGCAGGTTGCTGTTACCTAAGTTAATAATCCTTCATATGCCCCTATGAATTGAACCGTTCTACAATGAGCGGCTGCAATTGCTTACCTTCAAGCGCCGCGAAGCAGGCCTCAGGAACCAGTTCCATCCGTGCCACCAGAGAATTCGGCTTCTCTGCCGGATTATCCTGACCGAAAGGAACGAAGTATATATTCTTCGCGACGATAAGCTTGGCGATATTCGCCAGATTAAACCCCAGACCATCATTCGTTGAAATAGCGACCACTAGCGGACGCCCATTGCGCATTTGCGCTTTTGCTGCCATCAGGACAGGACTGTCTGTTACCGCATTCGCAAGTTTACTGGTCGTAGTTCCTGTACAAGGCGCTATAACCATAATATCCAGCAATTTCTTAGGTCCGAGCGGCTCGGCCTCGACAATTGTAGAAATGATATTATTCCCGGTAATATCTCTTAACTGCTCCTGCCAATCCTCTGATTTGCCAAAACGGGTATCCGTTGTTAGTACCGATTGGGATATGATCGGAACAACTTTAGCACCATCATCCACAAAACGCTGGATTTGCGGCATCACCTCAGCAAGTGTACAATGTGAGCCTGTTACCGCATAACCTACTGTTACACCTTGCCAATTCACTCTTCATCCCCCCGTAAATGGAACTCTTCCGTAATCGACTGACACAATGTGTTCGCTATAATAATTCCAGCCGTTTTAGGAGCTACGATTCCAGGTAATCCGGGAGCAAGGAGCGCTTTGATTCCACGCTTCTCGGCGAAGCGGAAATCCGTTCCGCCAGGAGCTGAGGCAAGGTCGATAATTACCGTTCTTCTGGGCAATTTCGATATGATTTGCGCTGTGATTATCATAGTCGGTATTGTATTAAAAATCAAGTCAATATCGCTGGTGCAAGCGGTCAAATCCCTTGTCATAAAAGGCTCCCAGCCCATAACGGCCGCTCTCGCAGCATCCGCCTCCCTGCGGACACCTACCCTGATTTTCGCTCCTAATCCCTGCAAAGTCTTCGCCAGAGTGAAGCCTGTTCTCCCAATTCCAAGCACGACACAGGTCGAGCCGTGAATGGTAATATCAGTATTCTGAATTGCCATCATAAGGGCTCCCTCTGCCGTCGGAATCGAATTGTATATCGCCACATCATCACGATCAAGGAGTTCGATGAGCCGGAAACCATACTCGCTGCTCATCCGTCGCAGCAAACTCTTGGCCATGCCCGTGTAGACCAGGGCTCCCTCCCGTATGGCCATGAACAGCTCCTGCTTCATCACCAGATCTCCGCTTCCGAACGGCGCAGCGATAATTCCATTGTCATCGCAGCCAATCACCGGCATGACGATAATATCCGCCTCTTGCAGCAAAACAGAAGACAATGCTTCATGCCTCACTCCGGATGGCGGATTTTCCAACTTGTCGAAGCCAACCAGACGAACTGAGGCATCCAGTTCAATGCACTTATTAATGACTTCGATCTGCCTGGCATCTCCACCCAGGAACACAATTGTAAGACCGGTCAGCATTCAGGACGCCACTCCTTCCAGGCAATACAGTATAGAGCATAGTATGCCGTTGCCTACCAAGTGGTGATGGAGGGGGGGTTATCTTTTTGCGCGGCTCAAGTTACATATAAAAAAACAAGCATCCGGCCCCGGTTTTTACAACCGAAGGCAGGATGCTTGCTTGTTTTAAGTATGTCTCTTCACATGATATGCTGACCTGAAGTTTCAAATCCAGGCCAACTTCTACGGAGCTTTTACTTCGTTCCCGTATGGCCAAATCCACCGGCCCCACGCTCTGTATCGGACAGCTCGTCCACGGCAACCAGGTTGACCACAGGCACAGTCTGAAACACCATCTGCGCAATCCGCTCATTGCGTGTAATTGTGAACGCCTCATGCCCCAGATTAATCAAAAGCACTTTGATCTCTCCGCGATAATCGGCATCGATCGTCCCGGGCGTGTTAAGGCATGTAATACCATGCTTCAATGCCAATCCGCTGCGCGGACGGACTTGCGCCTCAAGCCCGGCTGGCATGGCGATTGCAATGCCGGTCGGTACGAGGAACCGTTCTCCCGGCTGCAATCTGATATCCTGTGTTACTGCTGCATAAAGATCAAAACCAGAGGCAAGTTCAGACATTTTGCGGGGAAGCTCTACATCCTCATTGCCTGGCATACGTTTTAGCTGTACATCAAATGACAAGTTCATCTCTCCTTAATCCGGATATTGCCCGGTCCGAAGCACCTACCATGGCAAGTGCGAACGGCTTCTTGAACATTTCCATAATACAATAGTTTACATCATCCATCGTTACCGCATCAATACGATCTATCATTTGATCGAGGGTAAAATGACGTCCCAGCATCAATTCATTCTTACCGAGGCGGTTCATCCGGCTCCCCGTACTCTCCAAACTTAGAATCAGGCTGCCCTTAAGCTGCTCCTTGCCCTTGCGGAGCTCGTTATCAGTCAGTCCGTTTTGGGCGATATCTTGCAAAATTTCTTTCGTCAAGCTCAGAACATCCTCGGTCTGCTTAGGGGCAGTTCCGGCATAGACCGTAAACAGGCCGCTATCCGCACTGGAGCTATGATAGGAATAGACAGAGTAGGCCAGGCCGCGCTTCTCGCGAATTTCCTGGAACAGGCGAGAGCTCATGCCGCCGCCAATCGCATTGTTAAGCAGCACCATCGCATATTGTCTGTCATCCCCAGTAGCAAGTCCCGGGAAGGAGAGACAGATATGATTTTGCTCCGTCTTCTTCTTATAGAACTTGAGCTCGCCCAGGAATTCGGGCACAACCAATGGATCGCTAATACCATGATTGCTGAAACTTCCGAAATATTTCTCTAGCAGCTCCATCAGAGAGTCATCGATATTGCCTGCAACACTGATCACAGTATTCTCGTTCGTATACTTCTCTCTCATATATTGGCGAAGATGATCTGGCGTCATCGCCAGAAGCTTCTCCTCGGTTCCGAGAATAGGCAGAGCCAGAGGATGTCCCCCATAGGCGGCTTCTGTTATAAGATCATGAACCATGTCGTCCGGCGTATCTTCATACATCGAGATTTCCTCCAGGATGACGTTCTTCTCTTTGCGAAGCTCTTCGGCATCAAACAGCGAATGAAAGAACATATCCGATAGCACATCAACTGCAATCGGCAGATGTTCATCAAGTACCTTGGCATAGAAGCAAGTATACTCTTTTGAGGTGAACGCATTAACATTGCCGCCGATGGCATCAAATTCCTCAGCGATGTCTTTGGCGCTGTATTTTGACGTTCCCTTGAACAGCATGTGTTCAATAAAATGAGAAATCCCGCCCTGCTCCGGCGTTTCATTACGCGATCCGGTTTTCACCCAAATTCCGAAGGAGACCGATCGACAGGATGGAATTTTCTCCGTAACGACCCGCAGGCCATTGCTTAATTGCGTCTTATTCACTAAGGATCCTCCTAAAGGTTTTGCCCCGCAAAACTTGTTTCGTGAACCATCATTTAAACGGATAGCTTGACCAGCAACCCGCGAATTGATAAATGCAATCCTATCCTATCAAAAAAAAGGCTACCGCTCAACTCCAGGCGTATCGATTCGTTCTGAGGACAAGGTCTCTGCCACCGTGCCCAGCTTGATCCCCTTGCGCTCAATCACCTGAATCATCCCTTTTAGGGCATCTCGTGAGGATGCGGTGGGATGCATCAGAATCAACGATCCGGGCTCCACCTTTTGAGCGATTTTTTGTATAATTGTACTTGCTGCAGGCTTCTGCCAATCAACCGTATCTACGGTCCATAATACCGTTTTTAGTCCTTGCTCAGCCGCCAGATCGACCGTTCTCTGATTGTAATCCCCGGACGGCGGTGCGAACCAGCGATTCTCTACCCCTAACTTCTCCTTCAGCAGATCCTTCGTCTTCGATATTTCCAGCCGGGCCCGGCTATCGTCCAGTTGACTCATGTTCGGATGGGAATAAGCATGATTCTCAAGCTGATGCCCTCTTTTTTGAATTTCCAACGCCAGATCGGTATTCTTCTTCAGCCAGCTTCCATCAAAGAAAAAGGTTGCTTTCACATTAGCTTCATCGAGCGTGTCCAGCATTGGAATAATATACTCGTTGCCCCAGGCCACATTAATCATAAATGCAGCCATCGGCTTGTTGGGATTACCGCGAAAGATCGGCACCGCCCCCAGATCATCCAGGCTGACCTTCGGCTTCAGCTCGCGATAGACGAACTCAAGCTTCTGGCCGGGACCTGCTGCTTTAGCCTTTTCATAGGTCTTATCTATATCTACCTCACGACCATTGTATCCGGGAACAGCTTTCCATACCCGGTCATTGACTGCATCGATAGGCTCGATTCTCCGTTTATCTGCCTCGGCGCGTATTTGCGCCAGCAAGGGATCATCCTCTTTCTGCTCCCCAAGTAAACCGAGCACAAGCTTATTGCCCTTCTCAGGGTCTCCGCCTGCTACAAATTTGTGAATTCCGGCAAACTGACCCAGCATCATCACGAGCAAGGTTGTTGCTACGATAACCACCAGTTTTTTTCGACTCATGACAGACTCACCCCTTCAGCGGGTTTTGTCCTAATCTTATGAAGACAAGTCCCGGAATATGCGAAATAAGCACAGTTTGGAAATAATCCTGTCCTTTTCAGAAAACTTATGTTATAATTACATTCGTTGAGTAAATTTAACCTCGTAAGTTCCTCTAAGTTTTCTAATTAACCCATCTAGAAGTGAAGAAAATTCCTATTTGATAACCCTACAAAGTAAGAGTTTCTAGTTTACGGAACGTTTGAAATTTTCTGATTCACGCTGGAGCGGTCTTCGGAGCCGCAAGGACGAAAGAGAGGCAGGGCTTTTGTTGTTTTAGAAGTAATGTACCGATTGATGAACTTCACAAATACGGAACCGTGTACAGCATTTTTTCTATTGTGCTGTCAGAGGTTAAATTTATAAGAGTCGCTTTATTCATAGTTCATGTTCAAAAGTTCGCTTTTCAGCACCAAAAGGGCTGGATCAAGCCAAGGGCTGAGGCGTTTAGTCTGGTATGTTTTCGTAGAAAGCGATCTCGGATGCATACCTTTTGAACAACTCTAATAGCGCATAATACACAAGTACCCGGCGATTCTAATCGCCGGGTACGTCCAATTTATAGCTTAAATTTATCTTCTTTATATCGAGCTCAATTCCACCTTTTTAACGATTTCCGCCCGATCCGAATCCGCAGATTCACCTTGCCACAGCAGGCGCATTTCTTCACAGGAGGCTAACAGGTCCTGCAAAGTACCTTCAGCTTCGATTTGCCCTTCTTTCATAACTATTATATGATCCGCCCTACTTAACGCTGCGCGCCGGTGCGATACGGCAATACAGGTTACATCCGTTTCCTGGAACAGTCCTTCCCATACCTTCTGCTCGGTCTCTACATCTAGCGCGCTAGAGAGATCATCAAATATACACAAGTCCGAATCTGTCATCAGCATCCTGGCTGTCGCTGCCCGTTGAATCTGCCCGCCAGACAACATAACTCCACGTGGACCTACATAAGTATCCAGTCCGTCATCAAGATCGGCTATATCTTTGTCCATGACGGACAGGCGGATCGCCCGTTCCAGAGTTTGCTCATCCGGTCCACCCTGCACGATATTCTCCTTCAATGTATCACTGAACAGACGAGGCCCCTGTGGAGTGTAGGCTGCTCTTGGAGGGATCAGGAACTCGGCGGTGTGCACCTCCTGGCCATTCCACAGAATCTCTCCTTCTTCTTTAGGCAGAAGCCCTAGCAGCGTCCGTACCAACGTTGATTTACCCGAGCCGATCCGACCGGTAATTACGAGGAATTGTCCCCGCTCAAGCCGCAGATTCACTTGCGATATCCCGCTGTCCGATTCCGGGTAATGGTAGGACAAGTTATTCACCTCAAGACTTCGCAGACGCTCCTCCGGCTTTTTCTGACGTACCGGCAGCTCCGGAGGCTCACTGTTCAGATAAGTCTCTCTCGCTTCGATAATTCGATCCTCTTCACCTGGCCTGAACAAATTACGCATTCTATCAAAAGATACTTTTAGACGTTTATGCTGATATACCATATAGCCAAATAACGAAATACTGAAGCCAATATTGGTAAGATAGGTCGTATATAAGGCGAAATCCCCTACTGTAAACCGCCCCGCCTTCATCTCTGCCGCACACATGAGCAAGATCAACCCTGTGCATATGCTTAGCACATGCTGGTTCAGCGATCTCATCCACTGCTTGAACAAATTGTCCTTCAGCGCCGCCTGACGCCGCTCCTCATTAAGCTCAGTAAACTTGCGATGCACATGCTCCTCGGCCTGGCCAAGCTTGAGCGCCTGCACCGCCCCAAAAGTCTCAGCAATGAAGCTCGTAATGCGTCCGGTTGCCTCACGGTTCATCTGGCCGTATTTGCGCGCTTTATTGCCAGACAGATTGTTCAGCAAGGTGACGATAAGCAGAGGGAGAATCGCAACCAGTGTGATCTTCCAGTTAATATTGGCCATAATGATAATGGATGCGGCGGCAAATATCAGCCGGCCCCAGAAATCAACCCAGGACTCCACATATTCGACCACCTCATTTACATCATCCCGAAAACGGCTCATAGCCTCCCCGGGAGTCGCAGGCAGGTTCCGACCCGGCCAGCGCATAATTCCCGCCAGCATATTTGTACGCAAAATTGCTTGAATATGAAAAATATAAGTTACCCATTGATAGAAAGCGGTGAAGAAGGTTCCCACACGCAGAAATCTGACCACCGCCAGGAAGATCAGTGGCGTGGCAAGCCACAAATAATTATCGCTCCCCATCGTCGCACGGTCAAAAAACCACTGCATTCCGAGTCCAAACAGGAGCGGTAAAGAGTGAAATACTCCCCACAGCAATCCATTTAAAATAAACAGGACTGGCTTATATCGGAATAGGCGGCTGATAAAGCCTGTAATATTCATGCCAATTCCTCCTCTCGGCCGGTTGCCAGCAATCTGGCGTAGTGCGAATCCGGACGGTCAGCCAGCTCCTTCCGATCACCGAACTCCAGGATCTGCCCATCACCGAGCACTAGGATCTTGTCAACCTGCTCCAACGTAGCCAGGCGGTGTGCGATAACGACTCCGGTGCAATGCTCCATCAGCGAGTCCACAGCGATCTGAAGCATCGATTCCGTAGCTGCGTCCAATCTTGACGACGGCTCATCCAGAACGACGAGACTCGGCTCGGTTAGAAATACACGTGTCAAGGCGAACAGCTGGGCTTCTCCGGCTGACAAGGAAGAGCCTCCCGAGGAGAGATGAGTATCCAGTCCATCCGGCAAAGCTTCAATCCATGTACTCAGCCCAAGGCGTCCCGTCGTCTCCAGTATTTGTTCATCCGTTACCTCTGTATTAAACAGCGTTAGATTGTCACGCAGCGTCCCGTCGAATAGCTGTACGTCCTGAGTAACCATTCCTACACGCTGATAGAGCGAAGGCAGATCCAGCTTCGTAATATCGATGCCTCCGATTCGGATTACCCCTTGATTGATGTTATAGAGTCGTAGCAGAACACGGCTAAGACTCGATTTGCCACTCCCCGTACGACCAATAATCCCCAGTCTCTCCCCGGCTTCAACCCGGAACGACAGATTGTTCAAGACGGGCTTATCCTCGCTATAATGGAACGAGACCGCTTCAAATTCCAGACTTAGAGCACATTCAGGCAATAACGCCTGATCCCCGCCAATAATCTCGCTGCGGCTTGACAGCAGTTCTCTGGAGCGGAGCATACCCGATTTCGCCTTTTGGAACTCCTGCACCTGATCGCCAAGCATCTCAATCGGATCATTCAGCATCTGTGTATATTGATAGATGAGGAACAGCATGCCAAGCGATATTCTCCCCGTTAAATAATAATGAACGCCAAGCAGCAGCACTGCAGTTACGGCAAGCGCAAACAGGACGACCGTCGTGTTCCAGGGAATGATTCGCAGTATCCATGCCCTTCGTCCCGTTATCGCTACCGAGCGCATCGCGCGGTAGAAGCGATTCATCACATAAGGCACATGCCCGTTGGCCTGCACATCCTCGATCCCGGCGATTCGCTCCTCGATCAGACCAAATAGAGCCGCACTCGCTTCCCGCTCTTTCTTGGACGACTGTACACCCAAATTGCGGATGATGACCATGAACAGAATCGCAAGCAGGGTGAACAAGGTCATTACGCCAGCGATTAGCGCGTTAACATTATACATATATCCTAGGATTCCGGCCAGCAGTACAAAGCTCCCGATAACTTGAACAATGAACATAGCAAAAAAATTTGAGATCCCCGTTACATCGCCATCAACTCGCTCGATCATTTCTCCTGGGGTCTTCAGATTATGGAACCGCATATCCAGCTTCAGACAGTGTCTGAGCAAATCGCCACGCAGCTTGTTCGTTGACCTCCAGGCGACATCATTGCCTATGTAGCTTACGGCTACTGTAATTAACTGATTGCTTACAGCCACCACGAGAAAAGCGCCCGCAAGCACCAGCAGGCTGGATACGAGACCGTCCGCAGCGGCTGTATCGATAAAGCGTGCCACAATCTGCGGATGAATAAGCTGCAAAGCTGTTGAGGCAAGCAGCATGACAAGCAGAAGCGCCAGCTTCCCCCTGACCGGCTTCAAATAGGTTAAGAGCCAGGTCATTGATAATTTCTCTTTTGTAGCCATCTCGCCCCTCCCATTCTTGGCAACCCTAATTGCGATGGCAGAATATTTATTAATTATGGCATGAATTCAACCGCAGATTCAAAGTAAAAAACAAGTATAAATAAATGAGCACGCAAAAAAGAGCCAGAATAATCATTCTGCCTCTTTTCCCGTAACGGTATCTGTTCAAAGTTAGAGCTTAAGAGTGTGATTTTTCCTCCGCGGTTAATACCGCTTTACGGGAAAGGTTAACACGTCCCTGTTGATCAATCTCGGTTACTTTAACAGTAATTGTGTCCCCGATCGCAATGACATCCTCTACTTTTGCAACACGTTCCGTTGAAAGCTGGGAGATGTGCACTAATCCGTCCTTACCCGGCAGGATTTCAACGAAGGCGCCGAATTTCTCAATCCGTTTAACCGTACCTACGTAAATCTCGCCAACGACAACTTCCTTAACGATGCCTTCGATAATTGAGCGTGCTTTGTTATTCATCTCTTCATCGGTTGAAGCGATGAAGACTCGTCCATCCTGCTCAATATCAATCTTAACGCCGGTTTCCTCAATGATCTTGTTAATGATCTTGCCACCAGCACCGATAACATCGCGGATTTTGTCCGGATTAATGTTCATGATTGTAATCTTAGGGGCATACGGAGACAAATGCTCCTTTGGAGCATGGATGCGTTCCTGCATTTTGCCCAGGATGAACATACGGCCTTCTTTTGCTTGCTCCAAGGCTTCGGACAAAATTTGACGATCGATTCCGTCGATCTTGATATCCATTTGAATCGCGGTTACGCCTTCTGCTGTACCTGCTACCTTGAAGTCCATATCGCCGAGATGATCTTCCATCCCTTGAATATCTGTTAGGATCGATACATGCTCTCCGTCCTTGATCAAACCCATAGCTACACCGGCAACAGGCGCTTTGATCGGAACACCAGCATCCATCATAGCCAGCGTGCTGGCACAGATGCTCGCTTGTGAAGTAGAGCCGTTCGATTCCAAAACTTCAGATACAAGGCGAATCGTGTAAGGGAATTCCGATTCTGGCGGAATAACCTTTGACAGCGCCCGTTCACCCAATGCGCCATGCCCAATTTCACGACGGCCTGGTGCGCGCAGAGGACGAGCCTCGCCCACACTAAATGGCGGGAAGTTGTAATGATGCATGAATCGCTTTGATTCCTCAAGGTCGATGCCGTCGAGGATTTGTACATCGCCCAATGCTCCAAGCGTACAAATGCTAAGCGCTTGCGTCTGACCACGAGTGAACAGACCAGAGCCATGGGTACGCGGCAGTAAATTGATGTCGCATTCGATCGGACGAATCTCATTTAATTTGCGTCCGTCCGGACGAACTTTATCGTGAGTGATTAAGCGGCGCACTTCTTCTTTGACGATGTCATGCAGCACTTCCTTCACATCATCCAATAACTCAGGAGATTCTATGTACTTCTCCTCAAAATAAGCGACCGTCTCATCATTGATCGCATCGATCGCATCCTGACGGGCATGCTTCTCCGCAATCTTAACCGCTGCAACCAAACGCTCGGAAGCAAAGGCGCGAACCTCGCTATTTACCTCAGCATTAACAGCGTGCAGCTTCACTTCCATTTTTTCTTTGCCTGCAGCAGCAACCAGCTCTTCAATAACGGCGATGATCTTCTTGATCTCATCATGTCCGAACATAATCGCTTCCAGCATCACTTCTTCCGGAACCTCATTAGCTTCGGCTTCAACCATCATGATTGCATCTTTGGTGCCGGAGACAACAACATAGATATCGCTTGCTTCTTGCTGAGCAATATTCGGGTTAATGACGAATTCGCCATTTACACGTCCTACAGCAACGCCGCCAATCGGTCCATTAAAAGGCACATCCGATATGCTCAGTGCGGCCGAAGTACCGATCATTGCAGCAATTTCAGGCTCACAGTCCTGGTCCACACTCATAACCAGATTCACGATCTGTACATCATTGCGGAACCCTTCTGGGAACAGCGGGCGGATCGGGCGGTCGGTCAACCGGCTTGCAAGAATGGCTTTCTCGCTAGGGCGTCCTTCGCGCTTGATAAAGCCGCCAGGAATTTTACCTACAGCGTACAACTTCTCTTCATAGTTCACGGTCAATGGGAAAAAATCCAGGTCCTTAGGTTCCGCAGATGCTGTAACAGTACACAGCACAGCTGTATCCCCATACCGGACCATTACCGCAGCGTTAGCCTGCTTGGCCAGACGCCCGGTCTCCAATGTAAGAGGTCTTCCTCCCAACTCCATCTTCACATGCTTTTCCATGAAATCCCTCCTTATTCACAAATAAAACTTCGTTACAAATCTCATTATTTCCTGCTTCTATCCGATTCATAAAGCAACAAAAATGATTATTGTTTGTTTTTCTCATTATAGCTAAAACAAAAGCTCCTCACGGAGCCCTTCATTAGCATATATGCGTCATTATTTCAGGAAACGGTACGTATTGTATTTCTTCGTAAAAAGCAACCCGGCTGCCGGCCATTCGCTGTAATAGCGCTCGGCGGCTACCAGGCTGCTTCTCAAACAAAGGAAAATTAACGGCGCAATCCGAGTCTTTCGATCAACGCGGAGTAACGTCTAACGTCTTTGTTCTTCAAGTAAGCCAACAGCTTGCGGCGTTGACCAACCATCTTCAGAAGACCACGACGAGAGTGATGATCCTTCTTATGGGAACGCAAGTGATCCGTCAAATTCACGATGTTCTCCGTGAGGATAGCAATTTGTACCTCTGGTGATCCGGTGTCGGATTCATGAGTTTTGTACTCTTCGATCAATTGTTGTTTACGCTCTTGAGTTAATGCCATCCTATCCACCTCCTTTACAAGAATCGCCATTAGCCTAGTAGTCGGACGGTGAGACCTGACAACCAAGCCAAGGTTGTATGTTGACATGCGGAAACTCCTGCATGAGCAACGTAAATCAGTATAACATAGATAAGAGATAAAAGTAAATGATGCTTGTTCGCATTATTCTGCCGAAGATAATATTTGCTTCGCCGTCTCGGCATCCTTGGTAATTTGCGCAATCAATTGCTCAATAGAACCGAATTTACGTTCCTCGCGAATAAAATCGATTAGCTCGACTGGTAGCGGTTTTCCGTACAGATCTCCACTGAAGTCTAGCAGATGAATTTCGATGGAGGGAACCGTCTCATTCTCATGGAAGGTCGGCTTGACTCCTACATTCATAACTCCATGCAGCACCTGAGCCTCGTAGCCAACCTTTACGGCATAAACTCCTTTTTTCGGTAAGACAAAATGCTCATCCATCTTCAAATTGGCCGTCGGGAAACCAATGGTCCGTCCGCGCTTTTCACCGTGCATAACGATTCCCGACAAGGAGTAAGGACGGCCTAATAACCGCCGCACTTGCTTCACATTGCCTTCTTGAAGATCAAGGCGGATGTTGGAGCTGCTTACTTTATCGCCTTCGATCAGAAAAGGAGGCACAATCGCGACATCAAGCTTGTAATCGCTCAGCTCGCGCAGCATTCCCGCATGGCCTTCACCACGGTATCCAAAATGAAAATCAAAGCCAACGACAGCGGTATGAATCTCAAGCGGCATCAGCATGCCGCTGACGAAGTTCTGCGGACTTACTCGCGAGAAGCTGTCATTGAATTCAACAATATATAAATAATCCACACCCATATCGCGGATAATCTTCTCTTTCTCCGCCGGTGGGGTCAGGTATCCTTCATAGTCACCTTTCTTCATGACTTCTTTCGGATGGGGATGAAACGTCATTACGCCGGAGGGGAGGCCCTGCTCAGCAGCAACCCGTAATGCAGATTTAATGACACTCGCATGACCTAGATGCAGTCCATCGAATTGTCCGATGGCAATGACCTGCTTTCTAGCACACCGTGCGATCACATCTTCAGTTAAAGGATAGGTCAAATATATCGTTTCCACTTGTCTCACCTGCAATTTCACTGATATAGAGATAGTTTGAAAAAAAGTCCACTTTTTGATCACGGAGCAGATTTAGAGGCTGAGCCTGCTCCAAGCCTAATTCGAATCGGGCAGAAATACTTTCACAGGGGTAATCGCCCCGGTCTCTTCCCCAATACGAAAAATGCCTAAAAACTGCTCGGCAGGACTGTATAGACGGATGACGTCCCCACGATTCGCTGAAGGCTTGATCGCATAAGGGGAGAGGCGTTGTCCTTGCAGGGCCGCCTGTACCTTCTCCTCTTGCACGATATGGGCCGGCAAATGCTGAACAGCCCGATCGATTGGCAACAGGCAAGACTGCAAGGTTCCAGCTTGAACTTGCTCAGCTACCTGTTCCAGCGTCAGGCAATGCTCATCCCGAATTCCGGCGGACATTGTGCGCTTGAGTCGAAGCATCGACGCTGGAATGCCTAGAGCCCGCCCGATGTCCACACAAAGCGTGCGGATATAGGTCCCCTTGGAGCACAGCACGCGAAATGACAGTTCCGGATATTCAAGATCCGCTTGATAGGAAATCAGCTCCAGCTCATGTATCGTCACTTCACGCGCCTTGCGATCTACGACCTTCCCCTCGCGGGCCAGCTCATAGAGTCGCTTCCCATCCTGCTTCACGGCCGAATACATCGGAGGAACCTGTGATATTGTACCGATGAATTGAGACAAGACGGCAGACACCTGTTCTTCATTTACAGCGGCATGCTCCCTACGTTCAATTACCGTTCCGGTCATATCCTCTGTATCAGTGGCAATGCCTAGCACGAGCGTGGCTTCATATTCCTTGGGCAATTCTTGCAAATACTCAACCATTCTAGTTGCTCTTCCGAGGCATAGCGGCAAGACTCCAGTCACCGCCGGATCAAGCGTCCCTGTATGGCCGATCCGCTTCATTTTTAAAATGCCGCGCGCTTTGGCAACAACATCGTGTGAGGTGAAGCCAACCGGCTTGGCGATAGGAAGAATTCCTTCATAGGGTATCATAGCTGTAATTTCACCTGCTCCACAACACGGGACACGATCTGTGCCAGATCCCCCTCGATCCGCGCTCCAGCCGCACGCACATGGCCGCCACCCCCAAAGCTTTGGGCAACCTTGGCCACATCTACCTTGCCCGCGGATCGAAGACTGACTTTCACGGCGCTTTCGTGAATCACCTTGAACAGCATCCCGACTTCGACCCCTTGAATATTGCGAGGGTAATTCACAATACCTTCAAGATCCTCATGTATCGCCCCGGTTTCTTTCATATCCCCGTCCTGGATCACTACCCAACTGATCTTGCCATCCTCCGTGATCTGCAGCTCGTTCAACGCTCTCGTCAAGAGCTTCAATTGAGGCAAAGTCATTTGTTCAAGCAGCAGCTCGGACAAGCCCGGACCATCCACCTTGTATTCAAGCAGATCTGAAGCAATCGCCATCACCTTCGGCGTCGTGTTGGAATATCTGAATCCTCCGGTATCGGTTAACATTCCGGTATAGATCGCCGTTGCAACCTCAAAGTTCAACGGAATCTCCATATATTTTAGTAAATCATATAAAATCTCCGCGGTCGCAGCCGCCTCAGGCACAATTAAATTGACGGCACCGTATGCATCATTGGTTGGATGATGATCAATATTCAAGATAAGGGCATCATCAGCGAACCATTCCGCAGTCCGACCAACTCGCTTAAAATCTGCGCAATCTACGCAGATGACATGGCTGAATTTGGTATCAAGCGGAGCCAACGAGAGATCTACAATCTGCTCAGCTTCCCATAAATAGCTCATACGGCGAGGAATCGGCCCCTCATTCGCCATTCTATAATTTTTGCCCAAACAAGAGAGAAGCCAGCCCACTGCTAACGTGGAACTGACTGCATCTCCATCCGGCTGAATATGCGCTACGACCAGGAAATCGTCATGCTCCATCAGGAATTGTTTTACCTGCTGGAACTCACGTTCTTTGGTTTGCATTGCCGTCTCCTTTAAGAGGTGAATCCAAAAGACTTACATCTTTTGAATCCACCTTGTTGTTAATTTTCGCCTTCATCCGAAATTTCATCGAGCAGCTTCTCGATACGGCTACCATAAGCAATTGACTCGTCGATCTTGAAGATCAGCTCAGGTGTATGGCGCAATCTGATTCGCTTACCGATTTCAGTCCGCAGGAAGCCGGTTGCTTTGTCGAGTGCTTTGAGCGTATCCTTCTTCTGTTCTTCATCGCCAAACACGCTTAAATACACTTTGGCTTGCGATAAATCATTGGTTACATCGACACCTGTGACTGTAACAAATCCAATGCGCGGATCCTTCAATTCGCGTTGGATCATCACGCTAAGTTCCTTCTTGATCTCTTCGCCTACCCGGCCGGTACGATTCTTGGCCATTGATGACACCTCACCTTACTTAGGTTCGACGGTTTCCATAATAAATGCTTCGATCACGTCGCCCTCTTTAACATCATGGTAATTGTCCAAGGTAATACCGCACTCATAACCTTGAGCCACTTCCTTAGCATCATCCTTGAAGCGTTTGAGGGAATCGATCTTGCCCTCGTACACCACGATGCCGTCGCGAATCAAGCGTGCTTCTGCGGAACGGGTAATCTTGCCGGAAGTAACCATACAACCTGCAATCGTTCCGACCTTGCTGACCTTGAACGTATTTCTTACTTCAGCATGCCCGATAACCGATTCTTTATAAACCGGATCCAGCATTCCCTTCATCGCTTGCTCAATCTCTTCGATGGCATTGTAGATGACGCGATGAAGCCTGATATCTACATTTTCTTGCTCGGCAGTCGCTTTAGTCTGACTATCCGGACGAACGTTAAAGCCGATAACAATCGCGTTCGATGCCGCTGCCAAAATAATATCCGATTCTGTAATCGCTCCGGCACCGCTATGAATAATCTTCACGCGTACGCCTTCAACCTCGA
Source organism: Paenibacillus sp. 79R4 (assembly GCF_013393165.1). Taxonomy (NCBI): domain Bacteria; kingdom Bacillati; phylum Bacillota; class Bacilli; order Caryophanales; family Paenibacillaceae; genus Paenibacillus; species Paenibacillus sp. 79R4. Next base: position 64,799 of record NZ_QJOT01000002.1, on the reverse strand, counting down.
TCTTCTCGAGCGACCCCTTAAGCGCCTCGACGGAACCTTGGACGTCCGCTTTGATAATAACGTTCAAATCCTTAATCTCGCCTTCCTTGATATGGCGGAATAGGTCATCAAGCGTAACGCGGGTATTGGCTCCAAGCGAGGATTGACGTTCAGTCGTCGCCCGTTTATCGGCAATCGAACGAGCCTTGCGCTCATCCTCAAACACCATGAACGGATCGCCAGCTTGCGGCACTTCATTCAGACCGGTAATTTCAACCGGTGTTGAAGGCCCTGCTTCCTTAATGCGGCGTCCCTTGTCATTCACCATGGCACGCACGCGGCCAAAGCAGTTGCCGGCTACAAAGGCATCGCCAACCTTAAATGTACCATGCTGCACGAGCACCCGTGCAACCGGTCCGCGATTCTTATCAAGCTCCGCCTCAATGACTGCTCCACGGGCGCGCTTGTTAGGATTTGCTTTATACTCGTTAACCTCTGCTACGAGAAGAATCATTTCGAGCAGATCCTCAAGACCCATTCTTTGCTTGGCTGATACGTTTACGAAGATCGTATCTCCGCCCCATTCCTCCGGAACAAGTTCGTATTCGGTCAATTCTTGCTTCACTTTATCTGGATTAGCTTCGGGTTTATCGATCTTATTGACAGCAACGATAATCGGCAGTCCGGCTGCCTTGGCGTGGTTGATCGCCTCAACGGTCTGCGGCATGACGCCGTCATCTGCAGCAACAACGATAATTGTAATGTCCGTCAATTGCGCACCCCGAGCACGCATCGCTGTAAACGCTTCGTGACCCGGTGTATCGAGGAATGAGATTTTCTTGCCGTTGATTTCAACTTGATATGCACCGATATGCTGAGTAATGCCGCCGGCTTCTCCACTGGATACATTCGTCGAGCGGATAGCATCAAGCAACGTCGTTTTACCGTGGTCAACGTGACCCATAATCGTAACGACTGGCGGACGTGCTTTCAAGTCTGCTTCATCATCAACTTCCTCTACCGTCTCGAAGCGATCATCCTCAACAGGGATCTTCACTTCTACTTCTACACCGAATTCACCGGCCAACAGCAGGATTGTATCGATATCAAGCTCCTGGTTGATTGCTGCCATGACGCCGAGCAGCATAAGCTTCTTAATAACTTCCGAAGCATCCTTATGCAGCAGCTTGGCCGCCTCACCAACGGTCATTGTGCCGCGCACAATGATCTTCTTCGGTGTATTATCAATCTTCTCGCGCGGAGGCTGTTGATTGCCGCCTCTGCCGCCTTTACCGCCTCTACCACCGCGGTTATTTCTGAATCCGCCCTGGCGATTATCATCAAAGCCTTTGGACTTATTGTTGTTATTCGTGAATTTGCCTTTTTTGGCACCTTGATTTTGTCCACTATTGCTGTTATTGCTACGGTCAGTGTTAAATGCCGGCTTCTCGCGGTCAAACTTCTTGCCTCCCTTATCAGAACTAGCCTGGGTTGAAGGTGTAGAACCGCTGCGAGTTTGCTGCGATGAATTGGGGCGTTGCTGTTGTCCGCCACCACCTTGCCCCTGAGGACGGCCTGATTGCTGGCCACGGTTCCCAGGTTGGTTTGAATTCTGTTGTGGACGTGAGCCGCCCTGTTGCGGACGTGAGCTCTGTTGCGGACGTGAGCCTTGCTGGCTCCCCCCGTTGGAACGTAGACTTCTATCTTGTGTCGCTGTATTGCTGCCTGTGGCAGATGGTCTATTGGAATTTGTTTTTGTATTCATGCTTACCTGCTTTTCTTGTTGATTTTTGTTGTTGCTTGTTCCTTGATTGGTTGACGCAGCGTGGGCCTGGTTCCCATGATGATCAGCACCACTCTTCGCTGGTTCTGGCTTGGCGTTGGCTGAAGCCGGCTTAGAAGAAGCCTCATTGCGCCCGCCTCCATCACGTTTGGCTGCTGCATTGCTCTTAATATCCTTGAAGAATTGCTCCACTTTTGTAACGGTGTCATTCTCCATAACGCTCATATGATTGTTAACTGGGATATTCAGGCGCTTAAGAATGGTTATAATTTCCTTGCTGCTCATATTAAGTGACTTCGCATATTCATAGACTCTGAGTTTATCTTTGTTTTCTTGTTTACTCAATATACTCCACCTCCGGCGTTTTCTCGATTTCTTCTCGAATCATATCGGCAAACCCTTGATCCGTCAGTGCTATTACGACCCGCTCTGGTTTTCCAATACTTGAACCGAGACGGATCCGATCCGGCCCGATGATCAAAGGGACTTTGTATGTGCCGCATTTATCGCGGAATTTCTTGTGGGTATTATTTGAAGCGTCCCCCGCAACGATAACCAGTTTGGCCTCTTTCGACCGAATGGCTTTCATTACGATCTCATCACCGGTCACCAACTTGCCAGCACGCATGGCCAGGCCAAGCCGGGACAACATTTTACTCATCGCTATCTGCCTCTTCCTGCTCCTGGCTGAGATGGAATTCATCCTCGATCGCCAGGAAATCATGGGCCAACTGTTCGTAGACCTCTGCTCCTACCGTAGCCTTCAAGGCCCGATCCAGCGCGCGGTTCTTATGGGCGAGCTTAAAGCAAGCAACCTGTCCGCAAAGATAAGCACCACGCCCCGACTTTTTGCCAGTCAAATCAATCGAAACCTCACCCTCTGGTGAACGAACGACGCGAATCAACGATTTTTTCGGCATCATTTGCTGGCAAGCTACGCATTTGCGCATTGGTATTTTTTTAGCTTTCATTTCAAGCCCCCCATACATACTCCCGGTTATGCCTATATCTCTTTAAAGAGGTTGTTCATGTTGCACTCATATACTAAAAATCAATAGATACGGAGTCCTGCGGCATTTCATCCTGCTCGGTCTTCTCTCTACCGAATTCTTCCTCTGCCTGAGTTTCGCTCTTAATATCGATCTTCCAGCCTGTCAGCTTAGCAGCAAGCCTTGCATTCTGCCCCTTAATGCCAATCGCCAGCGAGAGCTGATAATCCGGCACGATAACACGAGCCATCTTCTCGGGCTCGAATACCTGCACCTCCAGCACCTTGGAAGGGCTAAGCGCATTGGCTACATACTCTTCAATATTGTCGGAATAGCGCACGATGTCGATCTTTTCCCCATGTAGTTCGGTTACAATCGTCTGCACGCGCGTGCCCTTCGGACCAACGCAAGAGCCGACCGGATCTACCGCGCTATTGCGGGAATAGACGGCGATCTTCGAACGGAACCCTGCTTCGCGGGCAACAGAACGAATTTCAACAACGCCATCGAAAATCTCAGGAACCTCCAGCTCGAACAAACGCTTCAACAAACCAGGATGCGTACGGGACAGCAAAATTTGCGGCCCTTTGGTCGTATTCTCAACCTTTGTAATATACGCTTTGATCCGATCGCCGTGCTTGAACTTCTCGCCGGGCATTAATTCATTCAACGGAAGATGCGCTTCAATCTTGCCGAGATCGACATAGACATTACGCAAGTCCTGACGCTGTACGATACCCGTAACGATATCCTCTTCCTTCTCGACAAAAGCGTTATAGATCAGTCCGCGCTCCGCTTCACGAATGCGTTGGGTTACCACCTGCTTCGCCGTCTGCGCCGCGATCCGTCCGAAATCTCTAGGCGTTACTTCAATTTCCGCTACATCGTCCAGTTGGAAGCTGGGATTGATCTCACGTGCTGAATGCAGCGAAATTTCCGTCCGAGGATCGAGAACTTCTTCAACAATGAGCTTGCGCGCAAATACTCTGATGGATCCCGTATGGCGGTTCATGTCTACACGAACGTTCTGCGCCGTATTAAAATTCCGTTTATAGCTGGAGATCAGTGCTGCTTCAATAGCTTCAAATAATATATCTTTGCTGATCCCTTTTTCCCTTTCCAAATCATTCAAGGCTTCGATAAAATCCATACTCATTTGCCTCGAGTTCCCCCTTTCATAATCCTATATAAGTGTTGTTAAAAAATAATCGCCAATCTGGCGCTAGCAACTTTACTATACGATACGGCATGTTTCTGCTTGCCGATTTCAATGACGAGCTCGTCACTCTCAAAAGAGAGAAGGCGTCCCTCAAATTCCTTCAGGCCATTCACCGGCTCGTATGTAGTGACAAACACATCCTTGCCTACGGCTTTGACGATATCGTCCGCTTTCTTCAACGGCCGTTCCGCACCGGGCGAGGACACTTCAAGGAAGTACGCGGATGGAATCGGATCATTCTCATCCAGCTTCTCGCTGAGATATTCGCTGATCCGGCCGCAGTCATCAATATCGATGCCGCCGTCCTTGTCAACGAAGACACGCAGAAACCAATTGCTGCCTTCCTTTACATATTCAATATCAACCAATTCAAAGCCGTTCTGCTCGAGATATGGCATTACCATCTGTTCTACGGCCGCTTTGATTTTCGGTGTGCTCAAGAGTACATTACCTCCATCAATTGTTTCCTGTATACCAAAGAGTAAAGAGTGGGTTTCCCCACTCTTTAGACAACGTTTCTATCTCCATGATTACCAAAAAAATTATAACATAGTCTGGTAATAGTGACAAGTAAAACACCTTTACCACCCTTAGCCCTATCCTTAGGTTAGAACAAGGAGAGCTGATTGCTCTCCGGCAAGTCACGGAAACAGCCCAGCGAACCCAACAGTTCAATGATCGTCTTACTTGCTTTGGATCTCTGCTGAAAATCTTCCACGGAGAGGAATTCCCCTGCTTCCTTCGCCGCAGCGATGTTCCGCGCCGCATTCTCCCCGATTCCTGCCAAAGCGGCAAACGGAGGAATCAGGGCATCGCCATCTACAATAAAGCGAGTTGCATCAGAACGGTACAGATCGATCATCTTGAACCGGAAACCACGCGCTGTCATTTCCAGCGCCATCTCCAGAATCGGCAGCATCGCTTTCTCCTTCGGCAACGCCTGGAAGCCCTTCTGCTCGATCTCCTCGATCTTGCGGTATATCGCTTCATATCCCTGGCAGCATAACTCAATATCGAAATCTTCACCACGGACCGAGAAATAAGTCGCGTAGAACTCGATCGGATAATATAGCTTAAAGTAAGCGGTACGCACCGCCGAAATAACATAAGCGGACGCGTGCGCCTTCGGAAACATGTATTGGATCTTGAGGCAGGAATCAATGTACCACTGCGGCACCTTGCATTTCTTCATCTCATCAATCCATTCCGGCGTCAAGCCTTTCCCCTTACGAACGCTTTCCGTAATTTTAAAGGCCAATCCGGCATCCATTCCCGCTTTGTAAATCAGGAACAGCATAATATCATCCCGACAGCCAATCACCGTCTTAATGTTGCATGTGCCATTCTTGATCAATTCCTGGGCATTGCCCAGCCAAACGCCAGTACCGTGGGACAATCCGGAAATCTGCAGCAAATCCGCAAACGAAGATGGCTGTGATTCGACCAGCATCTGGCGTACAAACTTGGTTCCCATCTCGGGAACCCCGTAAGTTGCCACCGGAGTCCGAATTTGCTCCGGAGTCACTCCCAGCGATTCCGTTGAGTTGAACATACTCATCACCTTGGGATCATTCATCGGGATCGTCGTTGGATCAATCCCGGTCAAATCCTGCAGCATCCGCATCATTGTCGGATCATCATGGCCGAGAATATCAAGCTTAAGCAAGTTGGCTTCAAATGCATGATAATCGAAGTGAGTCGTCTTCCATTCCGCACTCGTATCATCAGCCGGATATTGTACAGGTGTAACATCTTCGACTTCAATATAGTCAGGCACGACGACGATCCCGCCAGGATGCTGGCCTGTACTACGCTTCACGCCGGTACATCCGGCCGCCAGCCTGTTTAGCTCTGCACTGCGCCAATGCTTATGATGCTCTTCCTCATACTTCTTCGCAAAGCCAAACGCAGTCTTCTCCGCTACGGTACCAATCGTACCCGCGCGAAATACGTTCTTCTCCCCAAAGATAACCTTCGTAAAATTGTGAGCCTCCGGCTGATATTCCCCGGAGAAGTTAAGATCTATATCGGGGACCTTATCGCCTTTAAAACCCAGGAAGGTTTCGAACGGAATATCCTGTCCCTCTCCCTTTAGCGGCTGGCCGCACTTCGGGCAATCCTTCGCAGGAAGGTCGAAGCCGCTCGGTACGCTGCCATCCAGGAACCATTCACTATGCTTGCATTCCGGATTACGGCACATATAATGAGCTGGAAGCGGATTAACCTCGGATATACCGAGGAAGGTAGCCACGATTGAGGAACCGACCGACCCCCGTGAACCTACGAGATAGCCATCCTGATTGGATTTCTTAACAAGTTTTGCCGAGATCAGATAGTTGGCCGAGAACCCGTACTTGATAATCGGTTCGAGTTCTTTTTCCAGCCGCTTGACGACCACCTCAGGCAAATCCTCCCCATACATAGAGCGTGCTGTATTGTAACAGGTTGAACGGATTTCTTCGTCCGCCCCATCAATAATCGGCGTGAACAGCTTGTCCGGAAACAATTCAAGATCCTCGAAGGAATCCGCCAGATTCGCCGTATTCGTCACGACAACCTCATAAGCCTTGTCCTTACCGAGAAATTCAAATTCAGCCAACATTTCGTCCGTCGTGCGGAAGTGCGCATCCGGCTTGCGGAGATCCTTCAGCGGACTGAAACCGGTAATGCCATGGATCGTAATATCGCGAAAAATTTTATCCCTAGGCTCAAGGTAGTGTGCATTTCCGGTAGCGATGACTGGCTTGCCCAGCTTAAAGCCAATCTCAACCACTTTGCGAATTGCCGTCTTCAATTCCTCAACACTGCCGACCAGGCCTTTATCGACCAGATGCATATACATCGTTAACGGCTGAATCTCCAGTACATCATAAAAGCCGGCAACTTCCTCAGCTTCTTCGACCGTCTTATTCAATACAGCCTCGAAGAACTCTCCTTTCTCACAACCTGAGATGACAAGTATCCCCTCGCGCATTTCAGTCAGCTTCGATTTCGGGATACATGGAACCCGCTTGAAATACTCGGTATGCGACATAGAGATCAGCTTGAACAAATTCTTCTTGCCGGTCGTATTCAAGGCATAAATTCCGCAATGGAACGGACGGGTATTGGACAGATCCTTGCCAACCCGGTCGTTCAGACGATCGAGCGTGGTCATTCTTTCCTGCGTAATCGCGTCTTCGATCAGCCCGGTTAATACACCGGCAAGTGCTATGGTATCGTCGATTGCGCGGTGGTGATTTTCCAGTGAAACTTTGTATTTCGATGCCAGTGTGTTCAATCTATGATTTTTCAAACTCGGGTGAATCAAACGTGCCAGCTCCAGTGTATCCAGAACCGGGTTGAGCATAGGCGGTCTGCCAAGCTCCTTCAGCTTTGCATTTACAAAATCAACGTCAAAGCGGGCATTATGAGCGACCAGTACCGCATCTCCGGCGAATTTAATGAATTCATCCAGTACCTGATCGACCTCTGGCGCGCCTCTTACCATGTCGTCATTGATGTTCGTCAATTGTTGAATATGATATGGAATAAGTTCATGCGGATCAACAAAGGTGGCGTAACGTTCCAGTTCTTTGCCTTCCTGCATCTTGACCGCGGCGATTTCAATAATTTTGTTCTGCGTTACAGACAGACCGGTAGTCTCAATATCGAATACGATATAAGTTGTCGTCTTCAGATCATCAGGGCGCGGATTTAATACGACGGCCACATTATCATTCACTACATTCGCCTCGACACCGTAGATCATCTTGATCCCGTTCTTCTTGGCAGCTTTCGCAGCATCAGGATAGCATTGCACACCGCCATGATCGGTTACCGCGATCGCTTTATGTCCCCATTTGGCCGCCATCTTCACGTAATCGCCGATTGGAGTTACCGCATCCATCGCACTCATCGTCGAATGCAAATGGAACTCAACGCGCTTCTCTGCAGCATTATCCTTACGAGATGGAGGGGAGTTCACTTCGCATAAATCCGAAGGGATCATGACAAGCTCAGGAATGGACATAAAGCGGTCCATCTCTACTCTGCCGCGGGCTTTGATCCATTTCCCGTTGGCTAATTGACCCATGATCTTGAGATCTTCCTTATTCTTGGCAAACAGCTTCATCTGCAAAGAATCGCTAAAATCGGTAATATAAAAAGTAAATAAAGTATTGCCATTACGCAGTTCCTTGCTCTCCAGTCCGAAGATCGTGCCCTGGATCGTGACCCGTTTTTCTTCATCTTGCAGTTCCTGCAGTGGAATTGGCTGATCTTTGATGTCATAGCCGATCTGCAGCTTAACCGCTTCGCCATCGTCTTCCTCCGGCGGCGCTTCTGCTTCCATACTCTCCATCATCCGCTGGATCACTTCGCGTTCTTCCTCAGCAATCCGTTGCTGGAATTCCTCAAAAGCTTCCTCATTGTTCTCGGCTACATGCAGCTTGACTCTTACATCCAGCCCAAAATAATTGCCATAGAAGGTCGTAATCGCCTTGTCTATATTCTTCTTACGGGCTAGTTCCAGCGCCATCGCATCGCCTAACGCTACCGTTACAAGATCGTCCTCGATCTCATAACCAGCCTTGGCCATCCAGCCATTAACGGATGGTATTTCCCGCTGCACCCATTCCAGGAACAGCTTCCAATATTCCGTAACGATCTGCTCGGCAGTCTGGTCCTGTTCATATCGGAATAGAATAGCGATCTTGGCAATATGCTGCATTCGCTCCTGGATACGCAAGCAAAACGTTCTATAGACCTGGGCAGGGACAAGCGTCTGTTTGCGGATCGTAATCTTCCACTCGCGGTTGCCGCGGCTAACCTCTACCTGATCGATATATCCGTCTAGAAAATACGGATCAATCAGCGAAGCCGGAACTTCCGCCTGCTTCATCAACAGTTCAAGTCTGGTTCTTTTCTCCTGGACGTCGGTCATCTCTTCCTCCCCCATACTCAAATAGTGGCAATGAAGTTCAAAAAGTCCGCTTTTGATCCCTAAGCTTCAGCAAGCCCATGCGGGATCGAATCTTGAATTCCCCGGACCTAAGCAGTTGCTTGCGAAGTTATGTTTCCTCCGGAAACCTCTCGGGTGCCTCACGTACCCACTATGTACGCTTCACTCCTTAGCCCCAGCCTTTTTCCACTGAAGCATATTGAAAAAACGCATAGCGGAAGCATAAGCCTCGGTGCTGAAAAGCGAGCTTTTTGAACATTTCTTAAACGCTAACGAAACACAGTATCGTTATTTGCGCTAAAAAAGAGTTTCCAAATTCCTAACGAAACTTGCTATCGCTATTTGAGCTAATTACGGAGCCAACCCGCGGATTTCCTCCAAATAACGATTGGGGGTTTCGTTAATAAATTTCTCCCCTTATTTTTCAGGAAATAACGTTCTGTAGTTTCGTTAGACGAAAAATGTATATCAGTGCAAAAATTAAGGCCTCCGCAAATCTGGCCGACAGGAGCTTGTAGCAACAAATACCTGTCATGGCCGTTTCTGCCGAAAGCCTTAATATCGTTATATTCTCTGGACAACAGTCCAGTTCCCCTTGCACGGTTCTTGCGGCAGGACTAATTAATAGGCTCTGGCAAAAACAACAGTATGCTTGGCCGTTTCTCCACAGACGAGACATTTCGTCTTCTGAACTTCCGGCTCAAACGGAATATTCCGGCTAGTTGCTCCGGTCTCTTCTTTGACTTGATGTTCACAAGCCTCAGAACCACACCAGCCTGCAAGCGTAAAGCCACGCTTCTCTTCCATGCTGGCTTTCATCTCATCCAATGTATCCACGGAATAGAAATGCTCATCACGGAATGCCTTGGCACGGTTGTACATTTCCTGATGAACCTGCTCCAGCATCGCTTGAACTTCTTCCAAAAGACGGTCTTGCTGTACAACCTTCTTCTCGCCGCTAATACGCGATACGAGGACACATACGCCATTCTCCATATCACGAGGGCCAATCTCAAGGCGGACAGGAACACCACGCATTTCATATTCATTGAACTTCCAGCCCGGACGAACATCAGCACGGTCATCCATTCCTACGCGGATCCCCGCCTTCTTCAATTCGGCAAACAATTCATCGCTGCGAGCAATCACCATATCGCGCGTCTTTGGCGGTCCGATCGGAATGATCATAACTTGCTTTGGAGCTACTTTAGGCGGCAATGCCAGCCCACGGTCATCCCCGTGCACCATGATCAAGGAACCGATCAAGCGGGTGCTCACGCCCCAGGAGGTCGTATGCACAAATTCGTGCTCATTCTCGCGGTTCAAATACTGGATATTAAACGCAGATGCAAAGTTGGTACCAAGATAATGCGAAGTTCCCGCCTGTACGGCACGTCCATCCTTCATCATCGCTTCAATCGAAAAAGTATCCACAGCTCCGGCAAATTTCTCGGACGGTGTCTTCTGACCCGTAATTACCGGAATTGCCAGATAACCCTCTACAAAATCGCGGTAGATTTCCAGCATCCGCATCGTCTCTTCCCGAGCTTCCTGTTCATTTTCATGAGCAGTATGGCCTTCCTGCCACAAGAATTCGCTTGTGCGCAGGAACGGTAGTGTCCGTTTCTCCCAGCGAACGACGTTAGCCCATTGATTGATCAATACCGGCAAATCGCGATAGGATTGAATCCACTTCTCATACATATGCCCAATCATCGTCTCAGAGGTAGGCCGGATCGCAAGGCGCTCTTCCAGCTTCTCGCCAGCCGCCTCAGTCACCCAAGGAAGCTCAGGGTTGAAGCCCTCCACATGCTCCTTCTCTTTCTGGAAGAAGCTCTCCGGAATAAAGAGTGGGAAATAAGCGTTGCGATGACCCGTCTCTTTGAAGCGGCGATCCAGCTCAGACTGAATATGCTCCCAAATTTCGTAGCCGTCCGGCTTGAACACAATACAGCCGCGTACTGGCGAATAGTCCATCAAATCCGCTTTCTTAATGACGTCGATATACCAGCGCGAGAAGTCTTCTCCCTGCGGGGTAATTTCCGTTACAAATTGTTTCTCCTCGTTAGCCATAAAAACTCTTGTCCTCCCGTAAAAGCCTCATAATTATCCAAACAATCGTAATATATCGTTATAGGTTACCGCAATCATTAGCAGGAACAGCATGGCAAATCCGATAAAATGCACCAAGCCTTCATGATTCGGATCCACCGGCTTGCGGCGAAGGGCTTCGATGCCCAGGAAGATCAGCCTGCTGCCATCAAGTGCCGGAATCGGCAGCAAATTAAAGATCCCCAGATACAGGCTAAGGATGGCCGTCCATCTTGTGAGCTGTACAATCCCTTGCTTGGCAATCTGCCCTGTTACTTCAAACGTTCTTACTGGCCCGCCAAGATCATCCATGGAGAATTTGTTAATCAATTGCTTAAACCCCTGGAAGATCAGCTTCGTTGTATCGACCATATCCGTTCCGGCTCTGGTAATTGACTCACCCACAGAGGCGCTGCGCATAGGGAAGAAAGTGATAATCGAGCTGCCTACCTTCCCCACCTGCTCGTTGTCTGTCGCCCGGGGAGTAACGGTAATATTCACTTCCTGTTCTCCACGCTTAAGCGTCCATACCATCGGTTTATCTTTAGAAGCCTGAATCGTCTCGATCATTTTGTTCGCATCGGTTCCAACTGGCATACCATTGATCTTCTCAATAATATCGCCCTCTAGAACTCCGGCTTCCGCTGCAGGCATTCCTTTCACGACATCACCAACTTGCAGATGACTTGGCTTATCAAGCGGAATCCCTGCCATTAGCGTATACAACGCAAATAACACAAAGGCAAGAATGAAGTTCATGAGGGGCCCGGCGAAAATCGATAATGCTCTTTGTCGCACTGTTTTGCTGCCATATTGACGATCCCTAGGTGCAATCTGTGTCTCCTTGCCTTTGACAACAAGCATCGCCTGCGGATGAATCGAGTACCTTACGCTCTCCCCATCTACATCCAGCAGTACGGACAGATCATCCACCAGGTCGATTTGCAGCACCTCGCCGCGAATGACATTCTTGCGACTGTCCAGTCGATCCAAATAAATCTTGCCGACTTTATCTTCCTCCAGGCGGAGCGCTATCGTCTGCCCGTTAGAAATCTCAATCAACTCAGGATCTTCTCCGGCCATGCGGGCATATCCGCCAAAGGGAAGCAGACGGAAAGTAAACTGCGTCTCGCCTCGCTTATAAGCGAACAATTTAGGTCCAAATCCTATCGCGAACTCCCGTACCAGTATCCCAGCACGTTTTGCGAAGTAAAAGTGCCCCCATTCATGCACCGCCACAATGACGAAAAACATGAGCACCGTCAAAAAAATAATTTTCAGTAGTTCCAATCGAAAGCATCCTCCTTTTGGCCACGGATCGTCCAAGTTCTTTCTAGATTATCATTATTCTCCGATCAGGCACAAGAGAATACAAGAATGAATCTTTTCCATGATGACGACAGCAGGCCCTTTGAGGAATTACAACGATTCAGCCACCGCTCTCGCCCATTGGTCAGCATCCTTGATTACTTCAAGACTTGGATCGGCCAGAGCTTCATGTCTGGAAAGCACGGTCTCAATGAGATATTCAATCTTCAGGAATGAAATTTCTCTATTTAAGAAGCGAGCTACCGCAACTTCATTAGCTGCATTGAACACCGTCGGTGCGGTACCTCCTATTTTACCACATTCAAAAGCTAGTCTTAAACAAGGAAAACGTTCAAAATCCATCTCTCTAAACTGGAGCTCGCCTGCCTTGGCCAAAGAAAGGCGCTGCGCCGCCGAATTCCAGCGCCGTGGATACGAAAGCGCGTACTGAATCGGAACCCGCATATCCGGTGCACCAAGCTGAGCAATGATGCTGCCATCACGATACTCAACGAAAGAGTGGACAATGCTCTCAGGATGGAGCAATACCTCAATCTGTTCAAATCCAAGCCCAAACAACCAGTGGGCTTCAATCACTTCCAATCCTTTGTTGACCATCGTGGCTGAATCGATCGTCACCTTGGCGCCCATCGACCAGTTCGGATGCTTCAGGGCGTCCTCAACCGTTACATTCGCAAGCTGCTCCCGGCTATAATCGCGGAAGGAACCGCCCGACGCTGTTAATGTAATGCCGGCTACATCCTCCATATGCTCACCATTCAGACATTGGAAGATCGCCGAATGTTCACTGTCAACTGGAAGGATGGACACGCCTTTCTCCTTGGCTAGAGCCATTACCAGGTGACCGGCTGTTACCAGCGTTTCTTTATTCGCCAGAGCGATGGTTTTGCCCTCGGAAATAGCCGCCAAAGTAGCCGGAAGACCAGCACTGCCGACAATCGCGGTGAGTACGGTATCCGCTTCGGTACCTGCCGCAACTTCGATCAAGCCCTCTTCCCCATAGCTAAGCTCTACCCCGGCCGGCAGCAGCGGACGGACTTGATCCGCCAATTCCTTGGTAGCAATAGAAGCCTTCTTCGGCCGAAATTGATTCACTTGCTGTACGAACAGCTCCATATTGGCTCCGGCAGCAAGTCCCTCAACGACAAATTGTTCAGGATGCTGCTGGACAACATCCAGCGTCTGCGTCCCGATCGATCCGGTCGAGCCAATAATTGCAATTTTCTTCATAAAGCACCTCACCACACTCATGTAATGAATGGATCTTCAAGATTCGACGCCGACTCTGCTTCCTTGCGTCCCTTGCATGATGATAAGACAGTTATAAAATTTCCTCTTCCAATCAAGATTTAATGCCTTGGCTTTTCAGCACCGAGAAGGTTGATTGAATCTAAGATCTGAGGAACGGAGCGTAGGTAAACCTACGTGAGTACCGGAAGAGCTTAGATGAATTCAAGATTCGATGCCGAGTCCGCTTCTTCGACTAACCTTCGTGATCAAAAACTAGTCATTAAATTTCCTCTTCCAATCAAGATTTAATGCCTTGGCTTTCCAGCACCGAGAAGGTTAAATGAATCTAAGATCTGAGGAACGGAGCGTAGGTAAACCTACGTGAGTACCGGAAGAGCTTAGATGAATTCAAGATTCGATGCCGAGTCCGCTTCTTCGTAACCTTCGTGATCAAAGTCAATTATTGAATTACCTCTAATAGGGGAGCAGCATTAGGATATGTATGAATGGGAATACCGCAATCCAACTATCACACCGATCAAGAATTCCCCCATGCCCCGGCAAGATCGTGCCGGAATCCTTGATTCCATAGGCCCGTTTATATGCCGACTGAATCAAGTCGCCCATCTGACCGACAACAGCGGCAATAATCCCGAGGATAATAGCACGTCCGATGGTCAGCAATCCGCCTGAAGCCAGCGCAAAGATTACAGCAGCAACGACAGACAACACAATTCCACCTATCGCGCCTTCCACCGTTTTATTGGGGCTAATGGCTGGCCAGAGCTTATTTTTCCCTAACCTGCGTCCGACAAAATATGCCCCTGCGTCACTGCTCCAGATCGAGATAAGCATCAGGAAGGTCCAGAATAACCCCTGTCCATCCTGCGTATTTCTCGTTGCCACGATCGAGGAGAAGCCAATGCCGATATATACCATACCAAGGAATAACAAAGAGACCGTGGAAATAGGAAGTTCATTTTTTGTAATCACAGTAACGACTAGGAACAACAGCATCAGCAGGCCAAAGACGCGCATCAGGTTCCAAGGCATCTCCAATCCAAGCGCCTCCCAAGGGAAGAGCGCGTAGAACACACCCAAATAGCCGAGCAGAGCAGGTGCACCGAAAGCCGGCAGCCCAATCATTCGAACAAACTCATAGAAGCCTATCAAGGCCATGAGCAAAATTAATATATTGAAGCCGATTCCACCGAGCAGGCAAAGTCCAAGGAAAAAGCCTCCGGCCACAATTCCTGTGATCAATCGTTGTTTCATTGGTCTGCACCTTCCATTTCAATCAAGATTTAATGACTTGGCTTTCCAGCAACCAGAAGGTTGAATGAAGTCAGGGGTCAAGTCATTAAATATCCATCTTCACTAGGATAACCCGCCATATCGGCGTGTCCGTCGTTGATATTCTGCGACCGCAGCGAATAGATGCTCCCGGCCAAAGTCAGGCCAATATAGATCCGTGAACCATAGCTCACTATAAGCGGTCTGCCAGAGCATGAAATTGCTTAGCCTGAGTTCTCCACTCGTCCGAATCAACAAATCCGGTTCTGGCAAGCCTGCAGACAAGAGCTTGGATTGAATCATCTCTTCAGTAATCTCTTCGGCAGAGATCTCACCGATCTGAACACGGCGAGCGAGTTCTCTAACGCCCTCTGTGATCTCGCGCCGGCTTCCATAGTTCAAGGCAAAGTTCAATATAAGTCCTGTATTATTCTTGGTACGTTCCATCGCTTCTTTCATAGCAGCGATTGTATGCTCCGGAAGTTCCTTTGTATAGCCCATCATGCGGATCTGCACATTCTTCTGAATCAGTTCATCCAGCTCCAAGGCGAGAAACTCTTGTGGAATAGCCATTAGGTAGTCTACTTCCTCCTTAGGACGCTTCCAATTCTCTGTAGAGAACGCGTATAGCGTCAATACAGAAATGCCCAGTTCATCGGCTGCAATCGTTGCCCGCTTCACAGCCTTCATCCCGCTACGGTGGCCCATATTACGCGGCATTCCCCGTCTACGCGCCCAGCGCCCGTTCCCATCCATAATGATTGCAACGTGCTTCGGAATTTTTCCATCTGAGAGATCCACAGCTGACGGATCTACAGACGACGCGGGTCTATCCCCTTTTTTCCACCAGGATTGAAATAGCTTGATCATTTCTTTTCCTCCAGTAGGTGATGAAAAAGAGACAAAACCCCACCGTATTTGGAGGGGCCGCTTCTCGTCTCTTAAACTTCCATGATCTCTTTTTCTTTAGCTGCAAGCACTTTATCCACTTCCGCGATATATTTATCGGTCATTTTCTGAACATCATCTTGATGTCTGCGAGACTCATCCTCGGAAATGTCCGTTTTTTCCAGCTTTTTAATGTCGTCGTTAGCATCACGGCGAATGTTACGAATAGCGACTTTGGATTCTTCTCCATATTTCTTCGTCATCTTCACCAATTCAACCCGACGTTCTTCAGTTAGTGGCGGAATCGACAAGCGAATGTTCATACCGTCGTTAGCCGGCGTTAGACCCAAATCCGACTTCATAATCGCTCGCTCAATATCAGACAGCGACGATTTGTCCCAAGGCTGAATCATTAACGTGCGCGAATCCGGTGTGTTAATGTTAGCCAACTGATTAAGCGGAGTCATCGATCCGTAATACTCTACTTGAATACGGTCAAGCAAGGCCGGGGTCGCTCTTCCTGCGCGAAGAGTTGCAAGATCTCTTTTCAACGCCTGAATCGCTTTCTCCATACGTTCTTCAGCATGCTTTTTAATCGTTTCTGGCATTAATCTACACTCCCTTTGACGATCGTCCCGATCTTCTCGCCCAGGACGACGCGCTTAATATTACCTTGTTCTGTAATAGCAAACACGATGAGCGGAATGTTGTTGTCCATGCAAAGCGATGAAGCCGTAGAATCCATAACGCCCAGATTTTTGTTAAGTACTTCAAGGTAAGTCAGGACTTCAAACTTCTCAGCTGTCGGATCCACAAACGGATCTGCCGAGTATACTCCATCCACCTTGTTCTTAGCCATCAGGATGACTTCAGCTTCAATCTCTGCGGCACGGAGAGCTGCTGTCGTATCTGTGGAGAAGAACGGGTTCCCGGTACCTGCTGCGAAAATAACAACACGGCCCTTCTCCAAATGACGGATCGCTCTACGGCGAATATATGGCTCAGCGATTTGCTGCATCGCAATTGAAGTTTGAACCCGCGTAGGCACGTCAATCTGCTCCAATGCGTCCTGCAGAGCCAAGGAATTCATCACCGTCGCTAGCATCCCCATATAGTCAGCTGTCGCCCGGTCGATGCCTTTGGCACTTCCAGCGATTCCGCGCCAGATATTGCCGCCGCCACATACGATAGCTACTTCCACACCAAGCTCGACGACTTCCTTCACCTGTTCAGCGATCGATGAGATCGTCTCGGCATCAATACCATATCCGTTCTGACCGGAAAGCGACTCACCGCTGACTTTCAAGACAATACGTTTATAAACTGGCTGTTTCAAATGCATACCCTCCACAATCATCCTTCATGAGGCATCGTATATACCCTTCTTGCCTCAGCAAAGAGGATATATACGCGTTCTCACGCTGGGCTTAGGTCAAGCCAAAAGATTTAGCCGTTCTTGCAAACGAATATCCCCTTTGGAATCACTTATAAATTCTATATCTATAAAAGAAGGAACACGGTGTGTTCCCACTTCTATAGATGTAATTCGATTATATTCTATCGCTTAGTTCTTAACTTGAGCCATAACTTCTTCTACGAAATTATCGACTTTTTTCTCCAGACCTTCACCAAGCTCATAACGAACAAAACGACGGATCGAGATGTTCTCACCGATTGTGCTGATCTTCTCGCTCACGAGGTTAGCGATCGTCTTGTCTGGATCTTTAACGAAAGCTTGCTCAAGCAGGCAGAACTCTTCGTAGTATTTGTTGATGCGGCCTTCAACCATTTTTTCAACAATCTTCTCAGGCTTGCCTTCGTTCAAGGCTTGAGCGCGCAAAATTTCCTTTTCCTTCTCGATTTCATCTTGTGCCACTTCTTCGCGACGAACATAACGTGGGCTCATTGCAGCGATGTGCATTGCAACGTCACGAGCGAATTCTTTAAATTGATCCGTCTTAGCTACGAAGTCAGTTTCGCAGTTGATTTCTACCAATACACCGATACGTCCGCCAGCGTGGATGTAGGATTCTACAACACCTTCAGTCGCAATACGGCCCGCTTTGTTAGCAGCAGCTGCCAAACCTTTTTCGCGGAGCAATTCGATCGCTTTGTTCAAATCATTATTAGCTTCTTCCAAAGCTTTTTTGGAGTCCAGAATTCCTGCTCCAGTCTTTTCGCGAAGTTCTTTTACCAATTTTGCATCAACAGCCATTGTTATTACCCTCCATATCGAATAAGCAAATTGTTTAGCTTCCTCTAAAAAAAGGGTAGCGAGAGGTTTAACACCTACTAACCACCCTTTTTTGATTTAATTTATTATTTCACTGTAAGACTGAATTAAGCTGTAGTTTGTTCGCCTTGGTTAGCTTCAATCACAGCATCAGCCATTTTGCTAGTAAGCAATTTAACAGCGCGGATCGCATCGTCGTTACCAGGAATCACATAATCGATTTCATCCGGATCGCAGTTTGTATCAACGATACCTACGATTGGAATACCAAGTTTGCGAGCTTCAGCAACAGCGATACGCTCTTTACGAGGATCGATGATAAACAAAGCGCTAGGCAAGCCCTTCATGTTCTTGATACCGCCGAGGAATTTCTCAAGACGATCTTTCTCTTTGCGAAGGATGATAACTTCCTTCTTAGGCAATACAGTGAAAGTTCCGTCTTCTTCCCAAGTTTCCAGCAGTTTCAAACGGTCGATCCGTTTTTGAATCGTTTGGAAGTTTGTCAGCGTTCCGCCGAGCCAACGTTGGTTGATGAAGAATTGACCAGCGCGTTCAGCTTCTTCTTTAACAGAGTCTTGAGCTTGCTTCTTAGTACCTACGAACAGGATCGTTCCGTTCTCTTCAGCGATGCTCTTAACAAAGTTATAAGCTTCTTCCACTTTCTTGACTGTCTTTTGCAAGTCAATAATGTAAATTCCGTTTCTTTCAGTGAAGATATATTTGTCCATTTTCGGATTCCAACGACGTGTTTGGTGTCCGAAGTGCACCCCTGCTTCAAGCAGTTGTTTCATGGAGATTACTGCCATCTTCACGCACCTCCTAAGTTTGGTTTTTTTGATGCTTCCTCCGCAAACGTCATTTCCCGCCAAGACTCCCTAGTGCAGATGCCTATATAGGAGCACCCTTCGCGAAATCAGTCAGCGTGCGTTATAACACCGTCATTTAATATACCATAAGTAAAATGTGGATGCAACAAATCGTCACTGCTTTTCGCGAAAAAGTGCTAACCATGCAAAAAAGCCCCGCAGGTTCAGGAGCTTTCGCTATAGATCAGACAAACCGCGGTTATACTCTGATCGCAGCTGATGAAATATGATATCACAGTCGCTCATTTTTGAACGAATTGATTGGCTTTCTAATCAAAGCGGATTTTTTGAAATCCTCATCTAGGGGCAATGATCTTGTCGATGATTGAATCATAATCTTCGCCGACCTGGAATGAATACGTACCGGTGCGAATCTTGGAGTTGATTTTGCGTGCCTTGGCTTGCTTAATAAACTCATTTTTGTTAGCAATAATGCCCTTCTTATGAAGCCCGTCAGCTACGTTGGTCAACGTGTTTCCATAGGATATTTTATATTGTACCTCGGTAGCTTCCGGCTTACTGGGTTCTTTAGGGGCGTCTGTCTTCGGGGTTTCCGGCGAAGTCGTCTTGGCGGTATCTTTTGTGCCATTATCCGTCGCAGGTGTATCAGGCACCGTTGGAGCTTTGGGATCCTCCGGGGTGTCCGCCTTCTTATCTATAGACTCGGACTTCGAGTTCTCCCCCGAACCTGCAGCTGGCTCCGACTGGGCTTCCCACTCTTCCTTAGTGAGCAGTTCATCCTCATGTTCGACGACCTTCAAGTTAAGCAGTGCGGCAGCTTGTTCAACTTGTTCCTTAGTCCATAACTTCCCGCTGTCTTCCTGCCCGATCAACATAAGCTGAAGAAGCAATGCTCCAACGATCAAACCGACACCAAGTCCCATCATAAAATGGCGATTTTTAATCATTGGGACTCCTCCCTTTTGGCCAGCTGCAAAATAAGCTGCACTTCTCCGCGCGGGATGCCGAGAGTCTTGGTAATTGAATCGATAGATTTGCCACTGCTATACAATTCAAATAATTGCGGATAACGATCACGCACTAATTCCGGAACCTGTGGCTCTTGCTGCGGTTCAACTATAGGCTCGGCCGAGTCCAACACAGCCTCCTCGGCCACTGTCTGAGCAGCCGCAGTTTGAACGGCAGCTTCGTTAAGCTCTGAAAGAGTTACTTCAAAAGCCACCACATTAGAGGTCTTCTGACCGGAATCCTGTCCCGCCTGATCCAAAGCAGGAGCAGCAGTAGAAATCGGCTTAACTGCAAAGGTCTGTTCTCGAGCGGCAAGCTCTACTTCAAGGACCCGCTGCCTTAATTCTGCAATCTGCTCCTGCTGGGCCAACTGCTTGGAGACGAACTCCTGCTTCATCTGCGATACCAGATCAATGAGTTCGCCATTCTCTTGTTCAATGTCAGCCATATATTGTTCTAAAGTTGCTTCCAACTCATGATTTGCGCCAGCCTTCGCCTGGGCAGCCGCTTTCCGCTCGGGAATGAACAGCGCATAGACCAGCGCTGCCAATCCGAGGAGCACGATATAAACCCACGGATCACTAAAAGACACTGTCATCCACACCTTTTTGCTGTATCAATATTGTGTATTTCTCTATGATTTAATCCGAAACGAACATCCTATAAGCGCATGTTCAAAGTGGACTTTTTGAACTACCTCTATAAAGAAAGATCGATGTGATGTCCTTTATAGGGATGCTCAGCCGGTTTTTCTTTCTCTTTCTCATCCTGATGATCCCCGGATGATTTGCCCTGCTGCTGCTTTCGGGATGATTCGTCATCCCGCTTCACATGAGAGCTGGATGAACCCTCATCTACTTCAGTACTGCGTTGTCTCTGGAGATCGCTATCCTTCATATTTTGCGTTGATAGCAAACTCTGGTCGATCTGAGGTCTATGCTGTCCTTCGTGCTGAACTCGTCCTGCTTCACTTGTTCGCGGCACTGCGATCTGCAATTCGATAGATTTCAAATCCATAGGATTGCCTCTCTTCCTCTAAACATAAGGTGACATCGTAATATCCCCTTCACTATAGTAGAAAGACATTCGCGAGATCGGATCTTTTATATATTTCGTATAACGTCCAATGACGATTCTCGATCCGCCGTATATCATTTTCATTACATCTACACGGGCTTTTCCTGTATCTTCTAAAGCCTTTTCAATATCCAGGATTCGTTCCTTGATATCATTAATTTCTTCGAGGTTTGATTTCTTGGTAAGCCCCAGCTTGGAACGCATCGCTACTTTATCCGGGGTCAGCTTGCCCATGGAAGCCAATTGATCCAACAGAGTGAGAGCCTTGTCCGTTTTATCCAGATTGACCATAATATCTCTAATTTGCTGTCTAAGATTTTGCAGCTCATTGCGAAGCTCGGGAACAACGCCGACTTCGATCGAGGTTGTCGTAGACATCGGATTTCCAATGATACGAGCCACAACTCGCTCGCCAGCCTGAACGACCCCTCCTACAATAAGCCCCTTGGAACCGCTGCAAATGACATCTCTGCCAGCTCGGATATTGGAATGCATAATGCTCTGGGTGGCAATTACATCTTCACCGGCAATAACATTCGCATCCTGGATGAAAGAGCCTTTGACAGTATGCCCCGCCTTAATCATCCCCTTGTTATAGCCAATAATGCCCCCGGTGACCTCTATGGAGCCATCCGCATAAAGCTCGGCCCCTTCGACACCGCCTACAATACGAATATCGCCGGACGCCGTTATCTTGAAACCTGTAAGCACATTGCCACGAATCACAACGGTCCCTACAAAATCGATATTTCCCGTACTATAATCAACGTCGCCGTTCACTTCATAAACCGGAAAAACATTAATTTTCCCTTTATCCGTCTGCGTCACCAGACCATCAATCGCAGCATACATCGCTGTCTGCTCCGGATTAAGCACCACGTTCTTGCCAACCTTGAATCTGGCCACCTTTCCCTCGCGATAAGGGAT
This sequence comes from Paenibacillus sp. 79R4, assembly GCF_013393165.1. NCBI lineage: Bacteria > Bacillati > Bacillota > Bacilli > Caryophanales > Paenibacillaceae > Paenibacillus > Paenibacillus sp. 79R4. The sequence continues at coordinate 42,984 of NZ_QJOT01000002.1, read as the reverse complement.
CGAATCACCCGTCACAGCCATCCCCTGCTTGCCAGGAACCGGCGGAATCAATTCCGCGATAATTTGGCCTTTGCGCACATTGTTAAGGCGTGTTACATCCTTATAGTCCACTTTCCCATCTTCCAACTCAGCAGGTTTTACGCGCTGATCATCCTCCACTGACACCGAAAGCTTGATCCTGCCATCCTCCCCTTGCTGCGACTCTAAACCGATTGCAATCGGGGTTTTACTATAATAATACTCTTTCGGATTTACAATAAAGCGCTTTACAATATCTTGTTGTATACCGTATTTGATTCCTTCACTGCGCAGAAAATGCAGCAGGGCATCTTCCGTGCAGCTAAATTCCTCTTCCTTCTTCAGAAACTGCAAATAGGCAACTGTCTTATCGTCATTGATTGTAACTCCGAGAATTTGTCCCAAATCACCTGAATAGTCCATTAGCCGCTCCTCTCCGAAATCCATTCACCCTGTGGAAAATGATATTTCATTAATCATTACACATGAGCAAATCCCGCTGCTTTTCCAAAGTTCCACGAAGCCTTAGGATCGCTTTGGAATGAAGCTGTGAAATCCGTGAAGGCGATAATGACATGACCTCCGCGATCTCACTCAAAGACAAATCTTCATAATACAACAAAGAGACCACCGTACGTTCCTTCTCGGTCAACTTCTCAATTCCCTTCGTCAGCGAATCTTTCAAAAAGAACTCCCGCACCTTATAATCCGGGTTTTTTGCCTTCTCGTCAACGAGTAATGTAAGCCTTGTCTCAGATTCTTCTTCCCGAATCGGGTCTTCGAGAGAGCATAGCGTCATAACTGCTACTTCTTGAAGCATGGATTGAAACTCTTTCTCACTGATCTGTAAGTAATCGCTCATCTCCGCATCCGTTACCGAACGCAGATACTGTTGCTCAAGCTGCTGATAACCCTCTTCGATCTTCTTCGCCTTTTCTCTGACGGAACGAGGCACCCAGTCGCCTTGCCGAAGCCCGTCCAGTATTGCTCCTCTTACTCTCCATGAAGCATAGGTTTCAAACTGGAGTCCACGTTTGTAGTCGAATTTCTCGACAGCATCGATCAATCCCATAACCCCATTGCTGAACAAATCATCCTTGGAGACGTTCTTCGGCAAGCCGACGGCCAGACGTCCCGAAACGTAGTCAACAATATGCAAATACCGCTCGATAAGTTGTTTCTTTGCCTCTAAATCGCCATGTTCCTTCCACTGCTCCCAAACATCAGCATAACTCAGAGTGGATGTCTTCCGCTCGTGCAATTGCCCTCACCCTCCTTATTGTTCTGTCAGGTGACGAACGACTTTAGCCAGCTCTTCCGGAGCTTTATCGTCAGTAGTCTTCACTAATCTTGGCGGATTAAGAGGTGTAAACTGTTGTTCCGATAACTCTCCTTCTGGAGCCTGCTTCAATAAGTCACCGATCTCCTTGCTTTCATCCGGAGTTGTTAGATCCAAATTGCCACCTTTCCCGAGTTCCGCAGCCAATGCCGCTTCTTCCTGAGCCTCCACGTCTGGCGGAAGCTCCTTAAGGACGCCGATAACCCAGCTTCCCGCCCAAGAAAGGGCGAACCAAATCGCGAAGGCGAAAAGCGACCGGATCAGGCTTGTAGCGAACAAATTATTGCCTGCGGACACCGCGAAAGTAATCAAAAAGCCGATAAAGCCAATTAACAAAAAGTAACGGATTTTCCCTGTCATATGCTACAGTTCCTTTACACCCTTTTGTACACTTCTTATAAATAAAGTGCCTGTCTCAACATCTAACTCAATCGTACGCCCGTGATTTCCACCCGTATCTTCTGCAATTAATGATATCCCCAGTTCCTGCAATCTCTCCTTGCAGGCCTCCACATTTCTCGGCCCAATCCTCATCGAATCCGAAGCCCCGGCAAAAGAGAACATTTGCGCTCCTCCGGCCATCTTGGCGACGAGTCGTTTCTGGCAAGCCCCGATCGCCAGCACTTCCTCCAACAGCTTGTCCAATGCCGTATCAGCATACTTTGCTAGGTTCAACGCTCCCTCCCGAGCGATCTCGGATGAAGGAAGCATAACATGCGCCAGACCGGCTACTTTTTTGACCGGATCATATAGCGTTAACCCAACACAGGACCCAAGACCGGTTGTCCGGATCAGACCATGCCCGGAAATGACATTCAAATCGGCCATGCCCACCTTGACAACCTGCTGTTCATCAATCATGGTCCAGCGGCACTCCTAGAGCAGTGAATATTTTGGCAAAAGATTCTGGGTCCGGGATAAGGAAAAACTGGCCTTCAACTTCATGTTGTCCTTCAATAAAGGTTGTATCGATCAAGAGTGCGGAATCTCCCATCTCTCCGAATTGGAGCAGACCATAGCTCAGAATAGCTCCGGCCATATCCAACGCTAATGCAGGCACTGTCGGCGTCATCTGCAGCCTCGTAAAATCCGCAAGCGAGGACAGATAGGAGCCGGCCAATATGTTGCCGATTTCGGAGAGTGCGGACCATTCCATTTCAGAGAAGTCCTCTCCATCACCGACTTCAAATCCGGCCAGACGATGAAGCAGCTTTTTGGCCGCCTCAGGACTGAGAATAAAGAAGCGATTGCCTGGCGCATCCCCCTCCACACGGAGGAAGATGGCCAAGACGACTTGCTCTGCTCCGCCTACTCGATCCGAAACGGCTTCGAATGGGAGCATCTGCACTTTAGGAACGGCCATATCTATCGGTTTGTTTAATAATCTGGACAATGCCGTAGCAGCATTGCCGGCACCGATATTGCCTACTTCCTTCAGCACATCCATTTTGAACTCTTCCAAATGATTGAATAAGTCCACAGGCTTAACCCTCTAAGCTTTCCAGCTGGATAATCTCGCTGCGATTCAATACCTCGGATAAATTCAGCATTACAAGCAAGCGCTCTTCGGAAATACGCGCAACACCACGCAGATATTTGGCTTTGACCCCGCCCACTACATCTGGCGGAGAATCGATAATATCACTGTTAATATCGATGACATCATTGGCAGAATCGACGATAAAGCCAACCTCCATCTCATTCGCTGTCACAATAATAATTCGGGTCTGATCGGTAAATTCACTCTCCGGCAGACCGAAACGCCCGCGCAAATCGATCACAGGGATAACAACGCCGCGCAGATTGATCACACCTTTGACGAACGAGAACGTCTTAGGAACACGGGTGATTGGCATCATACGCTCGATGGTTTGAACTTTGTTAACCTCGATGCCGTACTCTTCTTCACCCAGCTTAAAAACGATTACTTTCAATTCCTCTCCCATGGAAATTCCCCCTTAAATAATTGCTGACAAAAGCGGACTTTTTGAACTACCTATAAGATGAGCTTATTTAATGAAGGCATTCGGATCAACGATCAGTGCAACTTGACCGTCCCCCAGGATTGTCGCACCGGCGATCCCCTGAATGGCCGGAAGATATTTGCCCAGATTCTTAATGACAATCTCGCTCTGACCGATGAAATCCTCCACAGTGACAGCAGCTAGACGATCACCCTTGCGGACAACGACAATTTCGGATTCCTCTTCCGCATCCTCATCATACCCCGGCACTTCGAAAAGGTTAGCAAGCGATAACAGTGGAATATGCGCATCTCGGTATGGAATCATCGTGTAGCCATGAACCTGACGAATTTGATTGCGTTGAATAAGCCCGGTCTCGACAATTGATGATAGCGGAATCGCATATTTCTCAGATCCGACCTTAATCAGCATCGCAGAGATAATAGATAGCGTTAATGGAAGCTGGACGGAGAATTTTGTCCCCTTGCCGAGCTTGGACTCCACCGATACTACGCCGCTAAGCGACTCTATCTTCGTCTTCACAACATCAAGTCCTACACCGCGGCCTGAAATATCGGAGATGATCTCTGCGGTACTGAAGCCAGGTGCGAATAACAGCATAAAGACTTCTTCATCCTTCATCGCCGCGCCTTCGCTCTCGGTGACAATTCCTTTGGATATTGCTTTGGCTAAAATTTTGCTGCGGTCAATACCATGTCCATCATCCTCAATCTCAATAAAGACATGATTTCCGCTGTGGAAAGCCCGTAGATTGACTGTTCCGATCTCTGGCTTCCCGGCCGTAATTCGTTCCGCAGTCTGCTCTACACCATGGTCGACCGCATTGCGGAGCAAGTGTACAAGCGGGTCGCCGATCTCATCAATGACCGTACGATCAAGCTCAGTCTCGGCACCGGTAATAATCAGATCTATCTTCTTGTCTAAAGATTTGGCGAGATCCCGCACCATACGCGGGAAGCGATTGAACACCGTATCAATCTGTACCATTCTCAGCTTCAACACGATATTTTGCAGATCGCTGCCAACCCGGCTCATATGCTCAACCGTCTCAGTTAATTCGGATCGTTTGACCTCGCTAGCAAGCTGCTCGAGACGAGAACGGTCAATGAGCCATTCGCTTAGCAAGTTCATCAATACATCCAGCCGGTCGATATCAACCCGAATGGTTCTTGAAGGCGCTGCTGAAAGATGGGCTGCCGCCTTTTTCGGTTCGGCCTTCGCTGAAGCTGCCGCTTTTTCAGCGCCAGCGCTTGGCGCCTTATCCTCGGCATTTGCCTCCTGAGCAGGCTCAGCTACCACCGCGGCCGCTGCTTCTTGTACCCCGGCAGAGATCTGATTAAGCGTCTCATGATCCAACTGCATCACTTCGGCAGATTCGATCTCTGAGAGATTCATAATCATGCTCTGTAATTCCTGGGCTTCTTTTTGAGTTATGTAATAGAGAGAGAAACTGCGATCGAACTTCTCTTGCTCAATATCCTGAACCGAAGGGCTCGACTTAACAATGTCTCCATAACGTTCTAACAGATCAAACACCATGTATGCTCTCGCTGCCTTGAGCTGGCTATCTTCACGGATGGCTACACTAATGTACAGAACACTGTGGCCTTCGGTGATCGATTGTTCCAATACCGAATATTGATATTGATCCAAACTGATCTCGGCACCAGTCGAGGCCGGACTTGCAGTTAGTGCTGCAGCAGGAGCTTCATTCGATGCGAAATCCCCGCGTACGATTGCCTGGAGCGAGGATACAATCGAACTGACATCAGCCTTGCCTTCCCCACCCTGGGTAATATCCTGTACCATCGCCTGTAGAGCGTCCAAACCTTGGAACAAGGTATCAAAAATATAATCCTGCATCTTCAGCTTCTCGTTGCGAACCAGGTCCAGTACATTCTCCATCTGGTGCGTTAAAGATGACAGGTCCTCAAATCCCATCGTTGCGGCCATCCCTTTCAGCGTATGGGCTGATCTAAAAATAACCTGCACGATCCCGATATCATCGGGGCTTTGCTCTAGCTCCAGCATATTTTCGTTTAATGCTTGCAAATGATCATTCGACTCATCGATAAACATGGATAAATATTGGTTCATGTCCATGGTGAGGCACCTCCTTCTAGAGATTCCGTTATTTCACAATCTGTACAAGCTTTGGGCCAATTTGCTCTAGCGGCAATATCTGGCTAACACATCCCATTTCAATCGCTGAACGCGGCATCCCGTATACGACGCAGGATTCTTCGCTCTCCGCAATCGTCGATGTGACTCCTGCATCATAGAGACGCTTCATCGACCTTGCTCCATCGCTTCCCATTCCGGTAAGCAATACGATATGCTTCTTCAGCCCTTGCAACGGCAGAAGAGATTCAAACATCACATCTACCGATGGCCGATGTCCATTGCAGGCTTCTAAGCTGGACAGGGTTGCCTGATAAGATCCGCCGGCGCCAGCAGCCACTTTCAAATGCAGTCCGCCTGGTGCAACATACGCGCTGCCAGGAAGCAGTTCCATTCCTTCCTCCGCCTCTACAACATTCAGGGCACTCAGGCTGTTCAAGCGCTGGGCCAAGGATTTTGTAAAATTAGGAGGCATATGCTGCACGATAACGATCGGTGCCGGAAAATCGGCTGGCAGTTTCTCCAGTACAGCCTTTAACGCTTTGGGGCCACCGGTTGAAGTACCGATAGCAACGAGATCGGTGAATCCGGTTCTTGAGCGGCTCCGTGGACGATCCAGATCTTCCTGGGCCTGCTCTTGAATCAGCTGCTTTCTCGCCTTCGTCTCCTTGACGGCTATGGCTCTCCTCCCTCTGTTGCAGGGCTAAACTTGAATCAGCTGCTTTCTCGCCTTCGTCTCCTTGACCTTCTTTATCGGCCCCGGCTTCACTGCGGTCTCCTTTGCCGCAGCCACAGGAGCTGTCGGCAGCGGCTGCTTCACTGTCTTCGAACCGCCCGTTGTTCCCCCGCCGTCCTTCGCAACGCCTTGCGGCTTCTCCTGCTTCTTCGGCTCCCCTACTGTCGTCGGTTTACCATTGCGTTGACTGAGCGTTGGCTCTGTATCTTGCCCCTGCGGCTTGGTTATACCTGGCTGGCCTGCCGGCTGCCGATCCGGCTCCAATTTTCGCTTCCGGCTCGCCGGAATAATCGGCAGTTCTGGCGTTGGGGTCCGCGCTTCCTGAAGCTTTGCCTCAAGCGCCGCCTGCCGCATCTCTCTTCTCTCCTTGGCCAGCATCGCCGCTTTCATCTGCTCTCGCAACTCGCGTCCGACTTGCTCGATATCGTAAGAGCTTGTTGACGCCAACGGTTTGCGGATGAAATCAAAAGCACCCAGTTCCAATGCCATGATGGTCTCCCGCATGCCCTCTTCATTAATTCCGGAGAGCATAATGACAGGCAGGGGATAATCCTTCATAATTACTTTCAATGATTCCAGCCCGTTCATTACCGGCATTTCTACATCCATCGTAACCAGGTCAGGCTTCAGCTCCGCTACTTTATCGATCGCTTCGCGTCCATTAACAGCCGTAGCCACGACCTGAAATGCCGGGTCCAGCTCAATCAAATCGGATATAATCTTGCGCATGAATCCCGAATCGTCAACCACCATAACCCGATAAGACATTTCTCGCATCCCGCATCCACCTTTAGCTTCTTTTTCAGAATCACTTATCACGTCGTAACCACTTATGCATAAATCCTTTGATTCCTGATAAAGTATCATCCGGTTTATTCCGTGGAACATTCAAGTAAGTCATAGCGAGGCGCTGAATATCGCGCGCTGCTGCACTAGCGGGAAAAGCTGTAATAAATGGGGTCTGCCCTTTTACTGCCTGCATGACATGGGTGTCATCCCTCAAATAACCAAGCATCGGAATCTCAAGCTCAAGAAAGCGGCGTGAGACAAGCGAGATTTTATCAGCGACCTGTCTCGCTTCACTCTCACCGTTCACACGGTTTACTACGAGCCGAAAATTAACCTGTTCGTCCAACCCATGCACGACTTTGATCAAAGCATAAGCATCCGTAATCGAGGTCGGCTCCGGAGTAGTTACAACCAGACATTCATCCGCCGCTGTTATAAACTTTAACGTCTCCTTGGAAAGTCCGGCACCTGTATCAAAAATAATGAAGTCCATCTCTTCAGCCACAATCTCAATCTGTGATGTGAAATAATTCAGATCTGCTTCCGATAATAAAAATAGGTCCGCCAGACCCGATCCTCCTGCGACAAAGGGAAGCCCCAACGTTCCCAGCTCAACAATCTCCGACATCTTTCTCTCGCCTCTTAACAGATGATAGAGATTATACTTTGGCCTCGCCCCCATAAGCACATCTATGTTAGCCATACCGATGTCCGCATCGAACACTAGCACTTTCCTGCCTAAGGATTTGAGAGCGAGTGCAAAATTAAGCGTGAAATTGGACTTGCCCACACCACCCTTCCCGCTGCTGACCGTCAATACACGTGCTGTTCGCTTCTTGCCGGAACCCTCTGCAAGCCCCCTATAAGAAGAGACTAGCTTTCTTAATGCCTGGGCTTGATCACTCATGCTCTGCCAGCTCCCATGACGAGATCAATCATGAATTTCGAATCCGCGACCAGCAGATCATCAGGGACGTTTTGACCATTGGTGATGTAAGACATGGAGACAGGATAATCCTCCAGTAAGTTAAACATCGGCCCTACACTTTCAGTCTCATCCAGCTTCGTGAAGATGACCTTCTTCAATCCATACCTGCTGAAATGCTCGGTGATTCTCTCCATATCCTGCGTCTTGGAAGTTAGGCTAAGGACCAAGTAGGTCTCGCTGTTCTCGGTAGTGTTAAGCAGACTATGCAGCTCTGCCACATGAATCTCATTTAAATAGTTGCGTCCAGCCGTATCCATGAGGATGATATCGCATTGCTCAAGTCGCTGAAACGCTCTCTGCACATCGCCCGGCGACTGTACGACCTCGATGGGTACATTCAGGATCGAAGCATACGTCCTGAGCTGTTCAACCGCGGAAATGCGGTACGTATCAGCGGTGATGAAGCCTACTTTTTTACGTGCCCGGAAGATCTGATCCGCCGCTAGCTTAGCGATCGTTGTTGTCTTGCCGACCCCGGTTGGCCCGGCAATATAGACAATGCGCGTATGCTCGCCAATTCCGCCGTCTAAGCGCCCTTCCAATGAACTTGACACACAGCTTTGGATTTCCTCCATTAATTCGTCTTCAGACATGGACTCCTTCGAGTCAAGCCATCTATCGTACACCTTGTCCACCCAGGCTTCGACCAGCTGTGGCGAAAATTCCTTGCATAGCAGCCGGTTCTGAAATGCGCTTAACGGCTCCGGCAACTCACGGTTTTCCTTCTGCTGCTTAGCCAATTGTTCCAGCCAGGTTTTCATTTCACGAATTTCTTCCAGCAAACGTTCCTCTCTAGGACTATTAGTCGTGTATAATCCGGTTGAGGCCGAAGGAGGGCGTTGCTCCTCCGTCAGCCTCGGTTCGGATGTCCTGACCTGGGTAATCTCGTTCTCGGCCCTTCGTGCGGATGTCGCACTCGCTTCATGAAGGACATCAAACGCTCTGCTCAGAACCGGATTATCCACCTCTGCCGGCAGCTTCGGGCGTTGTGGTACACTTCCTACAGAAGCCGGCATTGATTCACTGGATTTCATATAAACATCCGACGCAAAAGATTTAGTCATCGGTCTTAGAGGGGGAGAGGACGGGCGGCTAACTCCTTTTCTAGCTGCCCCTGTATCGTTACCTTCGGAAGCCGCCACCACTTCTATCCTTTTCTTACGGAACATGCCCATAAACCCGCCGATTTTCATCTCTTTCGTGCTTAATATTACAGCGTCTACTCCAAGCTCATCTCGTATTTTCTGCATTGCATCAGGCATCGTATCGACGACATACCGTTTTACTCTCATAAGTTCACCACTCCGACGCTTTGAATTTCAACATTCGGTTCCAGTTCACTATAGGACAATACCGGTATATCCTGCATACTCCGCTCAATAATCTGCCGTAAATACATGCGGATCGTTGGCGATGTGAGCACGATTGGCTGTTGGCCGGATTGAATCAGACGGTTAACCTGCTCAGACAGCTTCTGGAAAAGCGTCTGACTGGAGGTAGGATCCATAGCGAGATAGCTTCCATGCTCACTTTGCTGTACGCTCTCGGCAATTTTCTTCTCCAGCGAAGGTCCTACCGTAATGACGCGCATGGTCTCTCCCTGCTGTGAATATTGCTGAGTAATCTGCCGTGAGAGTGCTTGTCTGACATATTCGGTCAGAATTTCCGGATCCTTCGTATAGGTTCCGTAATCAGCCAAAGTTTCAAATATCGTTACCAAGTCGCGGATTGATATTTTCTCTCGGAGCAGCTTAGCCAATACCTTTTGAATATCGCCGATCGATAGTACAGATGGGATCAATTCATCGACAAGAACCGCGTAATTCTCTTTCAGGTTGTCGATTAAAGCCTTCGTCTCCTGACGTCCCAGCAATTCGTGGGCATGTCCCTTAATTAACTCCGTCAGATGCGTAGCAACAACCGATGGCGGATCCACTACAGTATAGCCGGCTAGCTCGGCGCGATCCTTGGTCGCCTCATTAATCCATAGTGCTGGCAGCCCAAAGGCTGGTTCCTTCGTCTCAATGCCTGTGATGGAATCATCATCCATCCCCGGGCTCATTGCCAAATAGTGATTAAGTAATAATTCACCACTGCCAACGACATTTCCTTTAATTTTTATGACATATTCATTCGGTTTTAGTTGAATATTGTCGCGAATTCGAATCACCGGAACGATTAAGCCCATCTCCAGTGCACATTGCCGTCGAATCATGATAATTCGGTCAAGCAAATCGCCACCCTGAGCTGTATCAGCGAGCGGGATGAGCCCATAACCGAATTCAAATTCGATAGCATCGACCTGAAGCAAGTTGATGACGCTCTCTGGGCTGCGTACTTCTTCGATTTGCTGCTCCTCCTCCTGCTGCTCCTGCTCGATCTGCTTCTTATTCATATTCTTCTGCATTCGCCTTGCCGCGAACAACAGAAGAGCCGCAAAAGGAAGCGTAGTCCACGGACCGATCGGCGTAAACAGGCCAAGCACTGTAATGGTGCCTGCTACGATGTAGATCAGCTTCGGATATGTAAACAACTGACTCGTAATATCTTCGGCAAGATTGCCTTCCGAAGAAGCGCGGGTAACGATCAGGCCCGACGCCGTTGAAATCAGCAGCGCCGGAATCTGACTAACGAGTCCGTCTCCGATAGTCAGCAAGGAATAGGTCCCTAATGATGACTGAAAATCCATCTTGTGGATCGTCATTCCGATAATAAATCCACCGATCAAATTGATCAGCAAGATAATGATACTGGCGATTGCATCACCTTTGACAAACTTACTGGCACCGTCCATCGCTCCGTAAAAGTCAGCTTCGCGCTCAATCTTTCTGCGGCGTTCACGGGCCTGCTGCTCGTTAATCAAGCCGGCGTTAAGGTCGGCATCGATACTCATCTGCTTCCCTGGCATTGCATCCAAGGTGAAGCGCGCGGCTACTTCTGCAACCCGTTCCGAACCTTTGGTAATAACGATAAACTGTACAACCACCAGAATCAGGAAGACGACAAAACCGACAACCGGTTCCCCCTGTGCCACCCAAGAGCCAAATGTAGCAACCACATGTCCGGCTTTGGCCTGCCCCAGAATCAGCTTGGTCGTCGATACGTTAAGCGCAAGCCGAAACAGAGTCGTAATGAGCAGCATTGCCGGGAAGATTGAGAACTGCAGAGCTTCCCGTGTATTCATCGCCACTAGCAAAATCGTGAGCGAGAGCGATATATTAATGATGAGAAGAATGTCCAGTAGCCATGTCGGGATGGGAACGATCATCAATAGAACGATACCGATTATCCCCACTAATATGAACAGATCTTTGAACTTCTTCACCGGTCTTCCTCCGATCCGAGAGCTTATTTCACTTTGCCTTGTAATCTATATACATATGCCAGCACTTCGGCTACGGCTTGGAACAGATCCGCAGGTATCGAATCGCCGATTTCGGTTCTCTGGAAAAGGGCGCGTGCTAACGGCTTATTTTCCATCGTGATTACGCCATGCTCCTTGGCGATCTCCTTGATACGCAGAGCTACATAATCTTGACCTTTTGCTATTACTTTCGGTGCATCCATCTGCGTGCCATCATATTTGAGTGCTACAGCAAAGTGCGTCGGGTTTGTAATAATCACGTCCGCCTTTGGCACTTCCTGCATCATCCGCTGCAAGGCCATCCGTCTTTGCCGCTCACGGATTTTCCCTTTGACGAGCGGATCGCCCTCCATTTTCTTATACTCGTCTTTAATGTCTTGCTTGGACATCTTCAAGCTCTTGTCGTGTTCGTATTTCTGATAAATATAATCCAGGACTGCAAGCACAAACAACGCCGCCGCAATCTTCAGGCCGAGACTCATCGTCAATTGAGCCGTAAAATGAAAAGCTTCCTGTACCGGAACATAGCTAAGCGATGCAATCTGGTCTCTAGTGCCCCAAATCGTCGAATATACCAGAAAGCCTATAATAATAAGCTTCAATATCGATTTCAGAAACTGAACGAGCGAGCGCATCGAGAATATATTTTTGAAACCTTTGATCGGATCGATCTTGCTGAACTTCATCTTTAGCGGGTCACCGGTCAACAGAAACCCGACCTGTGCGTAGTTGACAATAATCGCCATCACCACAGCAACGAGGAAAACCGGCGCCAGCGTGAGCAGTATCTGAATGGCATAATCACCGAACATGACCATCACATTTTCGCTCGTCACATTCATTTGTAAACGGTGATAGTATACATCAGAGAACATGAAGACAACTCGTTCCTTGATATATCCGCCAAAGATAAGCAGGCTCAGAAATGAAGAGAGTAGGATAGCCGCTCCGGACAGATCCTGACTTTTTGCAACCTGCCCTTTCTTTCTTGCATCCTGCTTTTTCTTCGGAGTCGCTTTCTCCGTCTTCTCCCCAGAGAACAGCTGCAAATCCAGCTTTATCCGATATGCCACCTGCGATTCTCCTCCTTACTGCGGCGCCTTTCCGATGGTAGCAAACAAATTGTGCAGCGCCCGGAACATCACCTCAAACAAATGCTCAAACGCATAGATGAAGCTGGGGATCAGGAGAAGCAGCATCGCCAGACCTACCAAGATCTTGAGCGGAATGCCGATTACAAACACATTGAATTGGGGCGCTGTTCGAGCTAGAAACCCTAGGGCCACATCTGTCACAAATAAAGCAACCACAAGCGGTGCAGCCATCTGAAAAGCGAGCATGAATGCCTGACTGAACGTAGTCATTAAAAATTCAGACAGATTCCCATTGTAAATTCTTTGAAACGCTTCATTTGATAACGGAATCCAATTGTAACTGCGAATTACCGCATCAAGTAAATAGTGATGGCCGTTCATACTAAAGAAGATCAGCGTCGCAAATACATACTTCAGATTGCCGATTACCGGTACACTGGAGCCCGTAACCGGGTCAAGCACATTAACGATCCCAAAGCCGATCTGTATATCAATAAAAGAGCCAGCCATCTGAATAACCGTGAACAGTAACGTAGCTACATAACCCATTAAAAGCCCAATCAGGATTTCCCGAATCACGACCAATAAATAGCTAAGATCACTGGGCACCGCCTGATTCGTTCCCTGTATAAGCAAAATGAAGACGGCTATGATCGCCGACAACCCAATCTTGTAACTGTTTGGGACACTCCGCGATGAAAATATCGGTGAAACTACAAAAAAGGCTGTCATTCGACAAAAAATCAGCATGTAGACAGAAGCACTTTGCAAAATAATATCCATGTCGTACCGGCCTAACTAATGTAATTGGCAAGATTATTCAAAATCCCATAGGTGAAATCAACGAGTGTTGACAGAATCCATGGGCCGAATATTAGCAAGCTAATTAATACGGCAACGATTTTTGGAATAAAGGCCAGTGTCTGCTCCTGAATCTGCGTCGTCGCCTGAAATATACTGACGATAAGCCCAACCAATAGACCAATCAGGAGCATCGGTGCACTTACCTTCAGAACGGTATAAACGGCTTGTCCGGCCAAACCGATAATAAATTCCGAACTCATGAACCGTCTTCCCCCCTCTTAACTCGCGAATCAGGCGGGGAATCCCCCGCATCCACTGCATACGTTTAATCATAGATGTAATAATGCTATGTAACAAAACTGGTAAGCAGCGATTTGATGACCAGATACCAACCGTCAACAAGCACGAACAGCAATATCTTAAATGGCAACGAGATCATGACCGGAGGAAGCATCATCATCCCCATCCCCATGAGGACGCTGGCTACTACAATATCGATGATCAGGAATGGAATATAAATCAGGAATCCCATTTGAAAAGCCGTCTTCAACTCGCTGATGGCGAACGCCGGTACCATAACACTGATCGGAATATCCTCATATTTCTCCGGCTTGGCCGTCTTCGTGTAGCTCATAAACAACTGTAGATCCTTAGGCCTAGTATGCGAGTACATAAATTTCTTCATCGGGACTGCTGCTTTATCCAGCGCTTCAGTCTGAGAGATTTCCCCTTTGATATAGGGCTGTAGAGCTACCTCATTTACAGTAGACAAGGTAGGACTCATGACAAATAGCGTTAAAAAAAGCGCAAGCCCGACCAGCACTTGGTTAGGAGGCATCTGCTGCGTTCCAAGCGAGTTACGCACGAAGCCAAGCACGATCACAATTCTCGTAAAACTCGTCATCAGTACTAGAATCGCAGGAGCGATACTTAAAACTGTAATAAGCAGTATAAGAGATAGAGAGCTTGTACCCGATGCGCCATCAGAATTGCCGATTTGAATATTCACATCTGGAATCGGATCGGTCGGAGCTGCGGAAGCCACGGTTACAGCAAAGACACTCAGGAGCATCAGAGCCAAGCTTATTATAATAACTTTGTTCTTCATGAATCCCTCAACCGATCTGTAGATTGTTGCTGCTGATCCTTCAGCAGCTCCTGCATTTGCCGCTTGCGATTCGGCATCTTCTGCAATTGAGCGTGGAACATCTCATGAAAAGCTGATTCATCCAGCTCTTCCTCCTGCACCACATTCCCTTTGCGGAAGCGGGAGACGAGTCCAGAAAAGACAGTAGTCAGTCCGGCAAACTCGGTCCCCTCTTCTTCAAACGCCTGCTGTAAAAGAATGACTTCTTCAGGGTCGGAAATTTTATCGACCATGGAAATGTCCTCACCTACACCAACCAGATAAATACTGCTGCCGATCTCTATGACCTGCAGCGATTTATTTGGCCCTAGACCGATAGCTCCCAGAGTGCGGATCGATCGACTTTGCGACAAAAAGCGATTCTTCCTGCCTAAAAAACGGATTAAGACAACGATTAAAACAATGATAATGGCCAGAACAACAATTACCATCGTCAGATTTCCCCAAAGATTAATATCACCGCCTGGTAACTGGGAATCCGTCTGTGTCGAAGGCATGACGCGACCTATATTCCCAGGGTTTTGTTGATCGCTTCGATTACCCGATCAGATTGGAACGGCTTAACGATGAAATCCTTGGCACCAGCTTGAATCGCATCGATAACCATCGCCTGCTGTCCCATCGCTGAGCACATGATTACTTTTGCATTCGGATCCATTTTCTTGATTTCCTTCAATGCTGCAATCCCGTCCATCTCAGGCATTGTTATATCCATCGTAACCAGATCGGGATGCAATTCCTTGTATTTTTCGATAGCCTGTGCCCCATCCTGGGCTTCACCAACAACCTCGAACCCGTTCTTCGTTAAAATATCACGGACCATCATTCTCATAAATGCTGCATCGTCTACGATTAGAATTCGGTTTGCCATTGCTTTAAAATCCTCCCTAAGCTCTACTATTGTAATTTTTGTATTCGATCCCATTGGCTAACGATATCTGTAACGCGAACGCCAAAGTTCTCATCGATGACCACGACTTCACCCTTCGCAATCAGCTTGTTGTTCACCAGAATGTCCACGGGCTCACCGGCGAGCTTATCCAGCTCAATAATCGAACCCTGAGACAATTCCAAGATATCCTTAATTTGCTTTTGGGTCCTTCCTAATTCTACGGTGACTTTAAGGGGAATGTCCATCAGTAAGTTTAAATTATTTTCATCTATATGACCTAAAGCTGGATTTCCAAAGTTAGCGAATTGCACCGGTTGAACGTTCAAATTACGTCCCGGTACCGTTCCGAAATGCTGCGGTTCAGCCATAGGCCGTTCCTGCGGCGGATAATAATATCCTTGCTGCTGGGGCATAGGCTGAGACGACATTGGCGGCGCCGTATATGTAGGCGCAGGTGGCTCATAGGCTGGCGCTGGCGGCTCATAAGCTGGTGCCGGCGGTGCCGCAGCTGCTGCAGTCTCCTGCTTAACTGGCTCCGAGACGGAACCATTGATCAAGCTTTCCACCATTTCCTTGGCGAATTTCACCGTCAATAGCTGCATGATCGTAGAATCGATCAGATCGCCAATGGTCAGTCGGAAAGATACTTTGATCAATATCTCATCGGATGGCAGATTGTTGATTCCCGTACCGTTCGTCATATTCAGAATATCGATGCCCGGCGGCGAGATGTTCACGAAACGGTTGAAAATCGTTGACATGGATGTGGCCGACGAGCCCATCATCTGGTTCATCGCTTCCTGAACGGCGCTAATATGAATTTCATTTAATTCCTCTTCTGCCGGATTGCCGTCGCCTCCGAGCATCAGATCGGCGATAACCTGAGCATCTCTGGTCTTAATAACCAGTGAATTCATTCCTTCAAACCCGTCAACATATTGCACATGAACAGCAACATGCGGTTTAGGAAATTCGGATTCAAATTGAGAGCGTGTAATAATCGATACTTTAGGGGTTGTAATGTCAACCTTCTTGCTTAACAATGTGGACAGCGCGGTCGCCGCACTTCCGAATGTAATGTTGCCAATTTCGCCCAGCGCATCCTGCTCAAGCGGCGTCAAATAATCCGATACTGTGGGTTCAGTGGGTGTATCCTGATTAGCCTGCTTTAGAAGGGCGTCAATCTCTTCCTGGGATAAATAATCTTTACTCGTCAAGCTCCTCAACTCCTTCGCTGACAATTTCATCAATTTGAACAGCTACCCGATCTTTGAGCGTACCCGGGCTGCCGATGTATTTCAATCTGTCTCCGACGCGAATAGCCAGTCCCTCTTGAACCGATTTGTTCAAGGAGATCACATCGCCTGCGGATAGTTCCAAGAACTCGCGCACTGTGATGTTCGACTCGCCTAACTCCGCGATAATCGGCAAATTCGCTTTGCTGACCCGGTTGCGCAGCGCATCCATCTCCTCCGGTGCCCGCGACTTCTTCTGCGATACGAACCAGTGATGGACTGACAGCTTCGGCATAATTGGCTCGATAACCACATGTGGTATGCATAAATTGATCATCCCGGAGGTATCGCCGATCTTTGTGCTCAGCGAGATAAGCGCGATCGTCTCGTTAGGAGACACAATCTGCATGAACTGCGGATTCGTCTCGAGCCCCTCCATTCGTGGCTGGATATCAATCACGGTCTTCCAAGCCTCCTGGAGGCTGTCAAACGCGCGGCTGAATATCTTCTCCATGATGATCGTCTCGATCTCTGTCAATGAACCGATCTTGGAAGGTGCAATCCCCATCCCGCCAAGCAGTCTGTCCAGCATAGCAAAAGCCACGTTAGGGTGAACTTCAAGCACCATCCGGCCTTCCAGCGGTTCCGCTTCAAAAATGTTAAGAATCGTCATCTTCGGTATTGAGCGGATAAACTCGTCATAAGGAAGCTGTTCCACCTGTACCACATTAATCTGCACAAAAGTACGAAGTTGCGCCGAAAAATAGGTGGTAAGGTAGCGGGCAAAATTCTCATGAATCCGTGTCAAGCTGCGAATATGATCCTTCGAGAACCGAACGGCCCGTTTAAAATCATAGGATCTGATTTTCCTCTGAGTCTCTTCCTTTTTCAATTCCTCGGCGTCCATTTCGCCCGAAGATAGAGCCGCAAGTAAAGCATCAATCTCATTTTGCGATAATACATCTACCAAACCTCTCACCCCCTCCAAAGAAAAGTAATTCTATCAATATCAACTAGTAGTAGAGATTCCGCCAATACTAGAAGATCGGCTGCATAATAAAGTTTGTGATATCGATTTGAATCAATTTTCCTTCCGGCAATGACTTATTGATTAGGTTCAACAATTTGGAGCTCAAATTGTCTTTTCCCTTCGCTCCAGTCAATTCATCCGGCTTGGTATCGGCCAAAGTCTTGATGATGATCGGTTTAATTTTATAATCCTTGATCTTGTCGAAAGCTTCCTTCGTTGTAGCACTATCCATTTGGAATGCAAAGTCCATTCCAACAACGTAGCCTGCATCCGATAGGTTCGTCTTGATTCCCTCAATCGTGGACGTGACCTGTACAATCTCATCCGCAGATAGAGACTTCGGCACTGCCACATTTCCTACTGCGTTCTTCACTTCACTGCTCCGGTCAGGGCTCGTAATTTGATTCATTAGCAGAAAGGCGGCTAGTACAATTAGTGTAATGGCTAGTAAAATAGTAATTAGCCAAGGCGCCATTTTCTTCATGACAATTCCTCCGTTTGTTGCACTTTTATGGATGCTGCGTGGATGCCGATTTCACTATAGTAATTTTTAACCATCGTAATGACCTCAGCCGCCTTCTCCAGCACTATAATACGCTTACCAGTAACCAAGGTTACGTATGTATCGGGTGTTTCCTCGACAGTCTCGATCATCAAGGCATTAAGCCACATTTGCGAGCCGTTCAAGCGTGTGACATAAATCATTATTAACCTCCCGTCTTAACCGTAAGTCGCTCATTCTCCCTGTATAACCTGCAGGTGCATCCGGTAAGTCGGGGAAGGGAGCTCCCTCCCCCGTTATGCTAGGTTTAGCGTTTCAGGTTAACAACTTCTTGCAAGACTTCGTCGGAAGTCGTAATAATTCGGGAGTTTGCCTGGAATCCGCGCTGAGCGACAATCATCTCTGTGAATTCACCCGTCAAATCGACGTTGGACATTTCCAATTGTCCAGAGATAATTGAACCTGTGCCCAACTCAGCGTTATTGGCCGTTGTCGGCTCAAGCTCCCCATCAGCAATGGCGTTCAGCGTAACACGATACAGATTGCCACCAATCTTCTCGAGTCCCTCTGGGTTCGTAACCTTGGCAACGCCGATTTGAGCGCCTGCCTCCGTCTCTCCCGTATTCATCTTCTGTACAATCGTTCCGTCAGCAGCAATTGAGAAGGCCGTTACATCCTCGCCGATCGGCTCGAGCACCTCGCCACCGGCATCGCAGACAAGCAATCCATCGGAAGTAACCAATTGACGAGCTGCATCCAGATGGAAGTCCCCTGCTCTCGTCAGGAATGGAACTTCCTGATCAGGAGACAATTTTACGAGGAAAAATCCGTCCCCATCAATCCGCAGATCCAGCGGATTATTGGTTGTCATTGCGCTTCCTCCGGTATGCATTGTATCGATCGAACCGATAGATACACCAAGGCCGATTTGCTTGGCATTTACGCCACCGTTTTCCCCTTCGTTTGGTGCAGTGACCCCGGATACCGTCTGACTCATGATATCCTTGAACATTACGCGTCCAGCTTTGAAGCCAACTGTATTCACGTTGGCGATATTGTTGCCGATTACGTCAAGTTTCGTCTGAAACCCGCGCATCCCGGACACGCCAGAGTACATCGATCTTAACATTGATACATTCCTCCCGTTATTGATAGTTGTTAGAGCCGCTTCCGTCGATCTGCGGCATCTGCTTGGCTCTCCGAATCCGGGCCAGCCAATTTAAGAGATTACTACTGCACTATCTATCTGAGTAAACACATTATCCTGCATACTGTTCTTGTCCATCGCGGTGACAACGGTTCGGTTCTGAACATTAACGATCAATGCCATATCCTTCATTAATATTAATGAATCCTTGGCTCCCTTGGCCGCTGCACGATCGATGGCCGAATTGATCTTGCTGATCTGTTCAGGCTCCAGTTCTATTCCCCGCTGCTCCAGACGCTTGACCGCATGGTTGCTCAAACGGAATAACTCGTCCTGGAACAGTTCCTTAAAGGAATTCCCTTGAGATTGAGTGTTGCCCCCGATATGATTCTTCGGCTGCTGTAAAGCACCTGGATGAACGATGCCAGGATATAGATTACCTACGCGCATAGGTTCATTCATTCTGTCTCAGCCCCTTGTCCAGTGGAAGGATCCTCCGGAGCAGTCTCAACAGGTGGTGGATCTTCTGTAGAAGGATTCTCCGCTTCTTGCGGATTCTCCACTCTCTCAATCTTGGATACTTCAATCTCCTGATTGCCTACCTTGAGATACATTTCACCGCTACGAACAATAACTGCCTCAACGATGCCGCTAGCCTTTTCCGATTTAATCGATGGTTTACCAGTTGCTATATCGTACTCTCCGGTAGAAGTCGATGTATTCCAGCTAACGACCTTCCCGATCAGCCCGGAAGTGTTGCCGAGCGACTGGCTCATAACCGCAAGCTGATCAGATATATTGATCAATTGCTCTACTGAAGTGAATTGCGCCAATTGAGCGATTGTATCCTTATTATCCATCGGAGATAACGGGTCCTGATTCCCCATTTGCGTAATTAGCAATTTGAGAAAGGAGTCTTTGCCCAAGGAGTTATCGAGCTTGCTTGCTTTGGCCACATTCTCAGCCGAGTAATTCGGCCACATGACCTTTGACGTTACTACGTCTGCCATTTGCTTACCTCCTCTCTTATGCTCTCGCTACGAAGGAGCTGCCCATATTCAATTCTTTCGCTCGCACTTCGCTGATCCAGTCATTCCATTCTTCATTCAGGTCATAGACTGACAGCAATTCTTCCTCAGAGACGGTCACATCACGCCGCTTGCTTTGCTGCTGCCCGCTGCTTCCGCTGCCTGGCTGTCGTCCATCATGATACATATGCGAAGAAAGGGATGTATTCTGGGTTACCTCCAGCTTGCTTACCTGAAGCCCCTGGGCTTGCAATGCCGAACGAAGCTGTGACATCTGCGCTTCCAATGACTCCTTGGCAAAAGCGTGCTCCGTAATAAACTGTGCTACCAGTTGACCGTTCTGCATCTTAATTTGGACATCCACACTGCCGAGATGCTGAGGGTTCAAGGAAATTCTTGCTTCAGACATCCCTTGAGTCTTAATAATGTCCAGCTTATTAATCAGAAATTGGCCGACTTCTTTGCCGAAGTTCTCCACAGGAACTGGTGGTGCTTTGACCGTAAGTTGGGCCGTTCCCGCATCGCGAAGAGCAAGTTGGCCTGCAGTCATGACATGTCCCAGCTGGAAGTTGGACAGATCATCCGCCGTGTTATATCCAGAACCCGACTGCTCGGCACCTTCGAGTACGCGTCCACTCGTTATTGTTGCCTCTGCCGCAGTTAAATCAACGGCGCGTGCCAGATGAGCTGAAGGGATGACCTCATTCGCCTTGGTAACTTTACTTTGACCTGAATCTACTCGTAGACTTGTATCCGCAGCCAGCTGAGAGAGTCCATTTTCCGCTTTATTCGAGACAGTAAATCGTCCGTGCTGAGCATCTGTGCCCTTCAAGTCGCCGGTTAATCCAGCTCCCGCCAGAATACTCTTCAGAGAACCCAGTAAATTCTCAAAGGATTGAGCACCGTTGCCACTTAGGCCTGCTAACTTGGATTGCAGATTTGCAGCCGCCAGCTGAAGCAATGTATCCTGGAGCGCAAATTTTATCGTCTCCACATGTTGTGCCAGTGCAGGCACCTTGGCTTCGGTCGCAGACAATGTCTCTGTATCTTGAACAAAATCGCTGGGCTGTAACATTTGCTGGGCCTGGATCATCCAGCTCTGCAGCGCAGACAATAACGCAGGATTGTCAGCCAAGGCTTCATCCAGTTGCTCAAGCTGCTGAAGCAGGTTATCCAACATGCTGTTCAGTGCTTCCGCCTCAGGATCAACCTCAACTTCCCCGCCAGTTGCCTCGGAAGTAATACCTAGTAGAGCATTTAATTGGGTCAATAGCTGCGTTGGCTGAGTTTTACCGTCCCCTGCCATCATAGACAGCATAGCTTGGCTGAACGATTGCGCCGGGTCTACGGCAGCCGTTCCCTTACTGTTTCCGGAGGAAATGATCGAGTTCGCTTGGGTTCCGGCAAGTAGATTGGTTACTGTTTGGCTCATATTTTTTTCACCTCCTTTCAAGTGTCCACTTTTGATCACGAAGCGACGATAGCTGAAAGTTTATTCGACTTCGAATCTTGAATTCAGCCGGGCCTTCTTGAATCTTTATTTTGCTACGAGCTGATTCAAGATTTTGACCGATGCTTTCTCATCTTGCTCTGTCATCGCAGTCATAATCTTCGAGCGGGTCGAATCGTTGATTGCTCGTAAAATCTTAAGCGATTTTTCAGGGCTGATCTTGTAGGTCTGTAAAATAAGCTTGGCGGCCGAGTCCGTTGACATCGATGCGAACGTCGCGCTTAATTGAGCATCATCCAACCCTTTATTAGCAACGGTGCTGCCGGTTTCGGCTTCCTTCTTGAGTCTGGATTGCAAAGCAGCGATATTCAGATCTTCAGAAGGTTTTACATCCTTCAGTTTGATCGAGATGTCAGCCGCTTTTTGCGGGTCCATCTTCTCCAGTATCGCAACCTTGCTATCATTGCTCATGACGCTGAACATCTGCAGGGTTTCTTCCTCCGTCAGCTTGTCAAAAATCGCTGCTGCCTTACTTGGACTCATCTCCGCATAGATTTGCGACAGCTTCTTGACTTCCTTCAAGTAGTTCGCGTCTTGCTCTTCCTGGGCGGCTTTAGTCGAAACATCACGCTCTGAATTCAGAGCGTTTTGAAGCTTCTTCACCTGATCCGATTGCTCTTGAGCCTTTGAGTTTGCTTCTTGCAGCTGTGACTCTTGCTTGGCCAGTTGTTCCTTAAGCTGTTTGATTGTCGCCTCGGAGCTCTTCTCCTGCAGTTTTGTCTCCTCTTTCTTCTTTGCTTCAGGTGAGCCCTCGTCAGGAATCCAATTTTTTACGATCGGAATTTGTTTGCCGAGGTCAAACAAAGTATCCCGAAAATTCATATTGAATAGTGCCATAAGCACCGTAAGCATAACAATAAGGAATATAATCGGTGTCACGAAGAACAAAAATCGTGTGAACCCTCCGCCTGATTCCTCCAGTTGTTCGTCAAGCTCTACCTCATTTTTGGCCATTTCTATCCCCTCCTTCGTAACCCATGCCCGTTAATCCAATAGAGGCTGTTACTTGTAACACGCGTTATTAGCGGGCTTTCATGGCAAACCGGACCGTAGCCATCTCGTCCAGTTCGTGTTGTTCCCGAAGAAGCATCTCGTGCTGGAATTTCTGCTGCTCCTTTTCCTTCGCTTTAAGCCACACTTTCTCATCAAGCATTTTGCCGGTCAAATGTGTTTTTTTCTTATCAACATTGATTTCGGCACGTTTTACCTCACCGGTCTTCTGCGAAATGCACACTTCCAAGTAATCCGCATAGTACTGCAGCTCCTGCAGCTTAACGACCGAAGCCCTGTTTTCCATTTCCGACTGTATCTCAGCCAAAGTATTCGCGCGATCCAAGAAAAGCTGCTCCAAGGAACGCCGCTGTGCCTCCAGTTCGCCAACCGCAGCAGAAAGCATCCATTCAGCCTGAGTTCTCTCATTAGACTTCAAATCTACGACTTTTTGATAGACATAACGGAACCTCATCCTTGTATCTGTCACTCCCTAGTAAATTCGGAAATTAAACGCTCCTGCGCTTCTGACAATACGACCTTCTCATCCACCCTTTGCTTTGAAAAGGTCCAAATACTTTGAATATAGCTTAGCGCTTCATCAATCTCCGCATTGGAGCCTTGCTGGTAGGCGCCGATATTAATCAGATCCTCGGAATCCTTGTAGACGGCGAGCAGCCGCTTGTAATTCTCGGCGGCATCGTTCTGTTCCCTGGACACAATGTCCTTCATTACACGACTGATGCTTGCCAAGATGTCTATGGCCGGGAAATGTCCCCGATTAGCAATGTTGCGGTTCAAGACAATATGTCCGTCGAGAATCCCACGCACGGCATCCGCTATCGGTTCATTCATATCGTCCCCATCAACCAGCACGGTGTAAAAAGCCGTAATCGAACCAACCGGTCCGGTCCCTGCACGCTCCATAAGCTTGGGAAGTGCAGCGAACACCGACGGTGTATAACCACGCATCGCCGGAGGTTCGCCGACGGCCAACCCGACTTCACGAAGCGCCATCGCGTAACGTGTGACAGAGTCCATCATGAGCATTACATTCAGCCCACGGTCGCGGAAATACTCCGCGATCGTCGTCGCGATTAACGCCCCCTTCATCCGGATGAGTGCCGGCTGGTCGGACGTTGCTACGACAACAACCGAACGCTCCAACCCTTCCGGCCCGAGATCGCGTTCGATAAAGTCCCTCACCTCGCGGCCCCGTTCCCCGATCAGTGCAATTACGTTAACATCCGCTGAAGTATTGCGGGCAATCATGCCCATCAGCGTACTTTTCCCGACCCCTGAACCAGCGAAGATACCGACGCGCTGGCCTTTGCCGATGGTAAGCAATCCATCGATCGCTCTAACACCGATGCTAATGGGCTCCTCGACTCGAGGACGATTCATCGGATTGATCGGCTTGGCGAAAGTGGAATAATGACCTAGTCTGGAAGGCAATAGCGATTCATCAAGCGGCTGCCCCAGTCCATCCAACACCTTGCCTAGCAGTTCAGAACCGACCTGCACCGTGAGCGGCTTCCCTGTCCCAACTACGTCACAGCCGGGGCCGATAGCTTGCAATTCTCCTAGCGGCATCAACAGCACCTTATTGTCGCGGAATCCAACAACTTCAGCCATCAGCGGCTGGGAGGATTTATTCGGATATATGTAACAGACATCGCCGATGCTTGCGTCCGGACCCTCGGACTCAATCATCAGGCCGATGACTTGTGTGACTTTGCCATTAACACGCACAGGATCAAGTTGTCTCAGATGCTCGATATAACGCGAAGGATTAATGGTTGTCATTTTTTCGTCCCCTATTCCTCTGTCTGCAGCGAGATACGCAGCAATTCCTTCTTAATCTCCGCAAGCTGGGTATCGATTCTGGCATCGATGCTGCCGTAGGCGGATCGTATAACGCAACCCCGATCCTTCACAGTCGGGTCAGGCAGGATCTGGAGTTCAGCCTGTGAATCGATCGCTAGCGTCAGTTCTTCTCTCGCAGCTTGTACGAAGGAGAACTGGGCAGGGGCTACGCATAGCGTAATCTCCCCTTGTTCTCTTTTCCGAGCCAAGCTGCTCCTAATCAGATCCACCGTATATGATGGTTCAAGCGCCAACTGCTTGTCGATAATCTTCTCGGCAATCGCACAGCTTAACTCGACCAGAAAAGGCTCGGATTCTTGGATGATCCGCTCTTTCTCCACATAGGCTTGCTGCAGAACCGTACTCGCTTCATACATCATCTCATCAATCTTTGTCTTCAGTTCTTGCTCAGCCTGCAGTTTGCCTTCCTCATACCCCTGGCTGAAGCCCTCCGACTTAATAGCCTCGACAAGATGTTCATCCTGTTCTCGCTTCTCCTGCCACCAAGCTTCAATCTGTTCGCGAGCTTCAGCCAACAGTTTCTCTGCCTCTTCCGAAGCAGCCCTGACTTGCTGTTCAGCAAAATCCTTGGCATCGGCCAGCATTTGCCGTCTGGCTTCCTCCGCTGCTAAATCCGCTTCTGAAACAACATCTGCTTGGACGGTTGGGGCCGCCTCATCCTCAGGCACTTCGCCCTCAGGATTAGCGTAGGTTTTAGCTAAATCCAGCTGCTTAAGAACATCTACCGGAACGTACTGCGACACCTTAATCAGATTAGACAATGATGTCATCTCCTCCGCCGCGGGCGATAATGATCTCACCGGCTTCTTCCAGTCTGCGGATAGTAGCTACGATACGAGTCTGAGCTTCTTCCACGTCACGCAGCCGTACTGGCCCCATATATTCCATTTCTTCCTTGAATGTATCGGACATCCGCTTGGACATGTTGCGAAATACCGCTTCGCGCACTTCTTCGCTTGCCACTTTGAGCGCCAACTGCAGATCGGCATTTTCGATATCGCGGATAATCCGCTGAATCGAACGATTGTCGATATTGACGATATCCTCGAATACGAACATGCGCTTCTTGATTTCCTCGGCAAGTTCCGGATCCTGTATCTCCAGGGAATCGAGAATCGTCCTCTCTGTACCGCGGTCGACGCCATTCAAGATCTGAACGATCGACTCTATGCCGCCAGCGCTCGTATAATCCTGAGTCACCGTTGCCGACAGCTTCTGCTCCAGCACACGCTCTACTTGAGATATTACCTCTGGCGATGTACTATCCATCATTGCAATCCGGCGAGCGACTTCAGCTTGCTTCTCCTGTGGAAGGGAAGACAATATAGAAGCTGCTTGCTCAAACTGCAAGTATGACAATACCAAAGCAATAGTCTGTGCATTTTCATTTTGAATAAAGTTAAGAATTTGATTCGGATCTGCTTTACGAGCGAAATCAAATGGCCTTACTTGCAAAGTAGCCGTTAACCTATTGAGAATATCCTGCGCCCTGCTCTCGCCAAGCGCCTTCTCCAGAATCTCCTTAGCATAAGTGATACCGCCTTGTGAAATGTATTCCTGAGCCAGGCAGATCTGGTGAAACTCAGTCATAATCATTTCTTTCTCGGCGCTGTCAACCTTGCGTACATTTGCGATTTCAAGCGTAAGTTGTTCAATCTCTTCCTCACGCAGATGCTTGAAAATTTCCGCGGACACTTCTGGTCCGAGAGTAATTAACAGAATTGCCGCTTTTTGCCTTCCGGTAAGCACCGTAGGATTTCCTTTTGACAATGCGTTCACCTCTATTCGTCAGCCAGCCATGTGCGAAGCAAGTTGACAAATTCATCCGGCTTCTTCTTGGCCAGTGTCTCAAGTTGTTTGCGCACTTGGTTCTCGTTCGTGACTGATTCCAAATTAATGGAAGGAAACTCCGGTGTAAGCGGCATTGGAATTTCTTCTTCCTCGATCTCTTGATTTCTGCCCCGGCGGACAACCAGGAAAATAATCCCGGCAATCGCCAGCAGTGCAGCGGCTCCGACTCCCCATACAAGCGGGCTTGACAGGCTCAGGCCAGAAGTGCTTTGCTCAGTTCCATGAAATGGTTGCGAATAGACAGCAACTTTTCGTTGTAGTTCAGCGTCTGTATATGTAGTACCGGAATCTGCAAGATATGAACCTACGATATTAGCCAGAATAGTCTGGATCGCGGATTCAGTAGCAGGGTCTAAAGCCTGTTGTCCGTTCGGGGGTTCAACCACCGCGTTAATGGTTAAATCCTTCACCACATAAGGACTGGCAACAATATCCTTTGTAATATGATTCACTTCATAATTTATCGTCGATGACGACTCTTCTGAAGAAGAACCGTTACCTGTCCCACCAGATGGATACCCCGGGACATCCTGCTCACCGGTTCCAGCTATACCACCTACGCCATCAGCTTGGCCTGTATAGCTCTTTTGAATTTTTTGGGCGCTGATTTCGATGCCCTTCATATTCTCTGTATCTACTGGAGTTACTAGATTATCCTTCTGAGTAACCTGATCGAAGTTAAGGGTAGAGGCTACCAGCACTTCGACCTTTTCCGGTCCGGTTAGCTTGGACAGGAACTGCTTGACACTCTGGCGCACATCGCTCTCGAATTTCTTCTGCAGAGCCATATTTTCCTGAACAGCCGTTGTAAGCGAAGCGATCTTGCCTCCGCTCCCCCCTTCTCCCGAAGCAAGCAGCACGTTATCATCGCTGGAGGACAAGGAGATGTTCTCGATCGGCAGATTAGGCACCGACGTCTTGATTAGATTGAAATAACCATCGATTGCTTCCTGTGTCGGGCGATAACCCGGCTTGAAACTAACAACTACGGAAGCGGAAGCCTTTTCCTGCTCGGAAGGACTGGCGAATACGTTTTCCGCTGGCAGATTGATCAGCACTTTCGCATTATTAACGCCCTTCATGCTCTTCAGCAGTTGCTCTACCTCGCCATTCAGTGCTTTTTTGTACTTCACACTGAATTCATTATCCGTCATCCCGATCAACGAAGAGTTCTCGTTGAAGGATTCCAGCCCGATCGACCCGTTCTGAACGATCCCTTGTGAGCCGATATCGACCTTCACTCTAGCTACATTCTTACTGGGCACCGAAATGCTCGAACCATCCGCGCTCAATTTGTACGGAACACCGCTTGATTCCAAATAAGTAATAATACCCGCTGCATCCGAGGAATCCAAATTCGTAAAAGCGACATCATATTCCGTTTTAGAAAATTGAACCGTAAGCAGAATAATCGCCAGCAATATTATTGAAACTGTAGAAATTAACAACGTTTTTTGTTTCTTGCTGAAACGGTTCCAGTAACCCGTTAATGTGTCCCGGTACTGGGCAATTCTCTCATTCACGACGTCACCTCATCCAAAGCTTGCTAGTTTTCATTAAATTTGCGTACGCATGATTTCTTGATATGCCTCAATCACTTTATTCCGCACTTGCGTAGTTAATTGCAAACTTAACAAGGCCTGCTCCGAGGCGATCATTACCTGATCGGCATTTACTTCACCGACCAGGAACTTGTCGTTCAATATCTGAACATTCTGTTCTTGCGCGGCTACATTATCGAGAGCATCCGACAAGAACGAGCCAAAGCTCTTCATGGCTTCCGCAGGGGTCTTCCCCTTAGCTTCCGCTGTACTGTACTGCTCGACTCCTTCCAAAGGCTTTACAGTATTAAAATTCATGCTTTGTATCAACGACCAACACTCCTTAAGTCAAAATAAAAGATGCTATTTGCCGATTTGCAATGCCTTGGTAATCATCGCTTTACTCGCATTCAGTGCTGTTACATTGGCCTCATAAGATCTGGTTGCCGAGATCATATCTACCATTTCTTTGAGAATATCCACGTTCGGCATATATACATATCCTTCGTTATCCGCATCGGGATGAGTCGGATTATAGACCGGCTTGAAAGGTGCGCTGTCCTCCCTAATCTCCGTAACCTTAACCCCCTGAGCTTTATCTGTGCCGTCTAACGCTGTATTCAGGGCTTGTCCAAAGGTTTGCTGCTTAGGCTCCAGCACAACCATTTTTCTTCGATAGGGCACCGCCTTGCCATCAACCACCCCAGCTCTTGTCGTCTCTGCGTTCGCAATATTCGATGATATAACGTCCATTCTAAGACGCTGCGCCGTTAGAGCGGAAGAACTAATACTAAAGCTATCGCTGATCTTCAACCCCGTTATCTCCCTTCAACCGCATTTCGCTTCATTTTAATCTGGTAATTAATTTGCTCTATGTAGGTGTTATATCTCAATTGATTCTCGGCAAGCTGTGACATTTCGCTATCAATATCGACATTATTCATGTTGTTGTTCATGGCTGTCGTCCTGTCTGTAGTTACCACAGGCTCAGGCATACCTGAGGGAGGACCTATGACAAAGTGCCTATTATTGGTACGAATGCCCTGCAAAGCTGGCATATCTCCTTCACTTGCTTGCTGTAGCAAACTCTCAAATGATACATTTGAACGTTTGAAATAAGGGGTATCTTCGTTAGCTATATTGTTAGCCAGCACACTTTGGCGCATATTAGCGGCCTGTACTGCTGACTCAATCCGAGCAAACCCTATTCCGTTCAACAGTTGCATTATTTCGCCCCCTTTGTTATTTCGCATATTTTCCTTAAATGTACGTATTCAACATTCAGATGGCTTTCCCTCTTTTTTCGACATTTTTTTTGATAATTATTTATCAATTCATGTAGGTTTGTAGAAAAAAACATCTTCATGTCATATAACATAAGTTTCTAGGAGAATCGATTTTATTACAATAAGAAAAAAGCACTATCTTTGAAATAATTGGCTTTGAATTTGACAATATTTTAAAATTTTACTAGTTTTTCGAGAAATATCGACAGTAACTAGTCTTATAGAATCCCTCTATTACTCCTTTAGAGAATAAAAAAAGGCCGTTTCCCCCTAATAATACTGGGTCTAACGGCCTTTTTATACGGGTCAAGTCTTATATGTCAATGGAAAATTAAAGAATATATTGGCTTAAATCTCGATCTTTCACAATATCTCCTAATTTGCTGCTAACATATTCCGGTGTAATCGTCATTCGGTCAAGTGTCAATTCCGGCGCTTCGAAAGACAGATCTTCAAGCAGCTTCTCCAGAATCGTGTGAAGTCTTCTCGCCCCGATGTTCTCCGTATTAGAATTCACATTAGCTGCAATCGCAGCGATCTCCCGGATAGCCTCATCTGAGAAATCAATCTCGATATTCTCCGTACGCAGCAAATCTGCGTACTGCTTCGTAAGGGCATTCTTCGGTTCGGTCAAAATGGATACGAAATCGTCCAGCGTCAGACTATCCAGTTCAACCCGGATTGGGAATCGTCCCTGCAGTTCCGGAATCAAATCCGATGGCTTGGCGATATGGAAAGCCCCGGCGGCGATAAAGAGAACATAATCGGTCTTCACAGGGCCATATTTGGTCATAATCGTGGAACCCTCAACGATAGGCAGAATATCGCGTTGCACCCCTTCCCGAGATACATCCGGCCCCGAGCCTTGCCCCCGGCTTGCTACCTTGTCGATCTCATCGATAAAAATAATGCCTGACTGTTCGGCCCTGCGGATAGCCTCCTGGGTCAGATCATCATGATCAATCAACTTAGCCGCTTCTTCCTGAGTAAGCACTTTTCTGGCTTCCTTGATCGTCAGCTTTCTTCGTTTGGTCCGATGCGGCAGCAGGTTGCCAAACATCTCCTGCATATTCATGCCCATCTGATCGTTGCCTTGGCCAGCGAACATATCGAACATGTTAGGCGTATTGTCCTCTACATCGATCTCAACGATATCGTCCTCCATTTGACCCGCTAACAGCTTGAAGCGTACTTGACGACGCTTCTCATTCAATTCACTGCTATCCTCTTCTTGAGGTTCTGATCCTGAGGAAGAGTTCTGATTGGCATTTCCAAACAACATCTCGAATGGGTTGCGTACCCCCTTCGACTTATGAGTGGACGGAACAAGAATCTGGACAAGTCTTTCATTCGCCAGTTCCTCAGCCTTATCCTTCACCTGCTCTGTGCGCTCAGCTTTGACCGTACGAATAGCAACCTCCACCAGGTCGCGGACCATGGATTCAACATCCCGACCGACATAGCCTACCTCTGTAAACTTCGTCGCCTCAACCTTGACGAATGGAGCACCTACCAGCTTGGCGAGGCGGCGAGCGATCTCGGTCTTGCCGACTCCAGTAGGTCCGATCATAAGAATGTTTTTAGGTACGATCTCGTCCTGTACCTCATCGCTGAGCAAGCTGCGGCGATAGCGATTGCGAAGCGCAACTGCAACGGATTTCTTGGCTTGCTTCTGTCCGACAATATATTTATCCAACTCGATTACGATTTGCCGTGGTGTTAAATTCTGATTATTCATCCAAGATCCCTCCCGCATCAAAGTTCTTCAACGATAATATTATTGTTCGTAAATACGCAAATTTCCGATGCGACCAGCAGCGATTCGCGTACAATATCCTTTGCCTCCATATGCGCGGCATTGCGTTTTAGAGCACGGGCAGCAGATAGGGCATAATTCCCCCCGGAGCCGATCGCTAAAATATCATCGTCCGGCTCGATCACTTCTCCGCCGCCGGAGATCATAAGCATCCCGGTTTTGTCCATAACGATCAGAAGAGCCTCCAGCTTGCGCAGCACGCGATCCTGACGCCATTCCTTGGCCAGCTCAACCGCAGCTCTCTGCAAATTCCCCTGGTGCTCTTCCAGTTTACCCTCGAACTTCTCAAACAAGGTTATTGCATCCGCAACTGAACCGGCAAAACCCGCCAGCACCTGTCCTCTATATAATCTACGGACCTTCTTGGCGGTCTGCTTC
Source organism: Paenibacillus sp. 79R4 (assembly GCF_013393165.1). Lineage (NCBI taxonomy): Bacteria > Bacillati > Bacillota > Bacilli > Caryophanales > Paenibacillaceae > Paenibacillus > Paenibacillus sp. 79R4. The sequence continues at coordinate 11,506 of NZ_QJOT01000002.1, read as the reverse complement.
ATAATGACACTCTCGCCAAGCGTGACTTGGCCATCACCGGCAATTGCTCCCTTTCCGTTGTGACGAACGGCACAAATTGTTGTAGCATGAAAAGTAGGAACCATGAACAACCGCATCCTTCCATCTGATAATTATAGCACCCGTCTACCTCCTCCAATCCAGGCCGACGAAAAGCCCGGAGCCTATGGAGGACATAGACGGGTGCCGCTATGTCCGCTATGCAATACGATATAGGATCTCTCTAGGGCTGGTTCGAAAAAAATCCATCCTAAAGTAAATCTTATGTCGTATCTCTATGATATATCACGACAAGGCCAGAGTCTAATTATGCCATTCCTTCAGCCGCAATAAAGGAGCGGAGACTGTCCAGCGCACGCTGTGCCAACGCTTCATTCTTCTCGGCCTTCTTCCGATACCTTGTATCCAGCTTAGGGAACAGCCCGAAATTCGCATTCATCGGCTGGAAATGTTCAAAGTCCGCCGTTGTAATATACCGGGCCATACTGCCTAGCGCTGTATCTTCAGGCAGGACGATGCCTTCCTGGCCGAGAGCGACTCTCGCTGCGTTGATGCCGGCAAGGAGACCCGAAGCTGCGGATTCTACATATCCCTCCACACCGGTCATTTGCCCGGCAAAAAAGAGCGTTCTGCGTTCCTTCAGTTGATAGGTTGGAAGCATCAAACGAGGTGAGTTGATAAATGTGTTGCGATGCATGACGCCGTAACGGACAAACTCCGCATTTTCCAAACCAGGTATCATCGAGAAGACGCGCTTTTGCTCGCCCCATTTAAGGTGAGTCTGGAAGCCAACCATGTTATAGAGCGTTCCGGCAGCGTTATCCTGTCTAAGCTGTACGACAGCATGGGGGAGCGTACCCGTATGCGGGTTCACGAGCCCTACTGGCTTCATCGGACCAAATAACGCGGTCTGCTTGCCGCGGCGCATCATGATTTCAATCGGCATACAGCCTTCAAAATACACTTCCTTCTCGAACTCCTTAAGCTGAGCAACTTCGGCGGTGATAAGCGCTTCATAGAATGCATCAAATTCCTGTTCTGTCATCGGACAGTTCAAATAGGCGGCCTCTCCCTTATCATAACGGGAAGCAAGGTATACCTTGTTCATATCGATCGATTCTTTCTCAATGATCGGCGCAGCCGCATCGTAGAAATAGAAGTAATCCTCTCCCGTCAACGCCTTGATCTGCTCGGAGAGAGCCGGCGAAGTTAGAGGGCCTGTAGCGATGACTACGACCCCCTCTTGCGGAATCTCTGTGATTTCTTCGTTCACAACCTCAATCAGCGGATGCTCGCGTAAAGTGTTCGTAATCTCCCCGGAGAAGCCGTCGCGGTCCACAGCCAGCGCTCCGCCGGCAGGAACTGCATTATGATCAGCCGATCCGAGCACGAGCGAATTCAGCATCCTCATTTCTTCCTTCAATACCCCTACAGCGTTCGTAAGCCCATTCGCTCGCAGCGAGTTGCTGCATACGAGTTCGGCAAATTTATCGGTATGATGCGCCGGTGTCTTAACCACCGGACGCATCTCATACAAAGTAACAGGCACCCCACGGCTGGCGATTTGCCACGCCGCTTCGCTTCCGGCCAACCCGGCGCCGATGACGGTTACTCTACTAGAATCTGTCAACTTAAATCCCCCCAGAATTCGCTGCTGTAAATGTCTTATTAGAATTGTATGGTCTTATTCGCCCGCAGCGTCTTCGTTCTCCTCAATCGCCTGTACAAAATCACAAGCGGTGCATTGCAGCTTCCCGCCCTGCTTATTGCGCTTCTCGATGAGGAGCGATCCACATTTAGGGCAAGGGATTGGCGATGGCCTATCCCAGGATACAAAATCGCACTCCGGATAACGGTCGCAGCCGTAGAACACTCTGCCCTTTTTACTGCGGCGCTCAACAATATGCCCTTCCTTACATTTCGGACAGGCTACTCCGATGTCCTTGATGATCGGTTTCGTATTGCGGCAATCCGGGAATCCAGAGCAGGCGAGAAACTTGCCGAATCTGCCCAATTTGTAGACCATCGGTCTTCCGCACTTATCGCAGATTTCATCGGAGACCTCATCTTCGATCTCGATCTCCTTCATCTCTTTCTCCGCAACTTCCAGCCGCTTCTCAAACGGCCCATAGAACTCGCTCAGGACGCGAACCCAGTCTTCAGTGCCTTCCTCGACATGGTCAAGATCTTCCTCCATATGGGCGGTAAATTCAACGTTGAGAATTTCCGGGAAGAACTGTTCCATTTGCTCGAGAACCAGCTCCCCCAATTCGGTCGGGATGAACTTCTTATCTTCAATCGCCACATACCCACGCTTCTGAATCGTCTCCAAGGTCGGCGCATACGTACTCGGGCGTCCAATGCCAAGCTCTTCAAGCGTCTTAACCAGACGTGCTTCGCTATATCGCGGAGGCGGCTGAGTGAAGTGCTGCTTCGGATCAATCGTTTCCTTCTTCAGCACATCGCCAGTCTTCAGCGGAGGCAGGAACTTATTGTCTTCCGTTGTTCCGTCATCGTTACCTTCCACATAGACCTTCATGAAACCCGGGAAGCGGATCTTCGAGCCAACGGCCCGGAAAGTCACTTCACCCGCAGGGATATCAACGGACATCGTATCCAGCACCGCAGAAGACATCTGACTAGCCATAAATCGTTCCCAAATCAGTTTATATAAGCGGAACTGATCACGGCTCATAAATGACTTCACAGATTCCGGGTCGCGTAGTGCCGAGGTAGGACGAATCGCTTCATGGGCATCCTGCGCTCCGGCCGCCTTCTTCGAATATTGCCGCGGAGCTTCCGGAGCGTAGTTCTCTCCGTACTTATCCACGATATATTCCTTGGCTTCCTCCTGTGCCGAAGCAGCAATCCGCGTCGAATCTGTACGCATATAAGTAATTAGACCAACTGTGCCCTCTTTGCCTAAATCAACGCCTTCATATAATTGCTGGGCAACAGACATCGTCTTAGCCGCACGGAAATTCAACTTGCGGGCCGCTTCCTGCTGCAGGGAACTCGTCGTAAACGGCGCAGCCGGATGACGAAGACGCTCCTTCTCCTTCACTTCACCAACCTTGAACTCGGCGCCTTCCAGCGCTTTGAGAATCTCTTCGACCTGCTGCTCATTCGCAAGCTCAAGCTTCTCTCCGCGGTATTTATAGAACTTCGCCTCAAATTCAATGTCCCCGATTTTCAGGACAGCTGTAATTGTCCAATATTCCTCCGGGACAAAGGCCGAGATTTCATTTTCGCGGTCCAAAATAATCTTTACAGCTACCGATTGTACACGGCCAGCGGATAACCCCTTCTTAACCTTCTTCCACAATAACGGACTAATCTTATAACCAACCAGACGGTCGAGAATTCGTCTCGCCTGCTGGGCATTGACCAGATCCATATTGATCTTGCGCGGCGTTTTAAAGGCATCCTTAACCGCCTGCTTCGTAATCTCATTGAATACAACGCGGCAGGCCTTCGAGGCATCTACATCAAGCACGTGGGCAAGATGCCAGGCAATCGCTTCCCCTTCGCGATCGGGGTCAGCCGCCAGATAAATATTTTTTACTTTTTTGCTCGCATCTTTTAATTCCTTCAGTACTGAACCTTTTCCACGGATGGTTATATATTTGGGATTGAAGTCATTTTCCACGTCAACCCCGGTTTGGCTTTTCGGCAAATCGCGAACATGCCCCATAGAAGCCTTCACGATGTATTTGCTGCCCAAATATTTTCCGATCGTCTTCGCCTTTGCAGGCGACTCCACGATAACGAGAGAATCAGCCACAGATCCATCCTCCTCTCAACAATTGTATATAGTCATATGTTCAAGCCACTCTTCGATAGGAATGGACTATATAATCTTATAAACAGAACCCGGCAGCTGGACCGCCGCTTTTTTCATGATTAAAGATAACAGAACTGAATGTAAAAGTCCAAAATCCCATGACGTTTGCAGCAGTAAATCGTCAAAATGATTTATCCCCTGCTGCAACATATCGTAAATGCGCTGCTCCTCATCTGTCAACTCACAAACTTCTGATACCCTCTTCGTAGTCACACGCGAGTAAGATAAAAAAGCCTGATATTCCTCCAAAATATCGTCCACATCCGTGACCATTTTCGCCCCTTGTTTGAGCAATTCCAACGTCCCCCGGCTTTTCGGGGAGGTGATTGGGCCGGGCACTGCAAATACATCCCGATCCTCCTCAAGTGCAGCATCTGCTGTAATCAGCGATCCGCTGCGGGCGTCCGCCTCGACAACGACTGTGCCCCGGGAAATCCCGGCAATGATCCGGTTGCGCTGCGGGAACATGCCCGGATGTCCCTTCATGCCCATCGGGTATTCCGAAATGATCAATCCGGACTCGGCGATTCTACGGTATAAGGAGTTATGTTCAGGCGGGTAAGCGATATCGATCGCGGTTCCCAATACGGCGATGGTTCTTCCGCCGCAGTTAAGCGCGGCTTCATGACATGCCCCGTCAATGCCACGCGCCATGCCGCTGACAACGGTGATCCCTCTATCACATAATCCTTCCGTTAACCCTGCGGCTACTTTTCGTCCGTAAGCCGTGGGAAGCCGCGTGCCAACAATCGCTACAGATAAAGCGGATAACAGCCTCATATTTCCAATTGTGTATAAAACCCAGGGGGGCCGAACCGTTTCCTTCATTAATAGTGGGTATTTCTCATCGTAAATAGTTACCGGTCTAATCCGTTTACGCTTCATGCGCTCTAGTCTTTCTTCTACCCAATCCAAGGTGAATTGCTGGCTCATCCACAACGCCAATTCCGCTTCAAGTCCTCTTTCCAACCAATCAGCTGCGTTAAACTGATAAGCGTGCTGCCAATCGCTATCTCTCTTAACGATTTCCTCTATCCGCCTCCACCCGAGACCATTCACTTCATGCAATGCGATCAATACTTCATTTCTATCCACCATTCGTTCCTCCCATTCATCCTCAATAAGTTTCGTGAACGACAAAAAAGCAACCCCCTGCCATTTGGCCCAGAAGGTTGCTTACCTTAAACTAACTAAAATATACCAATATAAACTTGCTTAAAGTATTATAGCAAATCAAATAAAGGAACGCCAGAAGGCCCGCCGAATAAGCTCTTCTCTTAACTACGTGATCAAAAGCGTGCTTTTTGAATTACCTCCCAAATCAAAGATTCAAAAAGGTCGGTTTTCAGCACCGAGAAGGTTGAATGAAGCCAGGGACTGAGGAGCGCAGCGTACGTTGTGGGTACGTGAGCACCGGAAGGCCCGGCTGAATTCAAGATTCGATGTCGAATAAGCTCTCCTCTTAACTACGTGATCAAAAGCGTCCTTTTTGAATTACCTCTCTTAATGTGTCGTGCACATGCCTAATAATCCGCGCTCTTCAAGCACCCCAACCAAGGTTGCCCCCATCTCGGATGGAGTCGGAGCGACCTTAATGCCGCATTGCTCCAGCTTCGCGATCTTTTCTTTGGCCGTACCTTTGCCGCCTGAAATAATTGCACCCGCATGGCCCATTCTCTTGCCTGGAGGCGCAGTAACCCCACCGATGAAGCCGACGACAGGCTTCGTCATATTCTCAGCGATCCATTCCGCCGCTTCCTCTTCAGCCGTTCCGCCAATCTCGCCGATCATAATTACCGCATGGGTATTATCATCTTCATTAAACCGGCGCAAAATATCGATAAATTCCGAGCCTTTAACCGGATCGCCACCGATACCAACAGCACTGGATTGCCCGATGCCGCGTGTTGTTAACTGATGAACCGCTTCATAGGTAAGCGTACCGCTGCGCGATACAACGCCCACATGGCCTGGCAGATGAATATAACCCGGCATAATCCCGATCTTGCATTCTCCCGGCGTAATTACTCCCGGACAGTTTGGCCCGATCAGTACCGTCTTCTTGCCTTCCATGTAACGTTTCACCTTGACCATATCGAGCACCGGAATGCCTTCCGTGATACAAATGACGAGCTCCAGCTCCGCTTCCACCGCTTCAAGGATCGAATCCGCGGCAAAGGCCGGCGGTACGTAGATAACACTCGCCGTTGCACCGGTCGCTTCCTTCGCCTCTCTTACTGTATTAAACACCGGCAAGCTCGCCGTTTGTCCGTTCTCCAGCTCAATCTCGACCGTAGTGCCTCCCTTGCCCGGGGATGTGCCGCCCACCATTTGCGTCCCGTAGTTCAAGGCGCCCTTGGCATGGAACAACGCAGTCTTGCCCGTGATCCCCTGGGTGATAACCTTTGTATTCTTATCGATTAAAATACTCATACTTCAAGCCTCCCCTTTATGGATAAGGTGATTACATTACGATACGAGCGCAACGATCTTCTGAGCGCCGTCTGCCATCGAATCCGCCGATACGATCGTTAAGTCGGATTCGGCCAGAATACGCTTGCCCAGCTCTACATTCGTTCCTTCCAGACGTACCACCAACGGACGATCCAGTCCGACCTGATGTGCCGCTTCTACGATCCCCGCTGCAATAACGTCGCATTTCATAATTCCACCAAAAATATTAACAAAAATGCCCTTTACATTATCGTCCGACAGAATAATCTTAAAGGCTTCGGTTACTTTTTCAGCCGTCGCTCCGCCCCCAACATCAAGGAAGTTGGCAGGATCGCCGCCGTAATATTTAATGATGTCCATCGTCGCCATAGCAAGACCTGCTCCATTAACCATGCAGCCGATATTTCCGTCGAGAGCAATATAGCTAAGATCGTACTTGGAGGCTTCGATCTCCTTCTCGTTCTCTTCTTCCAAATCGCGCAAAGCAAGGATATCCTTATGACGGAACAGGGCATTGGCATCAAAATTCAATTTAGCGTCCAACGCCATTACATTGCCGTCACCGGTAACTACCAGCGGATTGATCTCCGCGATCGAGCAGTCCTTGTCGACAAATGCCGTATAAAGAGCCATCATGAATTGAACCGCCTTATTCACCAGTTCATTAGGTATGTGAATCGCGTAAGCCAGTCTGCGCGCCTGATAGGTCTGTAGGCCCAACGCAGGATCAACTACCTCTTTGAAGATTTTCTCCGGAGTTGCTGCGGCGACCTCTTCGATCTCCGTACCGCCTTCTTCCGACGCCATCATTACGACGCTGCCGGTTCCACGGTCGACAACAACGCCTATGTAATACTCTTTCTTAATGTCGCAACCTTCTTCGATCAACAAGCGTTTGACCTCTTTGCCTTCCGGGCCAGTCTGATGCGTTACCAGTACCTTGCCGAGAATTTCCTGTGCATAAGTCCGCACTTCTTCCAGATTCTTCGCGACTTTAACGCCACCAGCTTTGCCGCGTCCGCCAGCATGGATCTGCGCCTTCACAACGACAACCGGGCTGTCCAGTGCAGCCGCTGCCTCTACAGCTTCCTCCACCGTAAACGCAACTTGTCCCTTCGGAACGGCGACTCCATACTGCTTCAGCACTTCTTTTCCTTGATATTCATGGATATTCATACTTTAGAATCCTCCTATCAACAGGCGGTATTAGAAGTTGTTCCATAACCCGAAGTAACGAACCTCACAGGTATGGTCAAATCGTTGAAACCCCAACCATTGTATCATGTTTTTGAAACGCTTTCCTTAAAAAGTTCATGATTTATACACAACTTTTTTATATCAATTTGATCTCATTTTGAGATAAATCAACCCACTATTTAAAGTGACGCACCTTCTTTCATCTCACCGCCGAAAATCGCCATTTTATTTTAGAATATTTATATATTCGACTTTTTCACTTCCAAGCAGTATTAGCGAATCACATCCAGGCTTATGAAATACATCGCGAAATGAGATGAATTCCTAGTCTATCATGATAATCAACCCGATAAAATGATGTGATGTTTTTTATTGTTATTCATCAAAGCTTGACAATCTCAAAAGAAACTTCTACGATACGATCAAAGCATAATCAGGAAAATATGGAAGCACCTTTTTTCCCTCGATTTGGCTCCATTGCCAGGCAACTGGTGTCAAATGAAGGTTCGTAAAAGTCGAGTAAATCACTCAGCTTACGACTGAACCTCCTAATTATGGAAATGAGGTGTTTTTCGTTATGTCCATGTACGGAAAGCTTTACAGCGCTTGTCTTTACGGGATTGATGGGGTATTGATTGAGGTGGAAGTCGATCTGTCCGGTGGGATTCCTCAAGTAAATCTGGTCGGATTGCCGGATTCCGCCGTGCGCGAAGCTGTGGAAAGAGTACGCTCAGCCATAAAAAACTGCGGCTACACCTTTCCACTGCAACGAGTCACTATAAATCTTGCGCCAGCCGATCTGCGCAAAGCAGGCAGCGCCTTCGATCTCGCCATCGCACTCGGACTCTTGGCAGCAAGCGAGCAAATTCGGCTGCCGGAGGGCGAACGCCTGCTTATCCTCGGAGAGCTCTCGCTCGATGGCACGCTTCGCCCGATTCCCGGAGTGTTGGCTATGGTTGATCTGGCGATGAAACGAGGCTTCACCTCGGTACTAGTACCAATAGAGAATGCCCCGGAAGCAATGCTGCTGGATGGAGTTCATGTCTATGGGCTAAGACATTTAAAGCAGCTTGCTCCAGAGGAGATATCCCATAAAAAGGGCACAGCAACAGCACCCCCCTTGTATTTGACCACACTCTCTCATTTACAGATCCATCAAGATCACCCGATAGCGACCGAGGAGCCCGTCCTGTTCCCGCCATCTGCCGAGGATTATAGCGATGTGCTTGGACAGCAACATGTCAAGCGGGCGCTGATGATCGCAGCGGCAGGCATGCATAATATCGTCCTGATCGGTCCTCCAGGTACCGGCAAGACAATGCTCATTCGCAGACTGCCCACAATTCTCCCTCCGCTATCCCAAGAGGAAGCTCTGGAAGTTACAAAGATTTACAGCTCGGCTGGCAAATTAAAAGGGAGTGGGAGCGGCTTAATGCGCGTACGTCCTTTTCGTTCACCTCACCACACCATTTCAGGGGCTGGGCTGATTGGCGGCGGCAGCATACCGAAGCCGGGAGAGGTCAGTCTTGCTCATCACGGCGTCTTATTCCTGGATGAGCTGCCCGAATTTTCACGGGGTGTACTGGAGGTGCTGCGCCAACCGTTGGAGGAGCGCGTCGTCTCGATCAGCAGATCACGGGCTTCCTTTACTTTTCCAGCACGATTTTTGTTAGCGGCTTCTTTGAATCCGTGCCCCTGCGGATTTTTAGGATCTGAACCACCGCTTCCTCCATGTACCTGCAGCCCGGCCAGGATCGCTCAGTATCGTGAGAAGATATCCGGCCCACTGCTTGACCGGATTGATATGCATGTTGAAGTGCCGCGTCCAGCCAATTGGCAAAGCGATGTACAGCCTTTATCTTCAATTAAGATGCGTGCTGCCGTTGAGAGAGCCGAAGCGATTCAACTTAATCGTTACCGTAATGACACATTCACCCGCAACAGTGAATTATCCGGCCGGATGCTTCGCAAGTTCGCTCCCCTTGACACAGAAGCGGGCCGTTTACTAGAAGCTTCATTCGAAACGCTTGGGCTCAGCATGCGTGCCTATGATCGGATTATTAAGCTGGCCCGTACGATCGCCGATCTCGAGGGCGTGGATCGAATTACTTCCGCCCATATCGCCGAGGCGATCCAATATCGACAGTTAGATCGGCGCAAAGTTGAGATTCTGTAAATCAAAAAGGCCTCCATTTCCACGGTCCATTGTGGTTCTGGAAAGCCTTTCATTGATTAGGGAGCAAGATCGTTGGTAGCGGAAAATTCTAGGTTAAGAGGCAACAGACATATATTATTCGTCGCTTATCACTTATCTTGGATAAACCTCGTTCGCAATTTCTAATGACCCCGGCGTCTTTCTATATTAAAAGGCAGCTTTTAAATGCTCTAACTGTGGCTCGCCATCTCCAGGGTACAAAACTGTAATCACATCAAAGCGGACTGTAGCTGTCTGTTTATCGGCTTGCAGTAAGTAGACGGCAGCGGTATCACGCACCTTGCGAATTTTGCGCGGAGTGATGGACTCGGAGGGAAAACCGTAGGCTAGCGCGTAGCCACTGCGGCTGCGTACCTCGACAATAACAATCTGCTCCTCCTTGGTCACAATTAAATCCAATTCTCCCGTCCGGCAGCGCCAATTTCTGGCCAAGATCCTATATCCCTGATTTTGCAAATATAGAGCGGCCATATTTTCCGCCTGCCTGCCACGAATTTGGCGTTCATCTGTACCCGTTCTTTCGTTTCTCAGATTACCCATATGTAACGACCCCTTCATAACTTCTATAGCAAAGTATACATGGACTATGGGATATAAAGGCTATAACTACACTTAAATCCAATATAAGTTATGAATGGATATCTGGCAAATGGTTTATGCAAACCATCGTTAACGATAACAGTCATCAACAGAACCCGGATCAACAGACAGATCTACTATGAAAAATTCAAGCGCCGTGAATTTGCTTCACGGCGCCCTGGATTATTCATAATACCATTCTTCCTCAGCTTGCTTGTCGGAACGGTAAATGAAAGTGAGTATTTCCGCTACCAGATTATAAAGCTCTGGCGGGATTTGTTGGTCCAAATCAAGCTTGGATAACACTTCCACTAGCGCTGGGTCCTCCTGAACCGGAATCCCATGCTCCTTGGCCGTCTCCAGGATACGCTCCGCCAGCAGCCCCCTGCCTTTGGCGGCTACGATCGGTGCATCGCCTTTGGACGGTTCATATTTCAAAGCGACAGCCTTCTTCATAGAAAGCGGAAGCTCCTGGGATTTCTCCTCACTCATACACGGTAGTCCACCCCTCTATATGAGCTGGGCGCGTAAGCTTGTGACATTGTTAAATCATTGGCTCCGTCCTCTTCAACAGCTTTGAACAACGGTTCTGCGTGCAAAGCTAACAAGCGGTATCCCGCCGAATCCAATGCAGCTTCCACCTCATCCTGGCGGGACTCAAGAAAGGCTCCGGCAAGTTCATTCTCACTATAGATCTTGAGCAGCACCTTCTTGTCTGCCACCTGTACATCGACCATAATTTGGCCAAGCGCCTTCATTTGCAAATCGAACCATAGCCGGCAATTGTCAGCATCAAGTAGCCCTTTGCGGCCACGCCTTGATTCGATATGCACGGACGCCGTCTGTTCGCCATCCGGCCCGATAAAGGGCAGAAATAGCGTGACTTGTGCGAACGGAGCCGTACGGTCCGTCGTAAGCAATAGCTGCTGCCCGGTCAATTGGCTGGCTAGCTGCCGGGCGGTGTCCAGCAGCGGTGCTGGAGCGTCGTCCCGCGACAGCACCTGCATCAGCAGCCCCTTCAGCGTATCGCTGACGATGAGGGGGCTGCTCTTGGACGCAGCCAGAGCTTCCGGCTGCGCCGGCCCCGCGGCAGCCCCGGCGGCTTGCGCGCCGCCGGGCACTGCCCCGTCCGCGCCGCTATGCGGCAGCGCGGGCCCCTCCTGCGGCGCGGCCATAGGCCCGCTGCCGCCAGCCCCGCC